>JAQSDX010000036.1 GCA_029946125.1 Candidatus Methylobacter titanis
GCTAGCCCCCTTCAAGTCCGATTCTCAGCGATTGCACTTATGAGTTGAATGTAAGATTGGTTATTGCCACGACTGTAAACTTTTACCAATGCCTGCTCTTTGAAGCCTGCTGAGTATCTTTTATATTTTTTCATGCCTAATCTCAAATTTTATTTTTTCTTAAAATTTGAGGTGACAACTATTCTGACGCAGGGGGGATTTTAACTTGGGCTTTAGCTTTTCCCGTATCATCTTCGGATTGCGCTGCTAACTTTAACCCTGTTAGTCTCCGATCTCACTCAGAAGCGAGTTTTCCAGGATAAGACAGATACAAACTATCAACACCAAAGCGCAGTAATTTTGTTGTTTCTGGGGGGTTTATGTAATTAGCAGGTGCTGTGTTACTAGGGGGCGCACCTGATCCGCTGTTTTTCTTCTTGGCTTTACTGGAAGAGCCAGAGCTTAAAACTCCGGGTGTTAAAGCAATGGCCTCTGTCTTCCCAGTATCAGGGCGCGGCTCTTGGTTGCCAACGATCAGGTAAACTGTTTCCGTCGCTGCCGCTCCGGAATCCAGTTGACCTTGCGCGTCGGCTTCATTTCCTTGTTCTGGGTGGCTTGTTGTATTGTATTTAGCTAGGCCATGATTAGAATGGTTGTTCATTGAAATACCCCATGATTTAGATTGAGGCAGGACAGACAATCCGTCCTGCATGGGGCGAACAATAAGTGAAGAGAAATTAAAAGCCGACTACATAAAATGATGATTTTATGTCGAACGCTCAGATTTCCAACGGCGAGCGAACTGATCTAAACTTTTTGCTGGATTACTTCCTTCAATTGGATATAGCTCAATATCAACACAGCATAGCTGGTATAGCTGCTCCATTGACAAGGTGCTTAAGGTTTGGTCTTCATCTAATATTTCTAGAAGATAACGTAATTCGCGGTAGTTAGACTGCTTCGTTTTGTGAGGACAATTTAAAGCTTTCTTCAATGAATCAAAAAATAGCTTATCTTGCTCTAATTCAGCTAATGCGATTCTGTCAGCTATACAAGGGCAGCTCATAGCAGAGTGATCAATTTCAATGATTTTGAACAATGCATTATCATTACCCCCTTCAACTTGGAGGATTAACTGATTTAATAACTGCCCATGTATTTGAATACTTTCAACGGTTTTTAAAAGAGAATAACTCGTTGTGAGTATTGATTTGATTTGTTCATCGGGAAGATCCTTTTCTGAAGAATTTATTCTTGAGTCTTCGTGAAGAAATTCGATAACTTTTGAATTAGCATTTCCGCTAGACTGAGAAAGTTCAGTGATTGTTTGCAAAATACCCATGCATTCTAAGCAAACATTGGTTTGATCTAATAGCGAGTATTGATAAATTTCAGACCAATAAAAATTCTTCCCGAGCAGTTCCCTAAGTCGATGTGGCTTCTGAGTAATCAATGAAAACATCTCACCGTTTAATTCTTGGAGTACCGGAAGTAAGCTAATAATATTGTTAATATCATCAAGCGTATATTTTCCGTATTGCTTTGAAATGCAATTATTCATACTAAGTTGCTTAAATGAACGCTATTTTACATGTTACACCGCCCGCGCCGGGGCGCAGACACACCCGCAGAAACAGACGGTGCAAAATTCTTAAAATAAAGGGGAACTGATGGCATAGCGTTGAGCTCCTATAATGGAGAACGGCTTTCAATATTTGCCACCAATCAGCGTTGAATTTTCCAGTCAAAAAAATATCATGTGTAATAATATCAACAAGATATTGGGCCTCTACTGGAAAATTTAAACGCTCTTTTGTTGTAAAACAGGCAAAACTTAGACGCCGTTTTCCACGCTTTTAATTATATTATGTGTATTTTATTAATGGCTTGTTTTATTTTGGTTTCAAATTCAGTATATAATACATTATGTTTTCTGTAAAAACCTTCATCAATTGATATAAATTTATTTGACATCAATTCTCCACCTGTTGCATATTTCCAATAATTTATATATTTTTTATTAATTTCCTTTCTTATTTCTTTAGTTTCCTTATCAAATGATTCTATAAATTGTTCTTCCAAACAATTAATTTTTAAGTCTGATTCTTCAAACAATATTATAATTTCTTGTTTGTCACTTGCTCCAATGCTGTTATTAAAATAACAATATTTAATTTTATTTCTTATTGTCTCAACTTCTCTTAAAGTATCTCTTAATTCATTAATTAAATTATTTTTTAGTTGTCTGCTATCATCAATCCAACGCTTTACAAAGAAAGGAATTAAAAGCCCTATAGTTGCAGTTAACATAAACGATAAGGGTTCAAATAATCTAACTTCTTTATTTAGTGTCAGTCTGGGGAAGTCATCAATTACAACGCCAAAAGTCAAGCCCATCACAAAAACGAGGACTATTAAAATTATTTTTAGTACTTTCATTTTTTTGGTGTTGGATTTTTAATCTCATTAATAATTTTATCTATTCTAAGAGGGTTTTTATCTGATTTAAACCGTAAATGTTTAAGTAAAATTTCTGAACCGACTTCCATAGATAATTTACCAAATGAACCGCTAACAAATGATGATGGGTAACCCCAGACACCATCAAGGTCAACTAGTAATATATAGTTTTCATTAACCGCTTTATTAAAGCGGTCTAAAAATATATCTTCTAAAAACTGTTGTCCTGAATGAGGCCCGTCCTCTCTATCCCTAGCGCCAGGATTATCTTTGAATTCAGTTGCAATTACTAAAGTGTCTTTAATTTTCATTTTCGTTTTCAATTAATATTTCATTGTTGTTTGCAATTTCCCAGTAATACAAAGTCCCAATAAAGTCTGCAGACATACGTTTATAAATTTTATTTTTTAAATCGGCATAAATGTCATTTGAAATTAGTATAAACTTATCAAATGTTTTATCTTGCGCACATTCGAATACTTGGGGTATACCTTTCCCTCTTTCTGGTCTTGCAGTTCTTGATTTGATTTCACCTGCAAAAAGCTTTGGAACTAAATCTAAATTTGATGACAATCCAAGAAGCTCTAAAAAATCTCTTTTATATGATTGAACTGGTAAGCTTTCAAAAATACCAACTCCTAAATCCAAAAAAGTATAACTTGTTTTTGAGCTATCTTCATGATTATAAACGTGCAACCACCAATCATAAATACCTCGCGTATTACCGGCGTGATTGTTTGTGTTTTGCATAACTTCAATTAAGATATCGTATAGTGGTTCAAATATGTATTCATTTCCAAACGTATGCTTTAATCCCAATAAGCAGGCATTTTTAGCAATATCAGGTTCAACACGGTTATTTGTAATCTCGTGAATTAGTAATTTTTTATTATTGATAGGTTTTTGACCATTTGTATTTACATAATCATAAAAACCACTTTGAAGGAATAATTTATTTAGGTTTTTATCATTTGGACCATTTCCCAGAATGCCATTATTTTTATGAAAACTTGTATCTTTAATTTTTGCTATCTGAACAGCAATCGCATCAGTTGTTAAAGTTTTAATATGAGAAATATCAAATAGAATTCTATTGTGTTTTTTTAATTCAGCTTGAGCGCTATTAAAATATCTAATTGTTGCTTCTGTATTGTTTATTAAACTAAAATCGTCTGGTGCTTTAATGGGTATAACTGGTGGTGAGGTATTGCTTAATTTTGATTCGTCAGTTTTGTTATTTGTACTAATAAATACATAAAGTTTATCTTTCCTTTTTTTCTTTTTATTGATTGCGTTTATAGATCTTCTCCTATTACGCATCTTATAATTAAATGTAGTATAAAATTTTTTCATTTATTTTTTTTATAGTTTGTTAGGCTAGAATTAACGCTAACGTCCTTGGACTTGTTTCGGTTATTTAATCAAAATATCGAGTTGTGGAAAACGGCTTTCAATATTTGCCATCAATCAGGGTTGAATTTTCCAGTCAAAAAAATGTCATGTGTAATAATATCAACATGATATTGGGTCTCCACTGGAAAATTTAAACGCTCTTTTGTTGTAAAACTGGCAAAACTTAGACGCCGTTTTCCAGTTAAATTCTAGGTTCTGTTGACGTTTCATCTTAACCATAAAAGTACCGATGAAAATGACAGCATCCCCATGTAATTAATGGCTTTTTTCTCATAACGCGTAGCAATCCTACGATAGTGTTTGAGCTTGCCAAACATGCATTCGACTGCATGCCGCTCCTTATAATGCCAAAAATCGCACTCAATTTCTTCTTTCCGATTCGATTTTGGCGGGATGACGGCTTTTATTCCCCGACATTCCAACCACCCTCTCAACTCGTTTGTGTCGTAAGCCTTGTCCGCCAAAACGGCTGAGGCATTAACGTTTTCCAGCAAGGGTATCGCTTGCTTACATTCAGCCGCCTGTCCGCCTGTCAGGATGTACTTAAGCGGCATGCCCAAGGCATCACAGAGCGCGTGGATCTTACAGCCAAAACCATCTTTGGAACGCCCCAGTGCCTCATTATCGGCGGTGCTGTTTGCCGCCCCAGCCGCGCAGGCATGCGCCCTAATGACCGACCCATCCATAGAAACATCCTGTAAATCAGATGCTTCAGAAAAATGACCGAAGAGCTTCTCCCATGCGCCATTGGCACCAGCGTGAAAAACGCTTGAATATGCTATTCCACTTACCATGCGTTGGCGGCAAAACCCGCCACTGCGATCTCGAACGTAATATCCACAAGCAGGCACTAATAAATTGTCTACAAGTATCTGGCCGCCCGATATGAATGCCTGTCAATTTTTTTAAGTTTGCCAATATACGCATCCACTCTTCATCGCTTAAATTTATTCGGTTCATGCTACCCAAAATGACCAATTCTACCTGAGTGGCGAAACGTCAACAGAACCTAACATTTTGGAAAAAAAAATCATTTTGCATACAGTTATTGACAGAACTCCAAGGGTTGCAAAAATAACGCATGGTTTCTGTGATGGTAGCATGTATATAGTGAATGTTACTGCCGGATTTTTGCCGGGATTAGTTATGCATCGTGATGAATAGTCCGGCAAATTGCAATGAGCGTCCTTGTAAAATATTATAAATAACAATTAGTTGAAGAATATGATGCGCTCTTTTAATGCGATGGTCGCGCGTTCGAATCGCGCACGACCCACCACAAAGAACTAATAAAAACAAGCAGTTGACTCGTCAGGGTGACTGCTTTTTTTATGTCTAAAATTTGCTTACGCGAGATTTACGCGACTTGGATTCTCCACCGCGTCCTTTGAATAACTGGGGTCAGGTACAAGTTATTTCCTGATGGCGATTGGCGAGGCGTGGGTCGATACCCGTCAGTGTTTTTTAAAATCATGCGATATCATGCCATTTTCCTGAAAAACTTGTGTAGATACTTATGGAAGGGAAGGAGGGTTAAAAGGAATTATGACAAATTAAAGACAGGGTTATCCACAGATTTTGTGGATAACCTTAATTCTATCTTAATGATAACTCGTAACCCGCATAAATGACTACGTAGGGTGCATAAGCGTGAGCGTCATGCACCTGAAACGTTGTGGAGCTTTAATTTGACAAGGGTTATTGGGCGTAATAATGACTATTGTGCGTGTTGTTGGCGGATGGCGCTATCGCTTATCCTCCCTACGAAAAAATAATGTCTAATTATCGACGTAATCGGGTTCCGGGTGGGACTTACTTTTTTACGGTTAACTTGCTGGAACGCCATTCACAATCGCGTTTACTGGTCAATCATATTGATGTTTTGCGCGAAGCGGTACGGGTTACTAAGTGTGATACCCCGTTTCATATTGATGCTTGGGTGGTCTTGCCGGAACATATGCACTCGACTGCATGAATGCAGGAGGTAGAGCAACGCATGGAGCAGTTACCGAGTATCTGGACATTGCCAGCGGGCGATGTTGATTATTCGGGGCGTTGGCAAGCGATTAAAAAACATTTTTCTAAAGCAATTCCTGCATTTGAATATCGCTCAAAGGTACGTCTTAAACGTCATGAACGGGGAATCTGGCAGCGTCGTTTTTGGGAACATACTGTTCGGGATGAGCGGGATTATGCCAATCATTTTGACTATGTTCATTTTAATCCGGTCAAGCATGGCTGGGGGACACGCGTTAAAGATTGGCCCTATTCTTCTTTTCATCGGGTGGTGGCACAAGGTATTTATCCTGATGACTGGATGGCTTCTGATCATGTTTCATCATTACACATTGGTGATCGTGATGAATGACCGAAGAACAAAAGGGGACGCTACCCTTTTTTGCTATCTTTATCATTTTCAGGAAATATGAAAGACGGGTAGAGTAGAGAACAGGCTTGCGCCTGCCCTCCTCATCAAACCGTGCATGCGCTATTAAAGCACAGAAGAAAGGGGTAACGCCTTTAGCAAGTGGTGATGATTTAAGGCGAATAACAGCCTTTTTTACACCCTCCCTAAAAGCGCCGACAGTCTTTAGGTCATCGCTTTATTTAGGATTTCTTTCATCTTCCAATGCTTCAATCAGCTGTTTTGCAGGCAGATAACCGGGAAAAATATTACCTTTTTCGGTAACGATCATCGGTGTGCCCTTCACTTCAAAATCTTCAGCCAATTGCATATGCTGATCGACCGGGTTGTCACAGGTTTTAGCTTCGAGCTTATCGCCTTTTTTAGCTGCGGTTAAGGCGGCTTTGCGATCAGCGGCACACCAAACTGATACGGCTTTGCTGTATGAATCGGAACCTTTACCGGCTCTTGGGAAAAACAAATACTGGATAGTAATGCCTTCAGCCATGTATTGATCGATTTCAGAGTGCAATTTACGGCAATAACCGCAATCAATATCGGTAAAAATACTCACCGTATACTTACTTACTTTAGGTTTAAACACGATCATTTTATCCAGACCGAGTTTCTCGATGGCCTGTTTGCGAGTACCGCTCAGCTTTTCTTCAGTGAGGTCCGTACGTGCAGCAACATCAACCAAGTGCCCCTGTATCAAATATTTACCATCACCAGAAACATAAAATATGTTGCCACCGACGGTAACCTCAAAAAGGCCACTGATTTCAGAAGGCTTAACGGATTCCACTGTTACCGATGGCATGGATTTAGCCAGCGCTTGCCTGATAGCATTTTCATCAGCATGTACCACCGATAAAGTCAGGCCGAGTAACGATAAAGCGGCGCTCATAATAATTTTTTTCATAATATTCCTGTGTTAATTTATAGGACGTAGAATCGTCAAATTACCGTAGGGACGATCCTGGCAGGTCGCCCCTAGCAGCTATTAAAATAAACGCCCTACATCTAAAAACATAGCCAATGCCATCAATGACACCAATAATGCAATACCGATTTGCTGAAAGAAGATTTGCGCCCTTTCCGAAACGGGGCCGCCTTTAATGCCTTCTATGGCGAAGAACAGCAAATGTCCGCCATCCAATACCGGTATCGGCAATAAATTTAATACACCTAAACTGATACTCACCAAGGCCAAATATTTCAAAAAGGGCACCAAACCCATCGTCGCAGACTGCCCTGCATATTGGGCAATACTGATAGGACCGCTTAAGTTTTCTATGGAAGACTTGCCGATCAGCATTTTACCCATCATTTTCAAGGTAGTAACGGAATAAAAATAGGTAGTTTGCAATGCAACCGGTATCGCTGCCAACGGCGATAATGCATATTCCACGCTTACCGACTTCATCAGTTCTTCGGGTATATAAACAGATGCACCGACTTTACCTTCGGTCTTCTGACCCATTGCCACACTTTTTGGCGTAATGGTGACGGGCAACTGCACACCATCACGTTCAATTACCAGCTTGATTGGGACTCCGGGGTGTTCCTTTACATAAACTACCCACTGCATCCAATCGTTCATGGGGGTGTCATCGGCACTCACAATCAGGTCGCCTTGCTGCAAACCGGCGGCTAATGCGGCACTATCAGCCAGGACTTGTCCTATGATGGCTTGTAATTTTGGGGACCAAGGCTTGAAGCCTAAGCGTTGATACAGTACATCAGGATCTTCACTGTCTTTATCAGTCAGCTCAAGTGTTCTGATAGCTTGCTGATCATCAATGTTTTTTACCGCGACCTTAATGTTCTGCTCACCATCCAGTGCCGAGGATACCAAGACAGTCATGGCTTCCGTCCAGGTTGGCGTCAGCTTGTCGTTAACCGAGATAATCTGATCACCTTCGACAAAGCCTGCGGCTGCGGCTAATGTGCCCTGCTCCACCGCGCCGAGTATCGGCTTGATACCGGTCTCGCCAATCACCAGTACACTCCAGAACAACGCAACAGCGAGCACCAGATTAAACACGGGGCCTGCGGCTACTATGGCCGTTCTGGCCAATAAAGACTGGCGATTAAACGCATACGGCAAGTCGGCTTCATTAACTTCGCCTTCCCGTTCATCGACCATTTTGACATAGCCGCCCAACGGAATGGCCGAAACCACATACTCTGTCGCATCCGGGTTTTTCTGATACGACCATAAAACCTTGCCAAAGCCGATAGAAAACCGAAGTACTTTTACCCCGGCTTTACGAGCAACCCAAAAATGCCCGAATTCATGAAATGAAACCAGGACACTGATGGCGACTAGAAAATAAAACAGCGTATGCAAGAAATCCATCAGTTAATAAGTTCTCCAATAATCTGTGTGGACATTAACCTGGCCTGTTGATCAGCATCTAGAATAATTTCCAGGGTATCGGCAGTCTTGGCCTCGAATTTTTTCATGCAACGTTCAATAATAAGCGGAATATCGGTAAACCTAACCTGTTCATTTAAAAATGCCTCGACGGCAATTTCGTTGGCTGCATTTAAAATAGTCGGCATGGTGCCGCCTGTAGCAATAGCCTCATAGGCCAGACGTAAACAGGGGAACCGTTCCAGACTAGGCTCATGAAAATCCATACGCCCGACATCAAAAATATTCAACGGTTCAACGCCTGAATCAAATCGCTCCGGCCAAGCCATTGAATAGGCTATAGGTATACGCATATCGGGATTGCCCATTTGTGCCAAAACCGTTCCATCCACATAATCCACCATCGAATGGATAACACTTTGCGGATGAATGACCACTTGAATCTGGTCTGGGGTCATATCAAATAAAATACAAGCCTCGATCATTTCCAGGCCTTTATTCATCATGGTTGCCGAATCCACTGATATTTTTCTGCCCATATCCCAGTTAGGGTGAGCTACAGCCTGAGCTGGGGTAACATTGATCAGTTGCTCAACGGGCATTTCCCGAAAAGGACCGCCCGAAGCCGTTAATAAAATACGTCTGGCTTGTTTTTCCTGCATACCGGTTTTATATCCGGCAGGCATGCACTGGAATATCGCATTATGCTCGCTGTCAATCGGCAGCAATTGCGCCCCAGAATCGGCGACAGCCTGCATGAAAATGGCACCCGACATCACCAGGGCTTCTTTATTGGCCAGCAATACGGTTTTACCCGCTTTTGCGGCCGCAAGACTCGGCAAAAGCCCCGCCGCACCTACGATGGCCGCCATCACTGAATCGACGTTATCCAACGTTGCCACATGCTCGAGCGCCTTTGCGCCTGACAGTACTTTTATATCGGCTATGGGCGTATTTTTCAGTTTTTCTTCAAAGGCTAAAGCCTTATGCTGATCCACGACAACAACAACCTCTGGATGGTGTTCCAGACATTGTTCGTAAAGAACGTCAATGTTGGTATTGGCCGTTAATGCGATGACCTTATACAGGCTGGAATGTCTTGCCACCACATCTAAGGTGCTAACGCCAATTGAGCCGGTCGCTCCGAGTATGCAAATGCCTTTCATGACATAAGCCCAATGACGACTATACCGGCATAAAAAAATGGAGTCGCGGCAATCAGGCTATCAATCCTATCCAGAATACCGCCGTGTCCAGGCAGTATTGATCCCGTGTCTTTGACGCCACGTTGACGTTTGACCACACTAAAAAACAAATCGCCGTAAATAGAAATCAACACCGTCAGTACAGACAATAGTATAAAATCGGATACCCTCATCCAGATAAAACCATCACGATAGCTATAATAGCCGATAAAAGCAGCAGCCCAGACGGCGCCGGCTACAAAAGCGCCGTACATACCCTGAACCGTCTTGCCCGGACTGATTTCGGGTGACAACTTGGTTTTACCAAATTTCTTTCCGGCAAAATAGGCAGAAATATCGGCAGCCCAGATCAAAACCAGAAAATACAAGGTCATTTCCGAACCATAAAAAGCTCTTAACCGGCTCAAAAACATCCACACTGCCAATAGAACAAGCCAGCCGATCAATGCCTTGTAGCGCATTTTTAGTTTAAGATTTAAAATGCCGACAGGCGAATTTCTAATTAACATCATGACCAATATCCAGAATAATACCGGCACTATAACCAGCCACTCCAAAATGCCCGAATAGTCCCTGACATCAGGCCAATCTAACAACTGAGCTGCCAACTCCAGAAATTGGGTCCAGAAATGCAGCCATAACATCGGCAAAATCAACGCAAGCAAAAATAATCCACGTTGAATCGGCGAATGAATACCAATCAGATTAGTCCATTCCCATGCGGCTAAAAGCGTGATTAACCCAATAAGCAATGAAAAGTATTCCGAAGGCAGCTGAAAAACAGCAAGCACAACCAGAGGAACCAGAATTAAGGCGGTAATAATTCGCTGTAGTAACATTTTATTATTAGATGAAGTTGAAGTAAGTGTTAGTTTTCGGTAAAACCAGCAAGTTATTTTAAACTAATCGATTTAGCTAGCAGCTGCTCTCCGGTATGACCAAAACGCCTTTGTCGTTTTTTAAAGCTGTTGATAGCATCTTCAAGTGAGTTTTGATCAAAATCCGGCCATAGTGTTTCGGTAAAATACAGTTCTGTATAGGCGAGTTGCCACAACAAAAAATTACTCACGCGTTGTTCGCCACCGGTTCTGATAAACAAATCAGGTTCAGGCAAGTCTGCGGTTGATAAATACTGATTAATCAGTTGCTCATTGATGTCCTGATTATTCAATTCTCCGGCAGCTATTTTTTCCGCCACTGTTCGAAACGCCTGACACATATCCCAGCGCCCACCATAATTAGCCGCGATAACTAAGGTTAAGGCATTATTATCTTTGGTTTGCGCCTCTCCTTCGGCCATTTTGGTCTGCAGCTTGTCAGAGAATGCCGATCTGTCGCCAATAAATCGCAAGCGGATATTGTTGCGATCGAGCTTGTTGATTTCACTTTGCAGCGTTGCCATAAACAACCCCATCAACAATGACACTTCTTCTTCCGGGCGACGCCAGTTTTCACTGCTAAAAGCGAATAAGGTCAAAACATCAATCTGATGTTTAGCACAATACTCTACAATTTTTCGAACCGCTTTAACCCCGGCCTGATGGCCGATCGCACGCGGCATAAATCGTTTCTGCGCCCAACGGCCATTGCCATCCATGATAATGGCGATGTGACGCGGATTATTGCTATTTATGTTGGCTGATTCCGAACTGATACTGTCATCCGTAGGCATTATTGAAATCTCAATTACATTGACAGTAAGTCGGCTTCTTTGGCTTCCAGCAATTTCTCAACGTCTTTTACATACTGATCGGTCAATTTTTGAATTTTTTCTTCAGCGGCATGCGCATCATCTTCGGAAATCAGTTTTTCCTTTAAGGCTTCTTTTATGGCCGAATTTGCATCACGACGAATATTTCTGATCGCAACACGACCATTCTCTGCTTCATTCTTGACGATTTTAACCAGGCTGCGACGGCGCTCTTCGGTCAACGGCGGCAATGGAATACGGATAACCATGCCGTTGGTAGAGGGATTTAAACCTAGATCCGACTTCATAATGGCTTTTTCAATCGCTTGCACCATGCCCTTTTCCCAGGGAGTAATCGTTAACGTACGCGCATCTTCAACAGCGATATTGGCAACCTGAGATAGCGCAGAATCGGTACCGTAGTACGATACGTTAATTTGATCCAACAAACTGGGATGAGCCCTGCCCGTTCTTATTTTTGAAAACTCATGTTTTAAGGCATCAATACTTTTACTCATACGAGTTGAAGCGTCTTGTTGAATATCACTGATCATTATCTGTTCCTCGTTGAATAAGAGATCCTATCTCTTCGCCCATCATTAGTTTCATTACCGCACCTTGCTCAAAAATATTCATCACCCGCATCGGTACATTATTATCCCGACATAATACCAGTGCAGTGGTGTCCATGACATTCAGACGTTGATCCAACGCTTCATCATAGGTTAGTCGTGAATAGAACTTAGCGTTCTTGTCTTTTTTGGGATCGGCAGAATAGATGCCTTTAACTTTAGTGGCCTTAATCATCAACTCGGCATTGATTTCAATCGCCCTAAGACTGGCTGCAGAATCGGTGGTGAAAAAAGGATTTCCGGTTCCCGCTGCAAAAATAACGACCCGGCCTTTTTCCAAATGTCTGACCGCCCTGCGGCGAATATAATCTTCACAGACCTGATTGATTTTCAGTGCGGACATCACCCTGACCTGTTGCCCGTGGGATTCGAGTGCATCCTGCATGGCCAGAGCATTGATTACAGTAGCCAACATACCCATTTGATCGCTGGTTACTCTATCTAAACCTTGCGAAGCTTTTTCAGCTCCACGCAATATATTACCGCCGCCGATAACCAAACCAACCTGAAGGCCAGCATCGCATAACTCTTTAATTTCAGTTGCAAGACGATTAACAATATCTGCATCAATACTACCACCGGTCTCACTCATTAAAGCTTCACCGCTTAACTTAAGCAAAATTCTCTGGCAAATCAATTTAGTCATTTTAATTATCGGGGGCTAGTGTTTATTATTGTGGGAGCGAATTTATTCGCGTCTATAGCGGGGCAACACGAATAAATTCGCAGCCATAGCCAAGGAGTTAGTTTGTGCCTCTGACTTGTGCCATAACTTCTTCGGCAAAGTTTTCTTCTTTTTTCTCGATTCCTTCACCCACTTCCAAACGGGCAAAACGAATAACGCTGTTACCTTTTGAGGCAAGCAGCTTTCCAACAGTCACTTTATCGTCTTTAATAAAAGGCTGGCCCACCAAGGTGATTTCTGCCAAAAATTTACCAATACGCCCAACAACCATTTTCTCAATAATTTCCGCAGGTTTTCCGCTTTCTGCCGCTTGAGCTGAGAATATTTCCTTCTCTTTTTCAATCAGCTCTGCAGATACTTGTTCTTCAGAAACACAAGCCGGTTTACTCGCTGCAATATGCATGGCGATGTCTTTACCTAGCTGCTCGTCTGCTTTCGCTAATTCGACGATCACACCGATTTTTTTACCGTGCAAATAACAGGCTGTACCACCCGTAGCGGTCTGGTATTTTAAAAAGCGTCTGACCGTAATATTTTCGCCCAGTCTGGCAATCAGGCCGCGACGAACCTCATCGACAATAGTACCGTCAGCCAACTTCATTGCCAACAGTTGCTCTTCTGTTTCAATGTCTGAATTTAACAAAGCTACCGTAACATTATTGACAAAATTGACAAAATCATCCGCCTTGGCAACAAAGTCAGTCTCGCAATTCACATCAACAATCGCTACCGTTTTTCCATCGTCACTGGTCTTAGCGCCAATGATGCCTTCAGCTGCAATACGATCGGATTTTTTATCGGCTTTGGCTAGGCCGGATTTGCGCATATTTTCGATGGCCAATTCCATATCGCCGTTCGCTTCAACTAATGCTTTTTTGCACTCCATCATACCGGAGGCCGTTCTTTCACGCAGCTCCTTAACCATCGCTGCACTAATAGTCATACTCATTCTTTGTCTTTCCTTATTGTTCATCACTGTAAAAACGCCCCCGTAAGGAGGCGTTTTTTTGCCTAACGTTAAGCGTTCAGGAAACGCTTATAAAAATAATATTGTACTTATTCCGCGGCTGCTTCTTCAACAAAATCATCAGCTTTTGCTGACAATCCCAAACCGGCTGATTTAGCTTCCATGACTGCCGCAGAAACGCTTTCGCAATAGAGTTTAACTGCACGGATAGAGTCGTCATTACCAGGAATAATGTAATCAACTTGTTCAGGTGAATTATTAGAATCCACAATACCAACAACCGGGATACCTAATTTTCTAGCTTCGCTGATCGCATTCTTTTCATAACCGACATCCAATATAAAAATCACGTCAGGAACGCCTTTCATGTCTTTAATTCCACCCAGACTACGCTCCAGCTTTTCAAGCTCGCGTTCCATACCTAAGGCTTCTTTCTTCGCAAAACGTTGATAAAGCGTACCATCAGCTTTCATCGCTTCCAATTCTTTAAGACGATTGATTGATTTTTTGATGGTTTTAAAGTTGGTCAACATACCGCCTAACCAGCGATGGTTAACGTAAGGCATACCGCAACGAGCAGCTTCTTCAGCAACTACTTTACGCGCTGATTTTTTGGTACCAACAAACAGGACAGTGCCTTTGTTTGCTGACATTTGGCCCAGATAGTTCATTGCGTCATTGAACATCGGAAGCGTTTTTTCCAAATCAATGATATGGATTTTGTTACGCGAACCGAACAGGTATGTAGCCATTTTCGGATTCCAGTAACGAGTTTGATGCCCAAAATGGACACCCGCTTCAAGCATTTGACGCATAGATACTGCTGACATGTATTCTCCTAAGATTTAAAATTCGGAACACCTGTTCCGAGTTGGGTTACGCCTCCACCTACCCCGCCTGAAAAACCAGCAATAACCATCAGTTAAAATTCAGGTTATGCCGGCACCCTTCCAAACGTGACGATAGGAGTGAGTATTAGTTCAAAATGAACTTCTCTTTATACCATAATTACTTTTTCACAACAAGCCGATCTCTGTTAAAATGCAGCCATTACACGAGCGCAAAACGAGCGACACAAAACCAAAAGCCTGTCACTTGCCGTGCCTCCAGCCTTTAGCCTTGTACCTGATTTTTATGAGCATACTTATTAAAACCGAAACTGAAATTGAAAAAATGCGTATTGCCGGAAAATTGGCAGCCGACGTTTTATACATGATTGAACCTTACGTGGTTCCCGGCGTTACCACCGACGAACTTAATCAGATTTGCCACGATTACATGGTAGATGTGCAACAAGTCATACCTGCGCCGCTCAATTATCACGGCTTTCCAAAATCAATTTGCACTTCAGTTAACCAACAGATCTGCCATGGCATTCCCAGCGGGAAAAAACTTAAATCGGGCGATATTATCAATATCGACATTACTGTCATTAAAGACGATTACCATGGCGACACCAGTAAAATGTTTTGCGTCGGCGAAGTGAGCCAGCACGCCAAACGCCTGATTAAAATAACCCAGGAAGCCATGTTTTTAGGCATTGAACAGGTCAAGTCTGGCGCCACCTTAGGCGACATCGGTCATGCCATCCAAAAACATGCAGAATCTAATCGTTACTCTGTCGTCAGAGAATTTTGCGGACACGGTATCGGCAAAAAATTTCATGAAGAACCCCAAGTGCTGCATTACGGCAAAGCCGGTGACGGAGAAGTCCTTGAAGCGGGCATGATCTTAACCATCGAACCGATGATCAATCTTGGCAAACGGCATATGAAAGTATTGGCCGACGGTTGGACTGCAGTAACCAAAGACAGGAGCCTTTCTGCGCAATTTGAACATACCATTTTAGTCACCCACAGCGGCTATGAAATCCTGACCTTACGCCAGGAAGAAAAGCTCACACCCCTTGCCCACGCCCTGTAGGCAATGTGACCGTCTTGAGCAAACATCTTAAAAGTTCGGCAATTAGCATGCATCCATCGATTTTTGCCGAAAAGGACAGTCTGCAACAAGTCAAACAGCTGCTAAAGCAAAAAGACACTGAACTTCGGCAAAAGTTTAACCCTCACAAATCGGTTTCTAATTTGCTTAAAGAGAAATCCGATTTTATTGATAACGTCTTAGGCTGTTGCTGGCAACATTTTCTCGGCGAACACGCCAGCCAACTTGCACTATGCGCCGTTGGCGGTTACGGCAGAAAAGAATTATTCCCCTATTCCGACATTGATATAGTTGTACTGCTGGATTCCGAAGACACCAGCCCCTATCAGGAAGCTTTATCAAATTTCTTTACCTTTCTCTGGGACATCGGCTTAAAACTGGGACAAAGCGTCCGTACCGTCAAACAATGTGTCGAAGCCGCTGTAGCCGACCAAACCATCATGACCAGCCTGATGGAAAGCCGCCTGATTACCGGCAATGCCACGCTGCGCAAAGCATTAAGACAACAAACTACCTCGGATAAAATCTGGCCGTCAGACCAGTTTTTTGCGGCCAAAATGCAAGAGCAACGACAGCGTTACGCCAAATTTCATGACACCGCCTACAATCTCGAACCCAATATCAAAGAAGGGCCGGGAGGATTGCGCGACAGACAAGTCATCTCCTGGGTATTCAAGCGCCATTACAATGCCTCATCGATCAAAGAGCTGATTAAATACGGCTTCTTGCCTGAGTCCGAATATTTAGAGTTGGTTGCCGCGCTTGAAGTACTCTGGCGAATTCGCTACGCACTACATCTTTTAACCAGCCGCTGCGAAGACCGACTGATTTTCGACTACCAGCGCGATCTTGCTCAACAATTCGGCTTTAGCTCCGAACATCAGGAACACAATGAGGATGTCGAACAGTTTATGCAGTTTTATTTTAAAACGGTGTTGGGACTCGAACGCCTCAATGAAATGCTGTTGCAATTATTTAATGAGCGCTTCGTTTCTGCAAAAACTGTTTACAAATCAATCCCGCTTAACGACAAATTTGCCATCATCAACGGCTACCTTGAAGCCATTGACGACACGCTTTTCGACCGACATCCGCTAGCCTTACTAGAGCTTTTTTTAGTTCTGGAACAAAATTCATCGATCAAAGGCGTCAGGGCAACGACCATACGCTTGGTTCGTAAAAGCTTGCATTTAATCGACGATGCATTTCGGCATAACAAAGATGCCAACCGTCTTTTTATAGAAGCATTCCGCCAACCACGAGGCATTACCGATCAATTAAGGCGTATGAATCGCTATGGAGTTTTAGCCGCCTATATTCCTGGCTTTGCCAATATTGTCGCCCGCATGCAATATGATTTGTTTCACATTTACACGGTAGACGAACACACTCTTTTTGTTATCCGCAATTTACGCCGCTTTGCTCTGGAAAAACACCTGGATGAACTGCCTTTCTGCAATGATATTTTTTTGCTGATTTCAAAACCGGAAATATTGTATCTTGCCGGTCTATTTCATGACATAGCCAAAGGCAAGAACGGCGACCATTCCGTTATTGGCGAACAAATTGCCAGAGAGTTTTGCATTCAGCACGATCTGTCTTCGCATGACACCAACTTAGTCTGCTGGCTAGTTCGCAATCACCTAGTCATGTCGATGACTGCTCAGCGAAAAGACATCAGCGACCCAGATATTATCCATCAATTCGCCCAGACTGTCGGCAGCACCGAATACCTGAATTACTTGTATCTGCTGACCGTGGCCGATATTCGCGCCACCAACCCTGAACTGTGGAATGCATGGAAAGATGCCCTATTAAAAGAGCTTTATTCGGTGACCTACAGCACCTTGCACAGAGGCCTGCAAAACCCCGTAACCTTGACTGACCGTCTACTCGAAAACAAAAAAGAAGCAAAAGACGAACTAATCAAACTCGGTATATTCGAACCCACCATGCTCAGATTTTGGCTACATGCCGGTGATGATTATTTTCTAAGGTATTCGGCCGATGAAATAGCCTGGCATACCATCGCCATAGTCTCATCCAAAGAAGATGAGCTACCACTGGTTCTGCTGCGCCCGCAAACCCAACGCGGCAGTGCGGAAGTCTTTATTTACACAAAAAATGAAGAGGCTATTTTTTCGCTGAGCACAGCCACACTCGACCAACTGGGACTGACCATTCTCGATGCGAGAATCATGACCACGACCGATGACTACGTGCTTAACAGTTTTCTGGTTCTTGAACAATCGGGGGAACCCATCAATGAACTATTCAGGGAAGTGCATATTTGTACCGCGCTACGTCACAATCTGTTGCATCACGAAGTAAAAACACACAAAAACATTCATCGCCAATCAAGGCAAGCCAAACATTTTCCTATTCCTACCCGCATTCAATTTCATGCAGATCCTTTAAACAGGCATACGATTTTAGAACTTATCACCACGGATCATGCAGGGCTTTTATCGAAAATAGGTCGCGCATTCGTGCAACAAGACATTCATTTACACAGCGCAAAAATAACCACTATAGGCAGCCGGGCTGAAGACATGTTTTACATCACCGACAACCAATCACACCCCATCACAGACCCTGTCAGACAAGAACAAATAGGCGAAGGGATATTAAAAATACTGGACGCTACCGACTAATACCAAGCCTTGCTCGGCTAAACAGGCCAACTTTCCAGATGTTATGACTGAATGCCGTGGGCGCGAATAAATTCGCGCCCACAATATGTTAAACCCTTAATGGCAGTGGTGCGGCGGGTGGGAACGAGAAAATTACCGAGCCTTTAAATCCCACTTTTTTATTTCTCAAACAGAGCCATCGATTCCACATGCCCGGTCTGCGGAAACATATCCATTACCCCGGCTTTCACCAGTTTATAGCCCAGTTCATTAACCAGGATTCCCGCATCGCGGGCTAGCGTCGATGGGTTACAAGACACATAAACAATCTGCTCGGGCTGCCATTTTTTAAAATGATGCAACACATCCGAAGCCCCCGCTCTGGACGGGTCGAGCATGATTTTGTTGTATTTCCGATTAGCCCAGGGTTGATCGGAAATATCCTTGCTTAAATCGGCCGCATAAAATTCGACGTTCTCGATGCCGTTATGTCGGGCGTTTTCTTTGGCATGATTGACCAAAGGCTGGTCGCCTTCCACACCGACCACGCTTCCTGCAAATTTTGCCATCGGCAAGGTAAAGTTGCCCAGACCGCAGAACAAATCCAGCACCGAGTCGTTTTCATTCAACGCCAAGGTCTCCAGCACCCGGTTGATCATTTGCTTGTTAATTTCATAATTAACCTGGGTAAACATCGCCGGTTTGAATGTAAACTCCAAGCCCTGATCCGGCAGCGCATAAGTCGGTATCAGTTCCGGTTCGCCATCCAGCGGCGCGATGGTATCCGGGCCTTTGGATTGCAGACACAGCGATAGGTTATGTTCATGAGCAAAGTCGCGCATTCGTTCCTTATCGGCATCGGTCGGCGGCTCCAGCACCCGAAACGCCAGCACGCATTGGTCATCGCCGATAGCCACTTCGATCTGCGGAATTTTATCTTTGATGGTCAAACCGCCGATCATTGCCGACAAGTCCATCAGTTTGGTGCCGACGATAGGATGCATCACCACGCAGCTTTCGATTTCAGCTAAGTAAGGATGCCGTCTTTCCCTGAAACCCACCAGCACCCGGTTTTTTTTCTCGACGTATTTAACGCCCATCCGTGCTTTGCGACGATAACCCCAATGCGGGCCTTCCAGTGGCTGCCAAAGCTCGGGAATTTCAACCTTGCCGATGCGTTTAAACTGATCAATCAGCAACTCCTGCTTGATTCTGATTTGCGCAGATGATTCGACATGCTGAAAACTGCAACCGCCGCACACACCGTAATGAGCGCACAGCGCATCAACCCGGTCGGCGGCGCGACTTAACAGCTTGACGACCTTGCCTTCCGCATAATCCTTGCGGCTTTCGGTATAAATAAACTCCACTTCTTCGCCCGGTAACGCCTCATCGATAAATATCACCTTACCATCGACATGCGCCACCCCTCGCCCGTCATGGGCCAGGGATTCTATAGTCACATTAACCGGCGTTTCCGGTAACTTCTTTTTTGCTCTTCTTCTATTTGCCATGTTTATTTTTGTTTCCAACTTCCTGAAGATTGATACCACCAGCCCGGTTGAGCATTACTCACCCAGCGAGCGGCAAAGGTTGATTTGATTTGCGCCGCCCAATCGGGATGACCGTTGGCATTGGCAATCGCCTGATAAAGACCTTGCCGATCGGCATTTTCTGCGGCGACCAGTTTATTGACCTGATTCCTGTCTTTAAGCGGTACGCTTGCAGCATCCCTGACCGCCAGCAGACCGTCCGCCTGTATGCCGATAAAGCCTGCCGCATACAACGGTTGCAAACTGGCAAAGCGGCTTTCCATAGTGGCGCGCAACTGCCTGATTTCAGCGCTATCGATGTTCAGGTCGGCTTCAGCGGCCTGAACCGGGGACACCACCACATTGATCGCCGCATCAATCAACTGATAAATACTCACCTGCCAATCCGGCAAACTGGCCTTAGGTTCTGTTTTTTGCGGCGTGATACCTTGAATGTCTTTGATGATTTCATCTGCCGCTTTTTCTGCGGCGGCAGCCGGAAAATAAATGTTGATGGTGACACAGGCAGTCAACAATAACGCGCTTAATACTGATATTTTTCTCATAACGGACTCCCGGTTATTCAATAATTACTTGGATTGATGCCGACTCTCCGTACCATCAATACATTCCAGTCAACATGGAGATTATAGCCGATCGCATCGATTCGCGGCAGACCGCTGTCGGTAATAACAAAAATTAGAGCGATGAAACCTCGACTATTCGTAGCTATTCAACAATCACTTCATCCGAGGTCGTAATTCGCTTTAACCGCTCCATCAATACATTCCAGTCAACACGCGGGTTATAGCCGATCACATTGATTCGCGGCAGGCCGCCGGGGGTGATAATGGCGTAGCCGGATTCTGTGGCCTCTACGCCCATCAGCTGACACACGCCATCATGTAAATAGCATCCCAGACCCAGTTTGTCGTAGCCGAAAGTTTCAAAAAAGCTTAAGAAACTTTGGGACAGTATATCCGCCGCGCCACCGCCTCCGATATTGGCGATGTTTTTTACCGCCTTCTGACTGATCCTGTGCCGGGAATCATCGTCATCCGGCGTCCCCAGCCAGGCGTAAAAAGTGACCGGCTGCCAGTTTTCCATATACAACTGGCGGACATAGCCCGATAACTTGCCGGTAATGCCGCCAAATTCAAACTTGCTGGTTAGCTGATCCAGATCAAGGTTGTCAATTTCCAGATCGCTATGGAACTTGGGGAAATCGGTAAACAATCCCGACGAGGCCAGGTTGCTGATCTTAATTTCACCGTCGAAAACCTTGACGATCAATTCACCGCCCAGACTCAGGGTTTTATTGCTGTACTCGACGCGGGGAATTTGACCGCTGATAGTTCCCGATAGCGGCGCCCAGTTCAGGGCCAGGGATAATTGCTCAAGCGACACATTGCTTACGTCACCCTCAAAAGAGACTTCGGGTTCTTGTTGTTTTTTTGCCTGAAAGCTGAAGTGATTGACAGCGATTGCACCGCCCAAAAAAGGCAGGCGGGTCTTTTTTAGCAGTTTGATATCGCCAGCCCGGCCCAGAAACGAAAGCCTGGATGGGCCTATCGGCAAGGCACGCACTCGCAGTTGTTGCCAGGCTATTTCCGAGGACTGGCTAAAGGTTTCATCACTCGACCAGTTAAGCCGACCGGCGCCGCCCTGAACTTCGCCGCGACCTGCTTCATCTTTAATATCAAGATGATTAAAACTTGCCGCCAACGCGGTTAAGGCTTGTTGGTTGATAGAAAAATCGGCTGTTAAATGGCCTGCGAGCGTAACACCTTGCAATACCGTCTGCTCAAAAAACGGTTTCAGATAGATTGCAGAAAAATCCTGCAAATTGTCGCTGTTCAACGAGAGCCTAGCCTTATCAAGGCTTATGCCATCCTTATATTGAATGGTTGCGCTGCCGCTTAATGCGCCGACATTTGAATGCTGGTAACTTGCCGAGTGGATTTCGACGCGTTGGTTTGATGCGTCCCAGTCGCCCCGTGCATCCAAAACACTATGTTGCCCGGCCGCTTCCAGATACAACGGCTCCAAATACAGCGCGCCGCCGTTAAACTCAACATAAGTTTGCCATTGCCACACGCCGTTATTATTTTGGGCATTCAGCGTTGCTGCCACCATTAACGCCTCAGTAGCCAACCGACCGTCTTGGGTTTGCCCGGTCAGGCCATTAAGTCCGGCAGTTACAGCAAACTTGTTCACCGACTCATGACTGCCGGATGCCGTTAACTTAATATCGAGTTTACCGGCTTGCAGTTTGAATATTGCCTGCGGCATCAGCTGTTGAATCAACTTGCCATCTACAGCCTTGGCGTTAATCTGCAACTGCCAGTGCTCGCCCCGCTCTTCGCCTTCAACGGCTATATTTCCACCGGCCAGCTGCAAACCGCTTAGTTTGAACGAGCTGTGTTTTTCCGTGACCTGAAATGAAAAATTGGCGGCTGGCGACTGCCAATGTTTTGAACGCATTTTTGCCCTGCCCTGTTTACACAATAGTTCCTTGTTTTGCCAGGTGAAAGCCGTACAACGGATATTGACCAGATTGAGGTCATTGAACGGTTTAGGCAGGCTTAACCGGGCAATCGTTAAGGCCAGTTTTTGCGGACTTTGCGCAAGGTCGGTCAGAGTGATATTGATGTTTTCTAATCGCCATTGCGACCCTGTAAGGGTTCTGACATCAAGCGCTACACTATCCAGCGCATTGGCGGTGGGCAGTGTTAAGACAAAGATGATGATCGGGACGAGCCTAATCATTATCTTTGTGGGAGCGGCTTTAGCCACGATTATCGCGGCTAAAACCGCTCCCACATACACCAACAACATTACCCCGGAAAAACCCCCGTGGATAAATACCGATCGCCACGGTCGCAGATAATCACCACAATCACCGCATTTTCAACTTCCTCAGACAATCTCAATGCCGCATGAACAGCGCCACCGGATGAGATTCCGGCAAAAATACCTTCTTGGGCCGCCAAAGCGCGGGTGACGTTTTCAGCTGAAATCTGATCGACATCGATAATCCTGTCAACCCGCTCGGCCTGATAGATTGTCGGCAAATATTCCTTGGGCCAGCGCCGGATGCCGGGTATTTTAGACTCGCCTTCCGGCTGCACGCCGATGACCTGAATATCGCTGTTTTGTTCTTTCAGGAACTTTGACGTACCCATAATGGTGCCGGTCGTGCCCATGGAGCTGACGAAATGGGTTATTGTTCCCTGCGTATCGCGCCAGATTTCAGGCCCGGTGCCTTCATAATGGGCACGCGGATTGTCGGGATTGGAAAACTGATCCAGCACCCTGCCTTTGCCGGCAGCTTCCATTTCCCTGGACAAATCAATCGCCGCTTCCATGCTGCCTGCCGCAGGCGTAAGGATGATCTCGGCACCGTAAGCTTTCATCGAAGCACGGCGCTCTTCGCTCATGTTATCCGGCATAATCAAGGTCATTTTATAACCTTTGATTGCCGCTGCCATCGCCAGCGCAATACCGGTGTTACCGCTGGTCGCTTCAATCAAGCGGTCGCCGGGTTTAATCTCGCCTCTTTCCTCGGCATGTTTAATCATACTGAGCGCCGGGCGGTCTTTGACCGAACCCGCCGGATTATTGCCTTCCAGCTTGACCAAAATAGTATTGTTGGTATTGCCGGGCAAGCGTTGCAGTCTGACTAGAGGCGTATTGCCGACAAAAGATTCAATGGTTGGGAAAGTCATGATAGTCATAGAATAAAAGGGTAAAGTCGAAAGGCAAAAGGTGCTGGGCTCAAGGTTTAAGGCTAAGGGCTAAGGGCTAAGGGCTAAAATTGAAAAAACAATTAAGCCTTAATGCAAGTTTTTTTTGCCCTTCGTCCTTCGCCTTTCGCCTTATTTCTATTTTTGAAAATGATGCGTCGGACATTGCCCGTTTCTTAGACTGATAATCGGCCAGTTAGCCGCATCGGCAAATTCGGCCAGTTTTTCATCAGGATCGACTGCAACCGGATGATCCACCAATTTAAGCAGCGGCAAGTCGTTATGGGAATCGCTGTAAAACCAGCTGTCCTGCATGGTTTCGCTTGAGTCTGTTAACCATGCCTCCAATAACTTAACCTTGCCCTCGCGAAAACAAGGAATGCCGTTAAAGCCGCCGGTGTATCGACCGTCGATAAATTCCGGCGTAGTCGCCAGTAAGTTTTCAATGCCGTAGAGCTGGACTATCGGCTCGGTTACAAAGCGGTTGGTTGCGGTGATAACCAATAAGGTATCGCCCCGGCTTCTATGTTTGTCGATCAGCTGTTGCGCCGGCGTTAACAGCAGAGGCCTGATGGCTTGTTCTATAAATTGCGCCCGCCACTGATAGAGTTGCTCGGGGTTATTGTCCGCTAAAGGTTTTAGCGAAAAGCGGAGAAACTGGGCAATATCCAAGGTGCCTTGTTTGTAGTCATCGTAAAACTTGGCGTTGGCGCTTTCATAATAACTTTTATCAACGATGCCCTGATCTACCAGAAACTGCCCCCATAAGTAGTCGCTGTCATCGGCAATCAGCGTGTTATCCAAATCAAAAATCGCTAAGCTCACGGTTAATCCTGTCTCAAGTCATTAAAAAGAGCCGTGCCCTATGGCGTATGCACTTTATTTATGGAACAATGCAGTCATTAATTTACATTACTGACCTATCTTTTTATAATTTTACCATTAGCAAGATTAAAGAACTAGGAAAGGTAAAAACACAGGTTTTAACATGATTGACTCTAAAGGATACCGGCCCAACGTCGGGATCATCCTTTGCAATGACGAGGGTCGCGTGTTTTGGGCAAAACGAATGGGTGTAAACTCATGGCAATTCCCGCAAGGCGGGATTAATCCGAATGAAGACCCAGAAGCCGCGATGTATCGAGAGTTGTGCGAAGAAACAGGACTGCAACAGCAGCATGTCCAAGTGCTTGGCCGTACGCGCTATTGGCTGAGGTATCAGTTACCTGAGCGCTATATACGCAAAAACTCACTCCCCCTGTGCATAGGCCAGAAGCAAATCTGGTATATGTTACGTTTAATCACCCATGAATCCAATGTGCGTTTTGATCAGTGCCCCAAACCGGAATTTGATGACTGGCGTTGGGTGGATTACTGGGAACCACTTAAAGATGTGGTCTATTTTAAGCGTAAGGTTTATTTAAAAGCGATGAGCGAGTTGGGTGTTATTCTGACCGCCGAGACCATCCCGGTTAATGCAGCCGGGTATTTAGCTAAGGAAATTGAACCGGTGAAAGGCAGAAGGCGCAAGAGGTAGAGTGTTTTTAGCTGGAACCTGCTGTTAATATTCATGCAGATTGGTTTGCAGTCCAGCCACCGGCTCGGCTAAACGAATGACCTCGGATTCAACCCGACCATCTGCATACAGCTCTAGCAACCGATAACCCGGAGCCGTGTCGTTTACAGCGAACTCAGTGCTTCCGGGCACAAATTGAAAACAGGTTGATGGCACACCCAATACCCGAAGGCTCGCTGTCTTTATATCCAAAATCTGATGGATATGGCCGGTGGTTATCGCTTTTACTTGCGGATATTTGTCTACTATCGCCCATAATTCCCGACTGTTGTCTATGATCATGGTATCCATCCAAGAGCTTTTAGTCTCCAGGCAATGATGATGGACCGCAATCAGCGCGTAGCAGTTTGGGTTTTCACTTAAGCAGCTTTCAAGAAACGCCAATTCCTCATTTGACAGATGACCTCCGGGTTTTCCAGGTATCTGGCTGTTCAGGCTAATCAGCTGCCAGTTATCCAGAAAAACCTGTTTGCGGCAATGAATGCTGTCGGTATTGAATACCTGCTGCATCAATTCATAATCGTCATGATTGCCGGGCAGACAGATACAGGGCGTTTCATACACCTCAAGACTGTTTAAGATACGCCGGTAGCTTGCAGCGCAAGGGTCCTGAGCCAAGTCGCCGGTCAGCAGAATCAAATCGAAATGCCGTTTTTCGGCAAAGGCCTGTCGTGAGCGTAGCCGAATGGCCTGTTCAAGGCAGGCATGGAAATAATGCTCGGTATTAATGCCCAACAGCTTATCTTCCGGCGCAGCCAAAATATGCAAATCAGACAGTTGCAGGATTGACAGACAAGCGGAGTTATCGGTCATCAGAAGAAGTTATGCCATATCCTTACAAAGAATTTTAGAGTTTCTTTGCGGGTTATATAAGGCCTTGAGCTGATCGGGAAGATCGCTAATATCCGACGATAAAAATCCCCGCTCAATAAACCAGTGCATGGTTTGCGTAGACAACACGAACAGCTTTTTAAGCTTGAGCTCTGCTGCCCTATGGTAGACATATTCAAGCATGCGATTGCCTCTGGCCGAGCCTTGGTAATCAACATGCACGGCAAGACAGGCAATCGCGCCGAACCGGCCTTGCACATCCGGGTGCAAGGCGGTGCAGCCGATAATCAGGCCGTCGCGTTCGATAACGATATAGTCGGCGATTTCCATTTCGATTTTTTCCCTGGTGCGTTTGGCTAACTTGCCTTGTTGCTCCAGCGGCTTGATCAATTCCAGAATGCCGCCTATGTCGTTCAGCGTGGCCGGGCGCAATTCCTCAAACGCCGTCGAGCTGATCAGCGTGCCGATGCCGTCACGGCTGAACAATTCAAGCAACAGCGCGCCGTCGATGGTTCTGTCAATCAAATGCACGCGGTCGATGCCGAATTGGCAGCTTTGCATCGCGGCTTTGAGCGGCAAGCCGATATCCGTGGATATATCCGGATGTTGCTGCAGGAAAGCGTCGGCTTCGGCGGTGGTCATTTGCTGAATTTGTTCGCCGTTGTCGGGATTGCAGCAGCCTTGTTCGGTCAATAAAACCAGTTTTTCCGCTTTTAACGCAATCGAAACCGCAGTGGCAACTTGTTCGGCCGACAGATTGAAGACTTCACCGCTCGGCGAATAACCGACCGGCGAGATTAACACCACATTGTCCTGGTCGAGTTGCTGATGAATGGCCGCGCCATCGATACGACGAACTTCGCCGGTATGGCAGTAATCGATGCCGTCGATCACGCCTATCGGTTTGGCGACCACAAAATTGCCCGAGGCCACCTTGATCTTGGCTCCCGCCATCGGCGAATTAGCCAACCCCATCGATAACAGCGCTTCAATTTCCACGCGGACCAGTCCGGCGGCTTCCTTAACGCATTGCAGCGCCACATCGTCGGTGATGCGCAAGTTATTGTGAAAGCGGGCGGGGACGTCCAGCTTGGCAAGCCGCTGGTCAATCTGCGGGCGTATGCCGTGAACCAAAACCAGGCGTATGCCCAAGCTGTTGAGTAAGGCAAAATCATGAACATGATGATCGAAATCATCAGCCAGCACCGCTTCGCCACCGAATGAGATGACGAAAGTTTTGTTGCGGTGAGCGTGGATGTAGGGGGATGAATCCCTAAACCAGCTGACGAATGATTGTTGTGGTTCCATTATTATTTGGCTAATGTACATCAGGAGTAAAATGCAGCTCGATTAAGCTACATTTCCCCTGCATTACCATAGGTTTCCTCATAAAGATCTTTCAAAAGCTTACCTTGGTATGTCCAGTGCGGACTTGGTTGGACGCTATGCTCAATACCTAGCACTTGGCGCGTAGCTGCTGTTAATGAGATGTCCTCGTTGTTAAATCTAATCTTCTTAGCGGCAATCACCGTAACAACATAAGCCCCATGAACAGAATGCAACTCTGCGCCAATGGGTATGCCCATCTCTAAGAAATTCATATTCGGCCGCTTAGACTTTAACTGCTCAGCGGCGATAACTGATTCTTGATCTATGATTGTGGGCTGCTGCTCAATTTCTGCCGTAGCGTCTTCAGTATGCAGTAATTTTAATATGGCTACAGCCTGTTCAGGTTCAATTTTGAAAAACTCGCGTTTAGGGTTAATTCTCTGAGGAGAAAACGCCACATGCAATGCTTTTTCAACTTCCTCTGCATTTTGAACCTTGCAGGCATAATTAAGTTCAAATGGAACTGGAACGCCTGTTGTATAGAGCTGTCCAATTCTAGAATTGGCGTCATCTTGTGTTGTATAGCCAATCTTAACCAATCCAGGCATCGCTGAATTGGTAAGAACATAAACAATATTAAGTGACGACATAGAATTGTGTGGTTCCACTAGTTAATGACAGAGGATATACCTAGGTACGAAGCGCATCAATCGAGTTACAAACTTAAAGCAACTTAACCAGCGTAGCGACAACGGCAATCGATACCGCCATCAGGCCACCCAATTTGATGATAATTCTGTATTCCAACTCGCGCATATCCCGACGTTAGTTGTTTTCAAGTTCGACCAAATCGTTTTTGGTTGCCTGTTTATTGTCAAACATCGGTCTGCTCTTCGATAAAGCTTTGTAGGCCGGAATAAGCCAGTTCGAGCAGTAGCGAGAACTGGCGTTTCCGGCAAACACCATCCGAACGCCGGAAACGCCACCTCGCGCTATGCGCTTGGATGGCCTTATTCCGGCCTACGCCTACCGCAATTTGATGCTGGTTCCCAAGCTCCAGCCTGGGAACCAGCGTAAACAGATACGCAAGCGTACCCTACATCAATCCAAATTATCGGTCACTGCACCTAACGAAGCCGAACTCACCAGCTTGGCATATTTAGCCAGCACGCCACGGGTATAACGCGGCGCAGGCTGTTTCCACTTGTCCAAGCGACGGGCGATTTCATGTTCGTTGACATGCAACTTCAGTTCATTAGTTTCCGCGTCTATGGTGATGGTATCGCCATTTTCGACAATCGCCAATGCTCCGCCGACATAGGCTTCGGGCGTGATGTGGCCGACGACGAAACCGTGGGTGCCGCCGGAAAACCGGCCGTCGGTAATCAACGCGACTTCCTTGCCCAAGCCTTTGCCCATGACCGCCGAGGTAGGAGTCAGCATTTCCCGCATGCCGGGGCCACCTTTGGGGCCTTCGTAGCGGATAACAATCACATCGCCTTTGACGATATCGCCGTTTAAAATGCTTTTCAACGCCTGTTCTTCGGCATCGAATACTCTGGCTGTGCCGGTAAACACCAGCCCTTCCTTGCCGGTAATTTTGGCGACTGCGCCTTCCAAAGCCAGATTGCCGTACATCACCACCAAATGACTGTCTTTCTTGATCGGATTATCCAGAGAATGAATCACATCCTGGTTTTCAGGATACGGCTTTACATAGGCCAGATTTTCCGCCAGCGTAAGGCCGGTGACGGTTAAACAATCGCCGTGCAGCAAGCCTTTATCCAGCAGGATTTTCATCAACGGTTGAATACCGCCGATTTCGATCAATTCGGTCATCAGGTAACGGCCGCTGGGCTTTAAGTCGGCCAACATCGGCACATGCTTACCGATGCGGGTGAAGTCATCCAGGGTAATATCCACGCCGGTTGAATTGGCCATCGCCAGGATGTGCAGTACCGCATTGGTCGAGCCGCCGAGGGCAATGACTACGGTAATCGCATTCTCGAACGCGGCTTTGGTCATGATGTCTCTGGGCTTGATGTCCTTTTTCAACAGCTCCAAAACCGCAGCGCCGGCGCGTTCGCAATCCAGGCGTTTGTCGTTTGAAATGGCGGCCTGAGCCGAGCTGTTCGGCAAGCTCATGCCCAGCGCTTCAATGGCCGACGCCATCGTGTTGGCGGTGTACATGCCGCCGCAGGAACCCGCTCCCGGTATGGCTTTGGCTTCAATTTCAGCCAGCTCGGCATCGTCGATCTGGTTGTTGGCTCTGGCGCCGACCGCTTCGAATACCGACACCACATCCAGTTTTTTGTCTTTGTGGCAGCCGGGCATGATGGTGCCGCCGTACACAAACACCGCCGGACGATTTAACCGCGCTAAAGCAATCATGCAGCCCGGCATGTTTTTGTCGCAGCCGCCGATCGCGACAACGCCGTCAAAACCCTGGCAACCGACCACGGTTTCAATCGAGTCGGCAATCACTTCGCGGGACACCAGCGAATATTTCATGCCCTCGGTGCCCATCGAAATACCGTCGGAAATGGTGATGGTGTTAAAGATGACGGCTTTACCGTCGGCATTGTTAACGCCAATCGCTGCCGCATCGGCCAGCTTGTTGATATGCATATTGCACGGCGTAACCATGCTCCAGGTGGAAGCAATGCCTATTTGCGGTTTTTTGAAATCTTCATTGTTAAAGCCGACGGCATGCAACATTGCGCGACTCGGTGCGCGCTCCATGCCGTCAACGACTAAAGAAGAGAAAGTACGGGTATTTTTGTCACTCATAATTAAAATAAAGGCTAAGGGCGAAAGGCGGAAGGCGAAGGAACCGGGCTTTTTTGCCCTTAGTCTTTTGCCTTAATAAATAGTTAATACGAATCCCAGCTGCTGGTTCTGCTGCGGCGCCAGCTGAGTTTAGGTAAGATAAAGCCCAAAATAACACCGATAAGAGCGAGCAGGCCACCGTATAAAAACCAGTCTTGGCTGGCAGTATCTTGCAACGCATGATTTTCAAGCTTGAATTGCTGTAATTCCCGCTCAACATTCACTACGCGTTCCTGAAGTTCATCACGCTGGTTTTTCAGTTCCACAGCACTGGCAGCGGTTTTATTCAATTCACTGAGTTCCCTGATTAACTGATCCCGCTCTGTTTCCAAGGATTTCTCAAGAGACGTTCCCGGAGTAATGGACTCTTTTATTGTCGATAACTCAGTCTTAAGCGTGGCATTTTCGGACTGCATCACCGCCAGATCTTTGCTGACAATATCGAGCTGAGAACGGCTGGGCGGCTCCTTCATGGTATTACGGATTGGCATGTAGCCTTCTGTGCCGTCATTCATACGAACATGATAAAAACCGTTACTTTCGTCTATGATCGTCAGCGGGGTGCCGGTCGGGAGCAATTTTACAACTTTACTTTTATTATTTGCTTCACTCCTGAGTGTCAAATTCAACGTATCGGTAACATAAACAGTTTTAGCCTGTGCTGAACCAAAAGTTACCAGTAGGATAAAAAACGAGCTGAGTATTTTTTTCACTTGAATCTCTATTGTTGGTCGTATGACGCCTGCCATGGATGGTGGAAGTGTCGCAATTAGTCAGGAACCAATGCGACCGCCTGCCATGGATGGTAAAAACGTCGCAATCGGTAAGAAATCAATGCGACCGCCTGCCGTGGATGGTGGAAGTATCGAAATCAGTAGAAAACCGATGCAACTATGATCAATTCTAACGTGCTTTTTTGCACAGGAGAAATTCCAATAGTGATTTTTGCGCATGCAGGCGATTTTCAGCTTCATCGAAAATAACGCTTTGAGCGCCGTCAATCACTTCGGCACTGACTTCCTCACCTCGATGAGCGGGCAAACAGTGCATAAACAAGGCATCACTATGCGCCGCTTTCATCACATCGGCATTGACCTGATAATCTTTAAAAGCCAATTCGCGTAGTTTTTGCTCTTCTTCCTGCCCCATGCTGGCCCAGACGTCGGTGACCACCAGATCTGAATTTTGGGCGGCAGCCAACGCTGTATCAAAGAAACGGATGCGTTCGCCGGCTGCGTCAACTATCTCTGCTAACGGCTGATAACCTTTTGGGCAGGCGATGTTCAAGTTGAAGTCCAGCACCATTGCCGCATGAATATAGGAATGACACATATTATTGCCGTCGCCGATCCAGGTCACCGTTTTGCCTTTAATGTCGCCGCGATGTTCAAAATAGGTCTGCATGTCTGCCAGCAATTGGCAGGGGTGCTGCAAATCGGTCAAGCCGTTGATCACCGGAACACTCGAATATTGAGCGAAGGTGGTCACGGTTTCGTGCTTATCAGTTCTGAGCATGATGCCGTCAACCATGCTGGAGATAACTCTGGCACTGTCTTGCAGAGGCTCGCCGCGGCCCAGCTGGGTATCTCTGGGCGATAAAAACAATGCGCTGCCGCCGAAGTGACTCATGCCGGATTCAAATGAAATGCGGGTGCGCGTCGATGATTTTTCAAAAATCATCGCCAATACCTGGCCTTTTAACGGTTGATAGTCAGGATCGCGGTTATTTTTTAGAACGATGCCTCTGTTGATCAAGCGGCGAAATTCGTCGCCGGATAAGTCAAGCAGGCTGATGAAATGTCTAGGATTCATAGGGAGTTTGTATGCTTATTAATAAGCGTCGATAAAGTTTCTACGAGTTGAGTGATTTGTTGGTCATTAATAATTAACGGCGGCAGCAAACGAATGGTTTTTTCACTGGTGACATTAATCAATAAATTATTGTGCAACGCAGCCTGCACTAACTCAGCACATGGGCTGTCGAGTTCAATGCCGATCATCATGCCTTTATGCCGAATATCGACGACATGCGCATTGCCGCGTAACTTTTCTTTAAACGCCGAGCTGATCGCATCGCCTTTTTGCGCTGCCTGCTCGATCAGGTTTTCGGCATCCAGCGTCGCCAATACCGCCAAAGCCGCACTACAGGATAACGGATTGCCGCCAAAGGTTGAGCCGTGATTGCCTGCGGTTAGTACCTGAGCTGCTTTGCCTCGGGCAAGACAAGCGCCGATCGGCACGCCGTTGCCCAGCGCTTTAGCCAGAGTGCAGACATCGGGCAGTATCGCGTTATGCTGGAAAGCGAGAAACTTGCCGGTACGGCCTACGCCGGTCTGGATTTCATCGAGCATCATCAGCAAGTTATGCCGGTCGCACAAACTGCGGATTTGGTTAAGATAATCGGCAGCGGGAATATTGACCCCGCCCTCACCCTGTATCGGTTCAAGCAAAACAGCGACGACATTGTTATGCTGCTCAACCGCTTGTTCGATGGCGCTAATATCGTTGTAGGGTACGCGAATAAAGCCTTCAACCAGCGGCGCAAAACCTTGCTGTATTTTAGCGTTGCCGGTAGCGCTCAGCGTTGCCAGCGTGCGGCCATGAAAACTTTTTTCCATGACGATAATCGCCGGATTATCTATGCCTTGCTGGTGACCGTATTTGCGCGCTAATTTGATCGCAGCCTCATTGGCTTCTGCGCCGGAATTGCAAAAAAACACGTTATCCATACCGCTTTTTTCGGTCAGCTTATCGGCCAGTTGCTCTTGAACGGCAATACCGTACAGGTTTGACGTATGCAGCAGCTTTTCGCTTTGTTTGCAGATGGCTTGATGCACGGCAGGGTGAGCATGGCCCAAACTGCACACAGCGATACCGGACAGTGCATCCAGGTAGCGATTATTGTTTTGATCAAACAACCAGGCACCCTCGCCCCGTTCGAAAGTAATAGGTAAGCGCCCATACGTTGGCATAATGTGGCTAGTCATTGCGTTTATTTTTAATATTTATAAAGAATACAGGCCGCGAGACCGCCGCCTATTAAAAAAATGTTCGATTATAGGTTTCAATTTGGTCCCAGGCAAGCGTAAATGAACAGCCAGGAACATTGTCGCCGGCAAACACCCACTCAATCACCCAGCCAGTTTTGCGGCTTTAAATAGCCGTCATAAAGCTTGGCTTCGGCACTGCCTGGCTCAGGTTGCCAGTTGTATTTCCACTGCGCTAAAGGCGGCATCGACATTAAAATCGATTCGGTACGACCGCCGGATTGCAGGCCAAACAAGGTACCGCGATCATAAACCAGATTAAATTCAACATAACGCCCACGGCGGTACAGCTGGAAATCGCGCTCCCTGTCGCCATAAGGCGTGTCCTTGCGTTTTTGCAGGATAGGCAGATAAGCCTCAATATAATGATTGCCCACGCTTTGCATAAAAGCGAAAGATCGCTCAAAACCCCATTCGTTCAAATCATCAAAAAACAGCCCGCCTACGCCACGGGTTTCATTTCGGTGTTTGAGAAAAAAATATTCGTCGCACCATTTTTTATAAGTCGGGTAGATGTCATCGCCGAAAGGCTGGCAGGCGGCGCGGGCGGTCTGATGCCAGTGCAGTACATCCTCTTTAAAGGCGTAAAACGGCGTCAAATCAAAGCCGCCGCCGAACCACCAGATAGTCGGTTCGCCCGGTTTTTCCGCGATTAAAAACCGCACATTGGCGTGCGAGGTCGGCACATAAGGGTTGTTGGGATGAATGACCAGCGACACGCCCATCGCCTGAAACTGCCGGTCTGCAAGTTCCGGTCGCTTAGCCGTTGCCGAAGGAGGCAGCTTAAAACCGGATACATGAGAAAAATTAACGCCACCCTGTTCGATAACCAGGCCATTAGCCAATACACGGGTTCTGCCGCCGCCACCTTCAGCCCTGTCCCAAAGGTCTTCAATAAACCGGGCTTCAGGCTCTACCGATTCGAGCGCCGCACAGATTTGATCTTGCAGGTTAAGCAGGTAATTTTTTACTTGAGTGATGTTGTCAGTATTCATGGTGGGGTCGATGTTGTGTTTTAAATGCCGGTCATTAAAAATTCAGAGCTGCAATCATATCATCTCTATAATTCGGCAAGTCGGACAAAGCGTTATCAGGCTGTACATATTCTGCGTGTATTTGTAGAATTTCTGCCATTAGAAAAAAGGCGGTAGCGTATACTTATCATGTAAACGGCTGTTAAAAAGCTAACAGCTATCCCCTAAAACAGAAAATCGTGAGGCCGACACATGTTAAAAATACCCACCATCAAATCGACAGGATGTATGCTGGCAACGCTCGCAGCGCTCTCCTTTGGCAACATACCAACTGTTTCAGCCCAACAAAAAACCGGCCTGGATAGAACCGTGCTATTAGAAAAAAAACTGGAACTTCCCAGCCCGAACATTGACACCAAAATAATACGGGTCGCGTTTCCATTGGGCTTTAAAACACCTTGGCATACTCATCAAGGACCGGGACCGCGTTACGTGGTCAAGGGCACGCTAAAAGTCGTCGAGCACGGCAAAGCCGCTACCTACTCTGCCGGTGAAGTTTTTTGGGAAACGGGCGAACTGATGTCGGTAGAAAACGTCGGCGACGATACAGCGGAATTGATTATTTTTGAATTAGCGCCGGTCAAGTAAGTTATCCATTGACGACTATTCTGTCGCCATTATGCCCTGCTCTACACCATAAACGCTTGCATCAGATTGGGATAAGGCGAATATAAGTGGTTCTTTTTTATTCAACTCTCTCCCACCCGATTCAAATCAATGCGCATCTATCTGGCCTACATCAGTATTGTTCTACTTTGGGCAACGACACCGCTGGCTATCAAATGGAGCGGCGAAGGACCGGGGTTTCTGTTCGCGGTGACCAGTCGGATGACGATTGGTACAGTCTGCATTTTATTGATGCTGGGTCTATCGAAACAACGCCTGCTCTGGCATCGCAAGGCACTGAAGACCTATCTCGCTGTGGCCGTGCAAATCTACGCCTCGATGCTCGCAGTTTATTGGGCGGCGCAGTTTATCCCTTCCGGCTGGATTTCGGTGTTATTTGGTCTTTTGCCGCTGATGATGGCTTTATTGGCGGCAATCTGGCTAGGAGAGCGGAGCTTAACCATTGGCAACCTGCTGGCGTATGTTCTGGGCATTAGCGGTTTGTGGACATTGTTCGGCTCGGCATTGCAAATAGGTCATGCCGCAGTGCTGGGTATCATCGGCGTATTGGTGTCGACATTTTTGCAGGCCGTCAGTTCGGTTTGGGTCAAACGCATTGATGCAGAAATACCGGCTTTATCCCAGGTAACCGGCGGACTGTTGTTATCCCTGCCGCTTTACCTGATGACCTGGGCGGTATTTGACGGACATTGGCCGACTGAAATTTCGCCGATCAGTCTGGCGGCCATTGTCTATCTGGGCGCAATAGCCACGACATTCGGCTTTGTGCTTTATTACTATCTACTGCTCAAACAGAGCGCTTCCAAAGTTGCACTGGTTACACTGGTTTCGCCGGTAATGGCCCTGTTATTAGGCCATGCCGTTAATCATGAACCGTTGACCATCAAAGTCGTAACAGGCACCTTACTGATACTCGGCGCATTGCTGGTGCATGTGCTGTTTGATCGCTTAACGGGTTCAAGACAAGCTCGGTAGGATAGGTATAGGCGGCAGCCGAACCCATCCTAATGTATTGAACCCACTTATCCTACCGCGTTGAAAAACAAGGCGGATTCAACTCCGAAGTGCAATCCTAGTATTCATGCGGCTTCTTGCTCAGG
>JAQSDX010000037.1 GCA_029946125.1 Candidatus Methylobacter titanis
ATGATAAATTTAATGTTAGGGCGACTTTGCGACTGACTTTTAAAACACGCACTTAGAGTAATCGACAACTTTGGAGTAGGCATTGTTATATAAAACTTCTAATATATGCGTCTCTTATTCTCCGTTGTGCTATGCGCTGAGTCGAAGAAGTACAAGCATTGTAAAACTTGATATCCTCTTCATTTTTATTTTCATCCGAGTTAAATCTAGTGTCTATCTCGACAACCATTCTTTCTAATTGATCGGTCGAGATATGATTAGAATCAAGAACTAATAGAAACGAGAAAAAAATCGGCTGCCTGCTAAAAATGGTATCTGCTATTTTCCCGGGATCTATTGACGCAACCGTATCAAATACTTTCTCTATACGCTCAGAAATTTCGTTGGCATCTTTGAATTCTTCATCATTCTCTTTGTACAGGGTGTCAATATTGTTAGCGCTATAATCTGACAACCCATTCATCAAGTTGTAAATTACATCAGAAATAAACTGTACTTCATTCATCCTAGAAATATCATTGGCTGTAAAGATTCTGTAACTTCGCCAAAATGATATCCGGCTAGAAGCCTGTTTAAGGCAAAATTGTTTCATTTCTCCACTGTATGCTGCATTTCTTTTCTCTTGGGCATTTAGAGATTTACTAATGGAGTTGATTCGCCCAAAGATGTCTATAACATCAGAATCGGATGCTCCGAGGAGGTATCCAACTGGAACAGCTGTTAAAAGATATTTTTGCTGCTCATCCCTTTTTAACTGCGAAAACTTTACCTTTTTCTCATGCGCCGGATGTCTTGCTGTGAATTTATCAGAACAATACTCTAAGATTGTCCGGGTTCTCTGCTGACCATCAACTATCTCCTTTATGCTTTTGGATGATTCGAGATCAAGGGAATGTCTTATATATATAGCAGGGATGGGTTTTTGCTCGTGCAGTGTATTAATTAGGTAAGACTTTTGTGCTGGATTCCAAACGGAACGCCGCTGATACCACGGAGACAGGTTAATTTCATCTGCTTTTTGCAGATTTATCAAGTCCTGAATTATTAATGTTTGATACTCTACTCGATCCATTTTTTATCTCTCAATTTTGAATATTACGTAACTTTGTAGGTTGGGCATACTGTTTATGCCCGACATTCCCATGCTTCAATATGGTGACGGATTTCGGGTTTAAGCACCCTATCGGCCTTACATCTCAAAAATATCAACCAACGTTGCTGAAATCATTTTTTGTGTTTTGGCATCTATAGTACCCAGCTTTTTAACCAGCCTGGACTTATCGACCGACCTTAATTGATCCAGCAAAACAAGCCCGGTCTTATCCTGAAACTGAAGCTCGACCCTTGAGGGCGCATGAAACCCTTTAGTAGTCATGGGTGCGATTAAAACAGTTTTCAGGCAATTCATTTCATTGGGCGAAACGATGATGCAGGGTCTGGTTTTTTTAATTTCACTGCCAACAGCGGGATCAAGTTCGATCAGATAAACGTCAAATCGTTTAACTACCATTCCCACGCCTCGCCGGTAAGAAGTTCTGCGCTATGGTCAAGATTGCTATGGGTGTTGTTAAAATCTTGCTCGATTTGAGCCGCTGTAATGCTTTTGAATTGCTCTTCCCAGCCTTGTCTGGTTTTTTTTATCGGCGTGATTAATAAGCCGTTATCGACAACGTGTATTTCAAACTCCTGATCTTGAAGATTGGCTTGTTTAATAAGCGGTTGCGGTATCCTGATTCCTTGAGAATTTCCTATTTTGATTAAATGCGCCATATTTGACCTACTCTTTGTTGCTTGAAAAAATGTAGTTACATTGTAATTACTTTTGAAGTCGGAGGTCAAATAGTTCCGTTAGCGCCGATTCCTAAGCTCCAACCTTTATTACTAAACACCAAGCCGCCCCAGAGTCGTCCATACTGGCAGGGATGCCGGTATCCAGCGCCATGGACGGTAACTTTCGAAATTGTAAGACGGTATCTGTCGGTATGACGGTGACCCGAAGACGCTTGGCGTATACCGAGGATTGCTCCAGTTTGGAAGAAACAGCAACTTGACCTATAAATTTACCTCATGGCAAAAAAAAGCCCATCATCAAGACGGGCTTTTTAAACGCTTAAACCGACTTAAGATCAGTTTTTGGTTTTATCAACAATCTGGTTGGCTTTGATCCAAGGCATCATGCTGCGCAGTTTTGCACCGACAACTTCAATCGGATGTTCTGCATTCAAACGACGCTTGGCGGTCATTTCAGGATAGTTGGTCATGCCTTCCATAATGAATTTCTTGGCGTATTCACCGTTACGAATGTTTTTTAAGGCTTCACGCATCGCCCTGCGGCTTTCTTCATTGATGACTTTAGGACCGGTGACATATTCGCCATACTCTGCATTGTTGGAGATCGAGTAGTTCATGTTGGCGATACCGCCTTCAAACATTAAATCAACAATCAATTTTAATTCGTGTAAGCATTCAAAGTAGGCCATTTCAGGCTCATAACCCGCTTCAACCAAGGTTTCAAAACCCATTTTTACGAGTTCAACTGCACCGCCGCATAATACGGCTTGTTCGCCGAATAAATCGGTTTCACATTCGTCGCGGAAAGTGGTTTCAATAATACCTGAGCGACCGCCACCAATAGCAGAGGCATACGATAAACAAATCGCTTTCGCTGTGCCTGACGCATCTTGATGAATAGCGATTAAGTCAGGAACTCCGCCGCCGCGTACAAACTCGGAACGAACAGTGTGCCCTGGTGCTTTAGGGGCGATCATAATCACGTCCAAATCGGCGCGTGGCACAACTTGGTTGAATAGAATCGCAAAACCGTGTGCAAATGCTAATACTGCACCTTGCTTGATGTTCGGTTCAATTTCGTCTTTATATAGAGTAGATTGGAACTCATCAGGGGTCAGAATCATGACGATGTCCGCACCTGCAACCGCTTGTGCAACGGCTTGCACGGTTAATCCATGTGCTTCAGCCTTAGCGACTGAAGGTGATCCTGTGCGTAAGCCCACGACAACTGAAACGCCGGATTCTTTTAAATTAAGGGCGTGAGCATGACCTTGTGATCCGTAACCGATAATGGCTACTTTTTTACCTTTGATGATTGAAAGGTCGGCATCTTTGTCGTAATAAACTTGCATGGTTTTTCCTGTTTTTGGTGTATTTAAAATTAATTTAGACGAAAGTTCAAGGAGCTTTTTTCGCCCGCTTACAAATGCAGCCCTTTTTCGCCCCTTGAAATGCCTGTAGGCCCGGAGCGAACAACTTCAATAATGGTGTCGCCATCAATAGCCGCGATAAAAGCATCCAGTTTGCTGGAGGGACCGGTCATTTCGACGACATAAGTGGTCGGCGTCACATCGATAATCTTGCCGCGAAATATTGCAGCCAAGCTTCTGATCTCTTCGCGCGTGTGCTCGGTGGTTTTGATCTTGACCATCATCAGTTCCCGTTCAATATGAACGAAGTCTTCCAAGTCTATCAGTTTAACCACATCAATCAGCTTATTCAGCTGTTTGGTGATTTGCTCAATGATGTCATCGCTGCCCCAGGTCACCAGGGTCATGCGCGACAGACTGGGATCTTCGGTAGGTGCTACGGTCAGGGACTCGATATTGTAGCCGCGCGCAGAAAACAGGCCTGCCACTCGTGATAAAGCGCCGGATTCATTTTCAATCAGGATAGAAATAATATGTTTCATTACGCCAATTCCCTGTCGGTCGATGTGCCTGGCGCAACTCTTAAGGTCATGTCATGATGGCCTTTGCCTGATTCAATCATCGGGTAAACATTTTCGGTTCTGTCGGTCAGGATGTCCAAAAATACCGTACGGTCTTTCATTGCAAAGGCCTCTTCCAGCGCCGGTCTGACTTCTTCGGGTTTATCAATACGCATGCCGACATGGCCATAAGCCTCTGCCAGTTTGACGAATTCCGGAATGGTATCCATGTACGAGTGCGAGTAACGGCTTTCATAGGAGAATTCCTGCCATTGCCGAACCATACCCATGTAGCTGTTATTCAGGTTGATAATTTTTACCGGCGTTTTGTATTGCAGAGCGGTCGACAATTCCTGAATACACATCTGAATGCTGGCATCGCCGGTAACACAGGCAACTTCCGAGTCAGGAAACGCCAATTTGACGCCGATAGCCGCCGGCAAACCAAAGCCCATGGTGCCCAAGCCGCCGGAGTTAATCCATCGGCGCGGTTTGTCGAACGGGTAATACTGGGCTGCCCACATTTGATGCTGACCCACATCCGAGGTGACATACGCATCGCCTTTAGTGACTTCGTACAGCTGCTCAATCACATATTGCGGTTTAATTAACCGGCTTTCGCGGTCATATTCCAGGCACTTAACCGCCCGCCATTGGTCAATCTGGTTCCACCAGCTTTCCAATGCTTTTTTAGACGGTTTCTTTTTGCTTTCCCTAATTATTTCAAGCATCTGATCCAATACTTGCTTAACTTGGCCGACGATAGGAATAGCCACTTTAACGGTCTTGGAAATTGACGCCGGATCAATATCGATATGGATAATTTGGGCATACGGGCAAAACTCGTCGAGCTTGCCGGTGACGCGGTCATCAAAGCGTGCGCCGATAGCAATAATCACATCGCTCTCGTGCATCGCCATGTTGGCTTCATAGGTGCCGTGCATCCCCAGCATGCCGACGAACTGTTTGTCAGTTGCAGGGTATGCGCCCAAGCCCATCAAGGTATTGGTAACCGGAAAACCCAGCGTATGGGCAAATTCGATTAATTCTTTGCTGGCTTCACCCAGAACTACGCCGCCGCCGGAATAAATGATCGGTTTTTGTGCCGTCAATAATAAATCCACGGCTTTTTTAATCTGCCCTTTATCGCCGAAAACCGCCGGGTTATAAGAGCGGATAGAGACTTTTTTAGGGTATTTATAAGGTATTTTTATCCTGGGATCGGTTATATCTTTAGGTATATCAACGACAACGGGGCCAGGACGCCCGGTGGTCGCCACATAAAAGGCCTTCTTGATGGTTTCAGCCAGTTTGGTAACGTCTTTTACCAGAAAATTATGCTTTACGCAGGGACGGGTAATGCCGACCATGTCGACTTCCTGAAACGCATCGCTGCCGATAACCGGCGACGGCACCTGACCTGAAATAATCACCATAGGGATTGAATCCATATAAGCAGTGGCGATGCCGGTTACCGCATTGGTGGCGCCCGGCCCTGAAGTGACCAGTACCACGCCCGGTTTGCCGGTGGCCCGTGCATAGCCATCTGCCGCGTGCGTAGCGCCCTGTTCGTGGCGAACCAGAATATGCTTGACATCGTCCTGCTGAAAAATTGCATCGTACAAATGCAATACCGCCCCACCGGGATAGCCAAAAATATATTCTACGCCTTCGTCTTTAAGACTCTGAATTACGATTTGTGCGCCGTTTAGCTCCACGCTAATACCCCCAAATAAACTGTCGAATTAAGCCGATTAACTGCGTTTTTAAACATTCAAAACCCAAATACCCGGTTTAATTTTTAAAGACGGCAGATAATCTGCTGCTGGCAGCCGTCTTTTCAGGCGGCATAATGTGAGCATTTTACTAGGTTTTTGGTCAGATTGTACACGCCTCTGTTGTCCTTTTTCATTCTTGTCTGGCCGGTAACAACCGATTATTCGTTTTTGTTAAACGGTGTTATCGGTGGATTTGCGCAAGCCGATCTTGAGCTTGGTACGAATCGCTGCCTTGACTCAGGTTCTATGCCGAAAATTCAACCTCATAACCGGCAAATTTGCGGATATTAATCACACCCGTATCCAGTAATAAATATTGACCTTTTATGCCATGCAGCACCCCTGATACTTCGGGGCTCTTATCAAGATTAAACGACTTAACCTTCACGGGATAACTGTCCACCGGAAAATGAATGTCCACAGGCGACGCATCGACTAATAATTCAATCGCATCTACCCCAAAACGTTGGCTAATGTCAGCCAACTCCACAGCACATACAGCAATTAATTCATCCCGTTTTACCACCAGATCGACGGGCTCGGCCTTCATTTTAAGCATTTGCTGCCAGCTGGTTTTATCGCTGACATGCTTGGCAATGGCGATTTCGACCAGACCTGAAATATAGCGCGACTGCACTTTAAAAATCGGCATCGCCTGCACCGCACCTTGATCTATCCAGCGTGTCGGAATTTGAGTCTGCCGGGTAATGCCGACCTTAATACTGCTGGAATTAGCCAGATAAACCACATGCGGCTGCAAACAAAATGCCTCGCCCCATGAGGGTTCCCGACAGGTACCTGCTGCATAGTGACAGGTTTCCGGTTTCATAATGCACATATCGCACTGCGCCAAGGAAATAAAACAGGGATAGCAGTAGCCCTGATTAAAACTCTTTTTAATTGACCTGTTGCAGTGTACGCAACAGATTTTACCCGTATAGCTCAGCTTAATTGACTTACCGATCAGCGGATTTAAAGCGATCAATTGCACGCCCAACGGCAACTCATACTGAACCGGCTTTGAACTGTCTGGTTCCAGATGGGCGTGCATTTTTCTTAATGGTCCCTGCATTCAGGTGGTTCCTATAAAATTCATAACAACGGGTCGGTTAAAGATAACCGTCGGTATTCTTTACTAGCCAACGCTCGGCTTGGGATTTTAACCGCTCTTTTTTCCAGAAAGGCGCTCTCGACTTTAACGCCTCCATAATGTATCGACTCGCATCAAACGCATCGCCACGGTGCGACGTCCATACCGCTACCAGCACTATTGGCTCATTAGGCAGAATATCACCCACCCGGTGCACCACCAGCGCATTGATAATCGGCCATTGTTGCAAAGCTTCGGCAACGATTTTTTCCAGCTGCTTTTCGGTCATACCGGGATAATGTTCCAGCGTCATGCCCTTAACATCATCACCGTCATTGAAATCGCGCATCGTGCCGATAAAAACACTGGTTGCGCCAAACTTTCCGGCTAAATCCTTTGCCAAATGCTGATGCACCTGAATTTCCTGCCAGGGATCAAAAGCTTCTGCACAAATTTTTATGTGCATGATCAGCCCCCGGTTACCGGCGGAAAAAAAGCCACTTCATCGCCGTCCTTAACTGCACTATTCAATTCGACATAGTCCATATTCACCGCCGCCAAACTATTATCCGGCAATGCTTTATTCGGATTAGCGTAGCGCCATACATCAGCGACGGTAGCCAAACCGGTAATCTCCAGATGGTCATTCGAGCGACCGATACTTTCTTTCAAACTGGCAAAATAACGCACCTTAATTGACATAATCATCACTCAGTTACAAAAAAATAAAGTTGGTATAAAAAGACCGATTAACGGCTTTTTTAAAAAAGCGCATAATTTCGCCTTGAACCTTGAACTCTGAACCTTTGTTATAATAAAACGTGCTTGCCTCTTTCATTAATAATTTTACAGAAAAATGACTGCATTAACTCACTTTAATCAATCCGGCGAAGCTCACATGGTTGACGTCGGCGAAAAAGCGATCACTCAGCGTACCGCCGTCACCGAAGGCTATATTGACATGCAGCCGTCTACGCTCAAATTGATCGTAGACGGCGGACACAAAAAAGGCGATGTGCTGGCCATAGCTAGAATTGCCGGCATCATGGCCAGTAAAAAAACGGCGGAGCTGATTCCGCTCTGCCATCCGCTACCCCTGACGCATGTGGAAATCCAGCTGAGCGCAGAAATCGACAACAACCGGATACGCTGCCAGACCACGGTAAAAACCAACGGACAAACCGGTGTAGAAATGGAAGCACTCAATGCCACGCAGATTACCTTGCTTACCATTTACGATATGTGCAAAGCCGTAGATAGAGGTATGGTTATTCAGTCAGTCCGATTACTGGAAAAAGATGGCGGCAAATCGGGACACTGGCATTGCAATCAACAGTGATATTTGGCTGCTAGAAAGCAGAAAAATAACACTGATTCGGTTACATTTAAAACCCTTATCAACCAGTATGGGCAACCAATCCAGCTAATGTGTTTGTTTATTGGATTTGATACACTAAACTTATATTGCCAACAACGTGCCGACTAGTTTGGCGCTATGTATAAATAACAGCAGAGATAACTATGCCGATTATATTAAAAGAACTTGCCGATTTTTGTAGCGCGCGGATTGAAGGCGGCGACCCAACGGCAACCATCGAATCAGCGGCAGAGATTACCTCTGCACATCAGGGTCAAGTAACACAGCTGACCAACAGTCGCTATGCTCGGCACATTAAAGGCTCAACCGCTTCCGCCTGCTTTATTGCAGAGGGTTTTGGTGTTGAGAATGTACCTGAAGGCATGGCGCTGTTAGTTTGCTCCGACCCGGAACTCAGTTTCATTAAGGCCGTCGAATTACTGCATCCTGCCAGAACTTATGATCGGCAAATTGCAACGCAGGCAGTGCTTGGAGCTAATGTGACCTTGGGCAATAAGCTGTATATCGGCCCTTATGCGGTAATTGGCGAAGATTCAAACTTAGGCGATGGCAGCGAAATCCACGCAGGCGCCTATATTGGTAGCAATGTAAAGATAGGTCAAAACTGTCGGATTCATCCTTATGCAGTTATTTATGACGATGTCGTCGTGGGCAATAATGTCATCATTCATTCCGGGGCCATTATCGGTGCCGATGGCTTCGGTTATAAGTTCAGGAATAACGAGCACGTTAAGGTTCCTCAGGTCGGTAATGTAGTCATTGAGGATAATGTCGAGATTGGCGCTAACACCTGCATAGACAGGGGCGCATTGGGCAGCACATCAATAGGCGCGGGCAGCAAAATCGATAATCTGGTACAAATCGGGCACAACAACAAAGTCGGCAAACACGTCATCATGTGCGGTTTAACCGGCGTTTCCGGCTCATGTAACATTGAAGATTATGCGATTCTGGCCGGCAGTTCAGGTATTGCCGATCACGTTACGATTGGTAGCGGTGCTGTAGTCATGGCGCGTTCCGGCGTAGCTGGCGATGTCAAAGCGGGTATGCAGGTTTTCGGCAGTCCGGCAAAAGATAAGAAAACGGCTTACAAAGAGCAAATCGCAATCAGCAAACTGCCAGAGCTATTGAAAAGAGTAAAAATGCTGGAAGAAAAAATCCAGATATTGGAAAAAGAAGCGTAGTTAATGCCACGAACTCAGGCTAACTGACTCAATTTCGAGCTACGTTGAACTATTCAGGGGGGGCGTTTTTGAGAGCGTTTGACAGGATACAAGCTCGATACTTTTGTGGCTTATACAGGATAGACTTGCGGTTGCAGACTCAGGATACTGGAATGTAACAACACCCCCCGTCATTTTTTATAACGGGGGGTATTATTTTTAGTTACCTACGTTACCAGTAACGTTGCTGGTTTTTCTCTTCTCTATGTTCGAGAATGTTTCTTTTTGAAGCTCAGCAACAGCGCCACTTTGCAAATGCTTAGTTTCATCTTGTTTTAGCAGTACAACTAATAGAATAACAGCAGCAATAGCAACACCAGCGATCAACCATGTGTTGTCTTTTTCTTTTTCTTCAGCCATTTTAAAATCCTCGAATGTGTATTTAATTATATTATTTTATTCCCTTTCCTCAAAGGGGTTACTCAATAAATGACTTTATTGAGTAACTTGTCGAATTAACTAATAAACGACAGGCTACTTTTTATCATGAGATACAGCATCATGTCAAAGCTATAAAAAAAAATACCGCACATATCCGCATTGATGATATCAGGAAAGTTAATTTTAATTGGGCATTAGCAATGCTTAAAATAAACTAACATATTGAAAATTAATACCAATATTTTCTTAGGGCGGATAAAGAAACTGAACAAGCAACAGATATGTTCAACAACAAAATATTGCAGCCTAGAACATGACGACTTGAAATCAAGTCATCGGGATTAAAGCGAATTATGCTCTGACCGGTTTTTTATCCAGCTTCCGTTGCAAGGTGCGCCTGTGCATGTTTAACGCCCTGGCAGCCGCCGAAATATTGCCATCGTGCTGCATCAGCACTTTTTGTAGGTGTTCCCATTCCAGGCGTTTTACCGATAAGGGATTTTCACTAATCAAGACCGATGAATCGCCTTCATTTTTATGCAGAGCATTAACAATTTCATCCGCATTGGCCGGCTTGGTTAAATAATGAGTGGCACCTAGTTTTATGGCTTCAACCGCTGTGGCAATACTGGCAAAGCCGGTTAACATCACGCAAGTGGTATTGTCATCCAACGAGATCAGCTTTTTCACCAGTTCCAGCCCTGATTCATGCCCGATACGCAAATCAATCACCGCATATTCGGGTAGATAGCGCTCGGCAAATGCTATTCCGGTTTTGACATCGTTAGCAACCAGTACCTCGTAATTTCTTTTTTCTAATGCGCTTTTCAGCACCTTGCAAAAGGTCTCATCATCATCCACCAGCAATAGCCGTGGCTTATCCATTTCCTGAGTTGTCATTATTGCTCTCTGTATTCAAAAGGGGCAGGGTAATTTCCACGCACGCTCCACCCAGCTCGCTATTGTAAAGGTTGATTTTACCGCCCAAGCGATTAATAGAAGAATAGGCTAAAAATAAGCCCACACCCAAACCACGCTTTTTGCTGATAACGGGTTGCTTACCGGCAAAATTGATTAATTCCGACGACAGACCGGGGCCAAAATCCCTGATTTTAATCATAGCGCTGTCCAAATCCCATGATGCGTGAAATTCAATCCCTTTTTCCGGCGGCGATGCTTCAGCGGCATTATTCAAAATATTAATAATCGAGTGAGTCAGCGTAAGTTCGGCAACAATTTTTGCCTGCATGGCGACTTCAGGATTGATAATAAAATTTAACTTTGCAGTCGGCTTGTGAGTTCGCCATTGATTGATGACTTCATCAATATAATCAGTCAGCAACATAATTCCTCCCGATTCGGCGCGCATTTCACCGGCAGAAGCTGACATCACCGATAAGGCTGTTTTGCACCGATCAACCTGCTGTTGCATGATCAATAATTTCTCGTGTAAATCCGGAAAACGATGAACCGGATACTCTTGCTCAAGTTCATGAGTCACTATCGCGATAGTACCTAATGGCGTCCCCATCTCGTGAGCAGCACTGGCTGCTAATGTACCCAGCGAGACAACACGCTCATCCCTTAACGCATTTTCTCGGGCTTCAGCCAGATTTCTCTCCTGAGCTTTCAGCGTTTTAGCCAGTTCAACCACGAAAAATGCGACCAAACCGGCACTGAACACAAAACCAAACCACATGCCAAAAATATGAAGGTTAAAATAATGACTGTCACTCATAGCGTGAACCTGGCGGAGCAACTCATAATTTTTTGTATCGGCATACAACATTGCCGAATCGGGCATGTGCGGTTCTATCGACGGCAAAGGAATATTGTAGGCCATTAATGCTGTGTACATGGATGTGGTTAAAATCACCATATACCAGGCATAGGATTGGTGCAGCATAATGGCTGTAATAATAAGAGGTAACAGAAATACCCAGGTAATGGGATTTGATGCACCACCGGTCAGGTACAGCAATGCTGTAATAGCAAAAACATCCATAACTAACTGAGAAAAAATCTCTAATTCGGTAACCGGATCTTCTGTTTCTAAACGAATCGACGTATAAATATTCACTATAACTATCGACAATATAACCAGCCAGAGCTGCTGCTCCGGTAAACGAATATTAAGACCATATACGGATAAAATAATCAGTATAACCTCGCTGAGTATCATCAAGTTCCTGAGGATAAACAGCCACTTCAGGTTTTGTCTGGCAGAAAATTCGGATTTAGTTGAGGCGTATGAGAGCATTTTTTATCCATTTTGTCCGTAAAACCCCTTCCTTCAGGTGGGGGATGTAAGGATGCTCTTGATCTTGCCTTTGCATCCGTGTACGATTTTTCCCGTGCTGATAATTCAGCCTGCCGGAGGGAATATCCGGTACTGTCAGTCGAGGGACTTTAGACTCCGCATTATGCCGAGCATCACCCCGTTGAAGCTGGAAGCGCCTTCCTTTAGGTAGGCGTAATTCACAAAAGCAGTGTGTTGTAGACGTGCATTAAAATAAGAAACCATTCAGCATTCAAGTACATGCATTATCGTTTTTTTTATTATAAATTAAACCAAAAAATAGCTGCGACAATATGTCACATATTATGTTGCAATATTTATTGCTACTATTAACCTAACTTTTAAAGCTCTTGTAGAGCTCCATAGCTGGGAAGTTGCGTTATATTCATCCTAAAGATATTCCAAGGCGGTTTTTATAAAACCGCCTTTTTTTTGTCCTTCGTATCAGAAATCCACACCTAATCCCCCTAAACCGCAGTAACCCATAGGATTCTTGGCCAGATATTGCTGATGGTAATCCTCGGCATAATAAAATTCGCTTGCGGTCATAATCTCGGTGGTTATTGAGTTAAAACCTGCTTGACTGAGTTGTAGCTGATAGCTTTGTTTTGACGCTAGCGCTTCCTCGAGTTGTTGCTGAGAATAGGTATAAATCCCGGATCGATATTGCGTACCGATGTCATTGCCTTGTCTCATACCTTGCGTGGGGTTGTGGGATTCCCAAAAAAGCCGAAGTAATTCACCGTATGAAACAACAGCCGGATCATAAATGACTTTGACAACTTCATTATGCCCGGTTAAACCGGTGCATAATTCCTCATACGTCGGATTAGGCGTGCAGCCGCCGATATAACCGACTGCTGTGCTAAACACACCGCGACATTGCCAGAATTTTCGCTCCGCTCCCCAGAAGCAACCCATGCCAAACAGTGCCTGCTCCAGGTTTTCCGGAAACGGCGAAACTATCGGGTTGCCTGTTACAAAATGCCTGTTTGTAACCAGCATAGGCGTACTCCGTCCCGGTAAAGCCTCTTTAGAGTCGGGTAAAGTCAATTTTTTTGATGAAAAGATCATGGGCTGTGGTATTTTTATAAGACGATTTAGGCAAGGATCATTATGATCCTGATGCCATAAAATGCACTACTTTTTAACGGGAGAAACATGATAGAGCAAGACTTATTACGCCGTTTTTTATTTGAAGAACTGGGCGTTCGCGGGGAATGGGTCAAATTAACCCACAGTTGGCAAGCGGCAAAATTTCATCAGCGCGGCTCTGAAAACGTGCAACAGCAGTTGGGACAGGCACTTGCGGCCGTAGTCATGTTATCGGCTACGGTCAAGTTTACAGGCTCGATGATCCTTCAGGCCCAAGGCGACGGTGACATTAAAACCTTGGTTGCTCAGGCGACGGATCAGCGAAAAATAAGAGGTTTAGTGCGAGGCAAGGAAAACGTAGCCGAAGGCTCCTTAGAAACCCTATTCGGCCAAGGGCGACTGGTATTAACCATAGAATCAGAAAATGGTCAGCCTTATCAGGGCATCGTACCTCTCCGGGGCAGCAATTTAGCCGCCGTCGTGCAAACCTATTTTGAGCAATCCGAGCAACTTAAGACTCGCTTATGGCTATTTGCCAATGCAACGCATGCGGTAGGATTATTATTGCAGGAACTGCCGACACCGGAAGATCATGAGGCTGATTGGGAGCACATCGAAATACTGGCAAACACAGTCACTGAACAAGAATTGTTCGACCTGGATTGTGAGCAGCTGCTGTACCGATTATTCAATGAAGAAAAAGTCAGATTGTTTGACCCAGAGCCCGTTGAATTTAGCTGTGCCTGTTCACGGCCAAACATCGAGAAAACATTATTCGCTATGGGCCGGACTGAACTGGAGGACATTCTAAAGGAACAGGACATTATTGAAGTCAACTGCGAATTCTGCAGTGAACAATACCGCTTTGATAAAATTGATGTCGAGAATATCCTGTCACAGCACAGTAATGTTAATACCTCCGAAACACGACATTGAAACAATCCCATGAAAACCGGAATCATTAAACGAAGTCTTCGCCTTGTTTTTTTGCTGACACTGACAGCGTCATTATCCGGTTGCATGTACTGGATTCGGGCTTATCAAGTCTACTTGCAAATGGATGAATTCGATCGCAACTTTTCCGTCGAGGCCGATGATGAATTTACCTTGCGCTTCAAGCATCCTATTCTTTACAGTAAAGACTTTGTTTCCCTGTCCAAACTTTATGCCAGCCAGGACGACCCAACGACGGACGGCAGACGCTGGCGCTACTGGTTTCGTAAGGTTGACGGTAACAATGAACCGATCAAACCGGAAGTGAAATTTTATTCTGCTTTAAATTTCAATAAAGAAAATAGATTAATTGCCTGGTCGTTTTCTTCACTTTTTTTGGCGATTGCCCCGCCCAAATTTTTAGAGATTTCTTTACGCTCTATTGGAGGTGCCGAGATTGATAAGGAAAAACAACAACTCAAAGCCAACCCGGCATTACTGGAAAAAATTTCCGCAGATTTGCCCAAAAAACCGGCTGTTCTTGCGCAGTTGGGCGAGCCTTTTGAAATCAAAGATGAAGCGGAGCAGGAAGTCTATATTTACCGTTTTCTGCTGGAAACCAACCATATAGAAGAAGGTTATGAGGATCGCGCCTTAAACGAGGTTAAAATTACCTTTGATAAAAAAACCCAGGAACTGGTTAGAATGGCAGGGCGTTTTGCAGGGCTTAAGGTTTCAATTAATTATCGAAAGTTTCTGGATGAGTCACAGGATGTCGCACAAAACAAACCGGAATAAACTATATCACTGCTCCCACACACTTTCCGATTAACCATAAAAAAGGCTTAGGCAATAAATGCCTAAGCCTTTTTTTTACAATACGCAGCGGTGTTAAGGCGGCGCACTAATGATCAGCGATAAATTACAGCTTATCGGCATTTCTATCCAGATATTCTGCAACACCGACAGGGTTTGCATTCATGCCTGAATCGCCTTTTTTCCAGCCGGCCGGACACACTTCGCCGTGTTCTTCGTGGAATTGTAACGCGTCAATCATGCGCAACAATTCATCCATATCACGACCTAAAGGCAAATCGTTAACAACCTGATGCCGAACTATTCCTGAGCGATCGACCAGGAAAGTACCGCGATAAGCAACGGCTGGGCCATTCGCTTCAACATCATAATCCTTACAAATAGCATGCGATATATCTGCAGCCATGGTGTAACGAACAGGACCTATGCCGCCTTTATTAATAGGGGTATTACGCCATGCGTTGTGAGTAAAATGAGAGTCTATAGACACGGAAATCACTTCAACATTACGGCTTTTGAATTCATCAATACGATGATCTAAAGCGATCAATTCACTTGGACAAACAAAAGTGAAGTCTAATGGGTAAAAAAATACTACCGCATATTTTCCGCTAGTCGCCTCAGAAAAACTAAATGAATCAACTATTTGACCATCGCCAAGAACGGCAGGAACTGTAAAATCAGGTGCTTGTTTACCGACTAATACGCTCATTGATTATCTCCAATAAATAGTAAAAAAAGACTGTTAACTTAATGTTAGCCATTGAAAGCAATGGCTTGCTAAAATTGTACACCAAATTAGTCGGGAATTGGAGTGTGTTGTTATTTTGAGCTTGATTTAATTTTAATTTTATCCATAATTTGTCGTCAATAGCTTACAATATCTCCAAAGATTTACCCTATATGGGGATTTTGAAAGCTAGTCGGCCTAACATGGCTGTTAAATTCACATAGCTTATTCGTTTGATGAGGTTCTATCATGGCAAAAAATAAACATATTACCGAACCTGATGTGTTCGGTTTTCAGGTACGCATCGTAAGGCGCGGCAAAGAAAGCAGTCGTTATTTTTCACATAAATTATGGGGCAATAAAGGCAAGTCTTTAAAGGCAGCGATTACTTGGCGCGACCAGATGCTGACCGTGTTAAAGGGCAGCAAGACACGGTTTCTTAAACCGCCCAAAAATAAAACGACTACTGGCGTCACGGGCGTGTCCAGAACCATCAAGTATGATCATCGTAAAGATAAAAGTTATCTTTGCTATACCGTTTTTTGGGTCAGTAATTGCAAATCCAGAAATAAAACTTTTCAGGTGGGTAATGTCGATAAAGTCACGGCGGACGACGAGTTGCATGCGTTTCGTACGGCCAAGCTGTTCAGAAGTTGCTATGAGCATTCAATCGATAATGACCTTGAATTTTATGACAGCAAATTTGCCGGATGGAAAAAACTACGCTTGTATGAAGACGAAAATTTGAACGCCGTAGCCGTGTAAAACAAAGTTTTCATGTTAGAAGTTCGTTATACGGTGTTGGATAAAAAAACCGATTCAAAACGGCAGCCTCAGCAACTATTAAGTAATGCATCGACTGCCGCAACAAAAATCTAAGCCGTTAACTCATTTTGTTAGCTTGAATTGCAAGGTCTGAACGGCTCTTTGGGTAACCCTGACACCATTAACCATTTTCCCCTTGAATTTCCACCGACTAATAGCCTGTAGCGCGGCATTATCAAAGATATCGGCAGGTTGAGCCTCTATAACCACGGCATCTTCAACATCTCCGTCTGTGGTGATGGTAAATTCGACTTTAACCCAGCCCTCAATATGACGGTTAGCCGCCCCCCTCGGATATTTGGGCGGAACCCGTTCCAGCGGAATAACACCGGTACTGTCTCCACCAGAAGCGGCGCCCTTACCATCGACATCGCCTTGTGCATTGCCGGTTTCCCCAGTACCGCTTGCTGTCCCTGCTGTTCCTGCTGTGCCTGAGGCGTTCACCGCAGGCCCACTGGATTTTACCGCTTGTACCGGTATATCCAGCTTGGGCACATCCATAGCAGGTATTTCCTGCTTTACCACGGGCGCCTTTTGGATTACCGGCTGCTTTTTGGGCGGCGCTTTCTGACGTTGAGGAGGCGGCGGCTTATCCTGCACCTGCTCCACCTTTTTTTCCGGCGGTTTTTCGATTTTAGGCTTTGGCGGTGGCGGCTCACGTTTTAAGCGCACAAACTCCATCATATTCAGGTGTTCGGTTTTTTTAACCACATGCTGGTTACTCATCAGCATGAATTGCATCAGCCAGAACAGGCCCAGCGAGACAAGAATACCGGTCAATAAGGCGGCAACAGACGACTTCACTGAGACTCCACTTCGGTAGCAATAGAAGCATTATTGATACCGGCCAGGCGAATCTGATCCATAACGCTGACCAGAACATGGGTTTTGGCCTCCCTGTCAGCGGTAATGACCACCGAACCTAACGGATTTTCAGCATGCAACCTGGCGACATTGGCTCTAACCGCACGAATATCGACGACCTTCTTATCTATCCAGATTTCACCGGCTGGGCTAATCGCCACAATAATATGCGCCTGCTCCAGTTTCTCGGCAGTTTTAGCTTGAGGGCGATTAACATCAAGCCCTGATTCCTTAATCGAGGAACTGGTCACTATAAAAAAAATCAACATAATAAAAACGATGTCGAGCATCGGTGTCATATCAAGCTCAGCATTCTTGTCAGCTGAGGCACGGCTATTTTTGCGGCGCATCAATGCTCCTAGTGATATTTTAATAAATCGGTCAGGTGATGTACTTCATCATTGACCAGTTCTTCAATACGTTTGCTGAAATAAAGTCCGCCTATCGCAATAATCATGCCGGCCATAGTCGGTATGGTGGCCTGGGATACGCCGGATGCCATGGCCCTGGCGTTGCTGGTGCCGGTCACCGACATCACGTCAAAGACGCTAATCATTCCTGTTACCGTTCCTAGCAAGCCCAACAACGGACACAAAACCACCAGCATATTGATAATAGCAATGGTTTTGCTCATTTTGATTTTAGCCTCAGAAATAATACATTCCCTGATGGATAAGGCATGTGGCGTATGCCGGTCTTCCCGGCTGTTCCACTGGTCTACCCAGAGAACCTTAAGTCCGGGATAGGTCAGCCTGAAAAAAAGGAAGCGCTCTACCACCAACGTCCATAAACAGATGGAGGTCAGCAGAATCATCCATAGCACATCGCCGCCGGTATTTAAGAAATTGCGTAGCGACTCCAGCAACGTTAACAACGCAGACATTACTTGCCTGCCCGGCGGCTGATTAAGCCGGCCGTCTGCTCATCGAGAATTTGCACCAATACCCGGCTGCGGGAAGCCACAATGCTGTGCAGAAACAATAAGGGAATGGCGACAGACAATCCCTGCACGGTAGTCACCAGCGCCTGAGAAATACCCTCAGCCATCAGTTTGGGGTCGCCGGTGCCGAACAAACTGATCGATTGAAACGTCACAATCATGCCGGTCACGGTGCCAAGCAATCCCAGCAAGGGCCCTACGGCAGCCACCAACTTAAGAATCGACAAGCCTTCTTCCAACGGCGGCACTTCCCGGGTAATCGCCTCATCCAGCAATAACTCCAGATTATCGGTATCCTCAGCATTGCCTTTCTCGACAACAGCAAAAATGCGTCCCAGCGGATTGTCCTCATTAGCAACGGAGCTGTTCATTTGTAACGCCATTTTCCGGCTGACTGACGATAATTGAACCAATCTGACCATGCCATAAATAAAACCGACCACACCCAAGATCATGGTTATGTAACCAATCAATCCGCCTTGCTGCAAACGTTCAATGAAACTCGGCGTTTGAATCAGCATGCCGAGAATAGCGCCCCGGGTAGGATCAAGGGCAATATCGGCTTGTCCTGATGTAGACTCTGCGAATTCTTCAGCCAAATCAAGAAACTTGCCTTCCGGTTGACGCGGCAGATCGGCCAGTTTCCCGGTTTCCGGCAAATAGCGCAAATATTGACCATCGGCCAGCGCATTGAAGACACCCACCCGCACCACTTTTGCCTGGCGCGGCTCGCCGGCTGCCGACAGGATTTCAGCATCGTAATGGACAACTTTGCCGGATTCGGTCATTTCCTGTTGCAGGGTAAACCATAATTGCTCCATCTGCGCCATGGACGGCAGGGCTTTGTTATCGGCAATCGCAGATAACACGCCAGTTCTGTCAGGGAACTCCGCAGAAATAATAGAATTTTTCAAGTTGGCTTTTAAATCACCGGCGACTTGCCGGGCGACGCCGAATAGTTCGCCCAACGGCCCGCTACGCTCGGTCAGTTTGGCTTCCAGCTGGTTTAACTGTTCGCTGTTGGCCGTCAGCTGCGCCGTCAGTTGACTGCCGATGCTTTCCTGTTTACTCAGCTCCGCTTTGGCAGCGTCTACTAATTGTTGCTGTTTGCCGGGGTCGGCAACAAACTCGGCTTCCCGAGCAGCATTGACTTTGCCTTCCTCGCCTTGAGTTTGTTTAATTTCCTGTAATAACTTATCCAGATCCAGGTGATCGGCAAAAGCAGTATTGCAAAGCAATAGCATTAAAAAAACAAAGATCAGCTTATTCATTTGGCGGCCTCAGGTGCAGAAACGGGAACAATCAACATATCCGGCGCTGTTTCCTTGCGGGCAATACGCAAACCGTTACGAATCGAGTTGCTGTAACCGGAAGATAATGGTTGCCAGCGTTTTTCCTCTTTATCCCAGAAACCGGTTTCACTGCCGTCCAGCCGTTGGTAATAAAGGGCCACACGGCCCAGACGTAAAAAATCAACCGAACTGGTCACGCCGTTTAACTCGATATTCGCCTTATAGGCTTCAATCGTATTGCCGTATTCATTTTCAACCTGAAAGGCCTCCATAATCCGACGAAATTTTTCGGCATTGCTGACATCGGCTTTCGTGACCAGCTCTTTTAATTGGCTCAAACGCTGCTTGCGCTCTTTGGGTAAGAACGGCAAATCCAGCTGAATAAATTGGTCTAAGCTATCGAGCATGTGTACGATCAACGGCACGATTTCCTGCTTGGTGACTTCAATATCTTGCAGTTGTTTTTCCAGCGAGGCTTTTTCTTCAACCTGGGATGCCAGCATGTCTTTAATATGCTGATTATAGGTTTGCAAAATATCCGTTTGCCGAGTAACTGAGTGGTATTGTTCCAGCAGCGTATTTTTTTGCTCGCCAGGCACCGCCGGCTGAGCTTTTGTTACTGCGGGCGCCGCAGCCTGTACCGATAACGCACAAACGCCTAGGAAAGCGGCGGCCAGACAGGTGTGATGTCGGCTAGAATTAAGCATAGTAGTCCAAATAGTCATAGTATGAAGTTAAGAAATTCCGACCGGAAAAGTCGTTTCGATTGCTGTCTATTATAAAGCCTGATCTGAGTTTATTATCAAGGTGTCAGCAAAATTACCCTGCCTGCATTGGCGTTTAAATCGTGTTTTACGGCTTTGCGAAGCGCTTGCGCAACATGATCAGCCCCCCTAATAAAAAAATGTCGGCCAGCAACTGCCTTACCAGCACCGTCCAAGCTGTGACCGCAGTCAGCAACGGTTTAAAGATCGGCTGTTGCTGATAATCCGAAGTCGACATGGCTTGCTTGCCGATGATTCTGCGGACAAAAAACGCCCGCCACCGGTCTTCAAATTGATTAACCGTGTCAATGTATTCGGCATAACGGGGCGCATCGATACCCGCCAGACGGTCGGCCGTCAACACGACGGCCAAGCCTGGCGACAGTGCGGACCAACGCTCCATAAACTCGAAATGCGCTTTCCGAACCTCATCGAAACGATACATCAACGGCCGCACCTTACTATCAAGTTCCAGATTGGCGGGCAGACCGGCAATTTCGCGCGGAGGCTCTGTTACCGGAGGAATGTCGGGATGCGCCCGATACCAGACTGACAGCAATCCGGCTTGCTGTGTAGCCGTTTGCGCCTGAACACGCCGAATATCGACAATCGCTTCGAGCCGGGAGGGCATGGCTTGCTCGCCGTTTGCCGCCCAGCTTAAACCCGCCGGTAGCGCAAAGGTCGTGACCAGCCATACGCCTAGCAAGCCTACCGCCGCCGCACCCGATGAAACCGGCAGCAACAAAAACAGCCCGGCAATTGCAATCCACAACCCGGTAAACAGCCCGACAAAAACCAGCCAATAACTTGCCGCGCAAAGGGTCGAACCGGAGTCCAGCATAAACGCAAACAGCGATGCCGCGACCACAGGCACCAGCACCATTACCCAACGCACCACGAGTGCGGTAAATACCAACCGCCAAGGCTGGGCCATTTGCGCGCAAACCAAACGCCAGACGCCCCGTTCCCGATCTTCCTGCACCAGACCGTAACTAACCGCTATTACGGTCAACGGCAGCAATAACGCCAGCACAGTTGCAAAATCGGGCAAGCCCAGTTCGCGCAGCAGCGGATTGAACAGCTGATCGCTGTTACGGCCATCGGTATGACGACTGCGGCTTGAGATGCGCAGCTCTGAATCGAGCAAATCGACTTGGCGCACGCTCAAGGCCAAACCGCCCAGCGCCGGAAGGCGCACCGTTGTACTATCGGCCAGTTTGCTGGTATAGCCGCCTTGGCCGGTACCCGGCGCATCGTGCATTTCCGCCCGCACCTGCGTGCCTGCGGCGGTGTGTTGCGACGGCAAGGCTCTGGCACGAAACTCACTGGCGGCAAGTCCCGAACTTATTGCGCTAGCCGCTAATAAAATAAAGAATGCGGCAATAATCCACAAATTGACCGGATTGCGGATGAAGCGCCGCCATTCGGTTGGTAACAACGGCATTATGGTTTCAGCCTCTTGGCGGAAAACAGCAACGCAATCAGCGCGGCGACCAGCCAAGCCAGCAATACCAGCAGATCGGCCAGCGCATGATGCAACGCAAAGCCCACCGGGGGCGACTGATAACGGAATGCCTTAACGCTGGCCCAGTCGTCATCATGGCCCTGAGCGCCGTGCTCCGTGCCGTGGCTGCGTTCACGATCCCAGTCATCGGTCAGGCCGATAAAATAATGCCGGTAATTTTCGGCGGCATCCTCAAAATGACGCTGATGCGCCAAATCCATGCCCGACAATGTCATCGACACCGAGCGCATCGCGATGCTCGGGCCGAGCAGCGAGGCGATATGGATAAACCGGCTTTGGCGTTCGAACGCATCACTCAACCTGTCGAAATGCAGGGCATGAACCCGTGCGGAATAACCGTCATTAAAACTGCGTTTGAGCGCGGCATAGCCTACCGGCAAATCTTCAATCCGTGTCGCAGCGTACTGTTTTAACAGTTGAACATTGAATAACGCCTCCCGCTTTTCATGATCGCCATCGTTATCCAGACCCTGCTGAATATCGTCTTTGATCGCCGCCCAAAACGCCGTCGCAGCGGGTATCGGCATCCACGCCTCTGCAGCAGCAGCGCCCAATCTCGGCGCAATCAGCACACTGCCCGACCAGAAAGCCAACAACGCAAACAAAGCCAGACGGCTGCTGTGAAAATGGATTGAGGTGGACATAGCCAAGGCCGCGAATACCGCATAATAGATAAAAAAACTAGCGCCCAACGCCAACAACCTGAGACTGTCGTCACCGGTGAGGTCGAAATTACGATACAAAATAATCATCGCAAGCCCCATTGCCGGCAGCAACACCAGCAAAAAAGCCAGCAACAAACCGATAAATTTGCCCAGCAACAGTTGCATAGCCGATACCCCGAGACTGTGCAACATGCGCAACGTACCTTGCTCCCGCTCCAAAGTCACCGCATTAAAAGCCAGCGCCACGACCAGCAGCGGCAACAATGCAACCAACACAAAACCGGCGCTGGCCTGCCCGAAGCGACTGGCTAATCCCTGGTCGGCCGCCGGACTGAAACGCGCGCCGTTGCGTTTGTGCGGCTCCAGCCAGAGCGTTTGACCGGTATAGTGTCTCAAGCCGGGATCTATCGATGCCAGCGGCGAATCCGGCTTAAACACATAAATGCCGAAATGCGCCGCCGCATGCGGGTTTTTAACGCCTTGCGTATCCCATTGTTGCTTGGCGCTTGCGCCCACGGCTTGTTTTTCCTGCTGCAACTGCTGATGTTCGCTGATGGAAGCCAGAAAAAAGCCGCTTAATAGCGCGAACACCGAAAAGGCCAACACCAACAACCTTCCGTCCCGCACTACCGCCAACAGCTCCTTGCGGATAATCGCAACAATCACAGCAAGCCCCGCGCGTGCGCCAGATATTTGTGTTCCAACTCATCGTGCGCCACGGTGTGTGCATCGAACTCTTCAACCAGACGACCGGCTTTCATGATGCCGATACGGTCGGCGACCTGCTTGGCATTAAACAGATCATGAGTCGCCATCAGCACCGCCATGCCCAGATCGGCGGCCGCCCGTATGCGCCGGGCAAAATCATTGGCCGCACTGGGATCGAGCCCGGAGGTCGGCTCATCCAGCAACATGACTTTCGCCTGTTTTGCCGAGGCGATAGCCAGACCGACTTTCTGGCGCATACCCTTTGAATATGTCGAAACGCGCCGGTCATGAGCATCGCTTTGCAAGCCGGTGTTCGCCAGCAAATCGTGCGCGTGCTGCCGGGATAGGCGGATATCAGCCAGCGTACAGAAAAAACTCAGATTTTCCACGCCGCTCAGGTATTCATACAACGCCACATTTTCCGGCAGATAGGCCAGCTTGGCGCGCACCACCGCCGGGTTTTGCTCAGGCGATTCGCCATCAATAAAGACATTGCCGGAGGTCGGCCGATTGAAGCCCAAAAAGGTATTAATGGTTGAGGTTTTCCCGGCGCCATTGCCGCCCAGCAAGGCATAGACGCAACCGGCCGGAACCGATAAATCGAGCCCATCGATTGCGCGATAGTTTTTATACTTGACCACCAGTTGTCTGGCCTCAAGCAGGGGTTTATTTGCAGACATAATCAATTTTTAGATGATTCTGGAAAAATCATTTGATCCACGAAAATTATTTTGATGAGTTCATTATTGGAAATTAAGCCCTATTTATCAATAAGTTTCAATTGATAATCCTGCTGCTGCGTTTTCCAGGAAAGATACATCTTCTGCCCATCGCTGACCAGAAAGGGCTGATCGCCGGACAGCGCGGTTTCAACAATCACTTCAGGCATCGACCAGCTTTTGCCGTCGTCGGCAGATTTGATCAGCTTGATAACATTGTGGGTGCCGTCAAACTCCTGCCAAACCACATTGACCCGTGAACCTAAAGCCAGCACATGCGGATGGCCTGCGCCTTCTTTACCGAAATTAACCGGCGTAGAAAAATGCCGCCCTGAATCGGTCGAGTAGGCATAAAACAAGCCCTGATTGGTCGGTGAATTACTGAACCATACCGCATGATAAACACCGGAATCGGCAATCGACAAACCGGGACCGTGATGCGGGCAGGCATCGATTTTCCAGTTATCCTGACCTAAACGGTGGGTATCGCCGGGGGTATTCCAATCGCTAAATTTGACCAGCGCGTGATCGCGTATGCCGCCTGCGAAAATATGCCGCCAAGTGACCACCGGCGTATTGTCAGGCGCTATTGCGGTATCCAATCGGCAGCATTCGCAGGTATGAGTGGCGATTCTTTTATTGGGATAAAAATGCGCACCGCCATCGTCAGACCAAGCGTAATACAAGGACAGTCCCTTAAAATCCTGCCCGGCTTTTTTAGCCGCCTCGGTATCGCGGGCATCCAACCAGGCGATAAAAATCTCGCCGTTTTTGCCGACAGCCAGACTGTCGAAGCGATGCCTTATTACCTCGATATTATCGTTGACCGTGACAGGTTCCGAAAAACGTTTTCCACCGTCATTTGACCGGCTAAAGCGCACATAAGTGCTGCGCTTTTTATCCAGCGTGAGTACCCAGGTTAAATAAATATTACCTTGTGCATCCAGCTTGATTTTCGGACGGCTTTCACCATCAGCCGCAATCGCTTCCGGTTTTGCGTTCACCCTAACAGGTGCCGTAAAGCTTGTGCCTTTATCGGCGGATGACTGCACATAAAGATACTCATTGTTTACCCAGGTAATCCATAACACACCCTTGCCGTCAAAAGTGGCCGTTATGGTTTTGGCGCATTGGTTTGAAGGCAACGCGTTGGCATCGGCGCAGACACCTTTTGCCTCGACAGAATGATGATCTGCATGCTGCTTGCCAGCACCTGCCGATTTTATCGTCGCTTCATATGCACAGCCGGAAACCGCCAGCGTTGCAAAAAACAGAACAGAGATCAGGAATTTCATGGATTACACCGAATTAAAAAGTCGAGCTGAATTATCAAAGAGAAATCAGGATAAAAAAAAGCAATATCTTTTCAGCCCATATGCAGTAAAGCCTGACTTGATAACAGTCAGGCTTTTTGTTTTTGCTTTTTACTTTATAAATAAACGTATCAATAATTATACTTCAACCCAATAAAGTAATTGTATGGTGGGAAGAAGGGCATAGAGTCATCCTACAAAAATTATTGTCATTGTATTGATAAGATGCACATCCTGGTGCGGACCAATTAATATTTCAACGACGCGCTAACAAAATAAGTGCGTTGCGGATAAGGATGGTTTTCAAAGGCATTAGCATCAAAAACATTATCGATCCCCGCTGAAATGGTACTTTTTAGTTCCCGACTAATCGGTAACCTGTACGTGGTTTTTAAGTCGACAAAAGTGGATTCATCGGTGCCGCCCATGACATTAGCGGCGGTATCGTTATTCTCCAGACGCTGAAATGAATCACTGCGATAACGCACGCCTACCGCAGCATCCCAAGGTTGCAGAATATGGTAGGTTAATGTTGCATTGGCCTGTAAGCTGGGTATGCGATCCCATTCATTACCAACCAGCGACGGATTGTGGCTGTTTTGGGTAATTTGTTTATTCATAAAAATACCGTTAGCCATTAAGTCGACAGGCAGATTAAACACTTCGTTTTGTTGATAAGTCAGATCTACGCCGATAGCTTCGGTTTGTTCAATCGGTAAAAAGGTAGTAATGCTTTGTCCATTGATAGTCTGCAAGGTACTAGCTATTTCGTTGTTGATTTGGTTGAAAAAGAAATTGGCGCGTACATAACCTCTGGGAATATCGTATTGGGTCATGAAGTTATGAAAATAACCATTCTCCGGCCCTAAATCAGGCGCTGAAATGCTTAAGTTATTAAGCCTGGAGACGCTAGCAAACATTTCTTCAGCAATCGGAAAACGATACGCTTTAGAAAACGAGTAGCGGAAAATCCAGTTATCCGGTGAATATTCCAAAGACGCTTTAGGCGAAAAACGGGAGGCATCGCGGTCGGCGTAATTTTGAATGTTGTTGGTCGCGCCAAAAGTGTGCACATGGCCATCAAGCGCTTGCCAGTGGTCAAACCGCCCTCCGGCCATCACGCTCCAGTCCGGCAAAAACCGCCATTCCAACTGTGAAAAAGCGCTGTTGGTTTGAGTCGCGCCGCCGCTGTCGCCGGTTTTAACATCGGCAGTTCCAGCCACATAGTTATTGCTGGAGTAAGTATCCAGATTCAGGCTCGCATGGTTAAATTGATAGCCGCCCATAAAAGATAGGTCATCCCTACCCAAAAAATTATCGGTCGCCAATTTCACATCGTAAGTCGCCCACCAGGGTTTTTCATCCGCAACCTGGCCTTTGTTTTGATTTTGCGGATGGTTGGGATTCAGCGTTGAACTGATACTTCTGTCCTTGAACGCGTCATAATAACTGGCAGTAGTATCAATGCTCCAGTTATCCGAGATTTTTCCCTTTAACCCCAAGCCATAATTCAGGGTCTGGCGCTGCGAGTCGCTGACCGAAAAAACCGAACCTGGAACGGTAAAACGTTGTCCGTCCGGTGTTCTGTAGTTTTGGTTCGCTGACTGTCCGGCTGCTGTAGCACCTCCCCATACCGTATTGCCTGCGGCATTCCTTAACAGGCTGTTCGGATCGTCAACTTTGCCGACGCGATCTTCATAGGCAATAGTAAAACGCCCCTGCAGATCTTCGGTAAAGTCATAACCGAATTTGGCTTTAAATAAATCCGTGGTTTGCCGAGCCACGCCAATATCACCATAAGCAAGCGCGGGCGCACCTTGAGGCGTTTGATAACTTTCGCCTCCGGCGACTGCGGTTCCGCCTGCCGCCGAACTTAATTGAGCGGCATTGATAGTCTGCGGCTGCCCCTCGTTTTCAAAACGGTTATAAGAGGCCCAAACACTGAACTTATCGATCTTGTCGCCTGCAGAAATAAAAGTTTTATAACCCATCAACGTTTCATTCCGCCCTGACCGATGCACATCCTGGAACATGCCGGTAGCATCCATTTGAGCTTCAAATTTTTCCGGCATTTTAGTGTTCAAATTAACCGTGCCGCCAAACGAATTACCGCCATATTGCGCAGAAAAAGGGCCGTAAAGTACTTCCGCCGATTCGACTTCGCTGGGTGAAACCATTGACCATCTGGGCGCACCATTAAAACTGGTGCGCAATGGATTATGCAACGGCATTCCATCACCGAACACCATAGTATGTGCCGTCTGGAACACATTGGAGCCGCGTATGCCCAAGTTACCGTTGGGATCGCCCATGTAACGTTTGCGGACTAACAGGCCTGGGGTGAACTTTAAGAAATCTTCAACCGTAGTCGCATTCACTTTGGCTTCAACATCAGCTTTATCAATCGTATAGGTCGGAGTTGCCTTGGCAGTATCTGGAAACTTTCTATCGGTCACCGCGCCGTAGGTGACCATGTCCTCGCCCTGATATTTATCGGTTTTAGTAGCCTTCACCGGTTCCGCCGCAATCCCGCTGCCTAAATAACTCACTCCCAGCAATAGTAGGTATTTTTTCATTTCTTTTAATTTTTATAGATGTGACTGATTGCTATTCATAAGCATTTTCCATGCCAAGCTAAAAAGCACATCAGAAGCCCCTCTCCGAACCACCTCGAAGATTACTTTGCTCCTTTATAATCAATTAATTATATTTCTATGACGCATTATTTGCCATCCCAATGCGTTGCGCCGGTAATGCGTGCCAGACTTTATTGTGAGCCTGTTTTTAATCAAAACACGGCATATAACCTATTTTAGTAGGTTATATGCCACAGTTTAATCAATCTTCCTTGCTGGTTTAAACCTCGGCCTTTAGGCCATAGCTATCTACACAAGTGATCGATGTTCTGCGCTATATCACGGCTGATGATTCCGACCCGACAACGAACCGCCGGTTTCGCCCTGTACATTGACCCATAAATGGGGTAATCCCAAGCTTTCCAGCCAGTCGGGACCGCTACTTTCCTTGAGCATTGCGATGGTAGAAGCGCTGCCCGCAACTACACAGAAATCACCCACCACGCTAACCGCCGCCAAATACCGTACTGGCCAGCCGGTTTTGGGGTTGAGCACATGTCCGTAACGTACGCCATCCACACTGATACAACGTTCGTAATCACCACTGCTGGCAAGCGCGCCTTCCCGCAATAAAATGGTTCGCATCACGGCTTCTTTGTTACGGGGATCACGGATACCGACTCGCCACGGACTGCCATCGGCGCGCGGGCCAATCACTTTTATGTCGCCGCCTAAATTAATGACGCCATGCCGGATTCCGGCTGCGCCACATAATGCGGCCGCACGGTCAACGGCGTATTCTTTGACTATGCCGCCAAAATCGATTTCCATGCCGGGGCTTGAAAATGCCAGCACGGGTGGTACCCAACACAATTTGTGCCAGCCGACTTTATCGAGCAATGCCTGAATTTGTGCCTGATCCGGCAATTTACCCCGATCAAAGCGCCAGGCGCGGCGCAAGATGCCGGAAGTGATGTCGAATAGGCCGTCGCTCTGTTCATAACAGGTTGCCGCATAATTCAATAATCCTGCGGTTTCATCATCGACCGTGATACGACCGCCGGTGGCCGCCACGCGATTAATAGCCGCAAGAAAACTGTCGCTACGGTAACGCGAATACAGCGCTTCGAGCCGGTATACATCGGTGATAGCCGCATCGGCAATCTGTTTGGCTCTGGACGGACTGTCGGCATAGAGTTGTAGGTCGCAAGGCGAACCCATCGCCTTGAAGGCATAGCGATAATAGCTCAAACGCTTGGCTGTCATGCTAAAAACCGCAAACCACCACAGCGCCGGTCAAAACGCATAACTCCAGGTAGCTGACAGTGCGCCCTCACGCGGTAGCTGATAACCGTTGACATCGTCGCTGACCGGCTGTAGCCATTCGAAACTGAGGTTGTTGCCCTGTAGACTCCCGGTTGGCACAAAAGCGTTAATACCAAAACCGGCATCCCAATAACGCCCGCCATGATTGCCGGGATAATCCACCGGCCCCAGTTTATTGAATGTCCCGTTATACTCGTTCCTAATCGAACCTTGTACGGTATAAACGCCGCGCACCGAGGTTGACAGCCAATTTAACAGGCTGTAACTGCCCCAGGCGGTGGACTGAAACATATCGCCAAAAGCGAAACCGGTTTCGTTGTTATGCTCAAGACGTACGGTGCCGTTAAGCTGTGCACCCCAGGAATACTTATCCAGTTTTCCGGTATAAGTAATGCTCGGCTTGAGATCCCAAGTGCCGCTGCCCAACTGCATACCGTAATGCTGAAAACCGGCATCGATTCGATGGGTATCCCTGAATTTGACATCAACATCGCCGGTCGGCGCACTGACGCCCAAGGTGCCATGCAGATGATGACCTGCCTGATCGAACAGCTTGACCATCGCATAAATGCCGGTATCACCGATACCGCTGGTGGTGTGCTCATGCAAGGTGTGGTGATTGATCAGTGATTGCTGATCAAAAGTTGCCGATGGTGCGCCATTCAGCTCTCGTGTGGACATGTTCATATCGACGAACTGAGGCATCAGCATCAGTGTTAACCAATCGGTCGGGGCGTACATAAAATCGAGCATGATCATATTCATGTTCATTCCGCCCGGCGCGGTAAAGCAGGAATCGTCACCACAGCCATTTTTTACGATAGTTTGATCGCTGACCTTATTGCTACCCTGCAACATATCGCCAGACTGAGTGCTGTACATATAACGGGCGCCGAACATCACGTCACCGGCTTTATCCATCATGTGATCGAACATGACACCGGCGGGTGCGTGGCCGCCGTGATGACTATGCCCGCTATGTTCGCTATGTTCGCTACCGGCCAGAGATAGTGCGGATAAATCGACCTTCAGAACCGCATTAACCGTGTAATAGTTGTAATCGGCATAAGCGCCCTCACCGCCACCGCCCAGTTTCATCGAGCCTGCGTGGGCATAGTATTCGGCAGCCGCCTCAAAACTGACGCCTTTAGCGAATTGTTTGCTGACGGTAAGTCCGCCACTTAACGCGCCAAATCCCGATAGCCGATGGTCGCTGGAATAATGGCTGGGCAGTTTATTGCGGTCAAACGGAATGGTTTTATTGATCGGATTAACGGCAATTTCGTCGACTATTTTCCCGCTGGCATCCACCAAGTTAAAGTCTTTATCACGAAAATAAACATTGCCATTATTGGGATTGCCCGCTTCAACATAAATAGGCCTTCCGCTTTGATCAACAGCGGCTTTACTGAGGGCCTGATGGGATACCAGGTAAGGCGTGTAAAAATCGGCGGCATCCTGCGAGTAATAACGCACTTTCGGAGTGAGCGTCCAACCATGACCCACCGGCTGAACCCAATCGGCTTCAAAGGTATGAGCATTGACGCCCCAGTCATCGTGAAAAAAGCGGTAATCAAAATGCAAGGCCGCATCCAGACCATTGATATATTGAACATAACGCAAGTTTTCAGTCCATTGATTACGCTCGTTGGGACGCTTTTCAAGTAAACCGATAGACACGCCCCTCAGCACTTCACCGGTCTGCGTCGGATCAATGAACGCCGCTTCCACCACCTTATAGGGATTTGCCATATAACCGGTACTGCGGGTATAGCCAATGCCCGCTTCCAGTAGCGCGGTTTCGTTCAGCACCTGGGTCAGGCCCAGCGAGGTTCCCCAGTCCTGTCGATTGCCGCGTAGGACATTATTTCTATCCTCTTTTTGAATTTGGCCGCTGCCGGAGGTGTTATTGTAGGAGTCAAAGCCACGGCCGACATCAAAGATATAGGGCGTGGCATCATGATCAAGTATGGCGTGAGTATCGCTGTTGGTGTAACTCAAACCCAAGTTCAAACTGGTCAGCTTCTGGTTAAAATCCCAACGTCCGGCCACATTGCCAAACCGCGATTCATAGTCATTTTCCACAGAAATGCCGCCACCGACATCCAGCGCCGCCTCATCCCATTCGTAACTTAGTTTGACATCGCCTTGTTTGCGAATCTCTGGTGAGGCAGAAGAAAGCGTATGCACTAGCTGCTTGTCTTTTACATACTCTCCGGTTAAGGCATTCTGTCTCAATGGGTTCAATTGTTTGTCGAACAGCACGCCATTGTTTTGCAGAAAAGGCGTTGCCCCTGAAATCACACCGCCTTCTTTATTGCCGCCGAAAGAAAGCGGCGCAGTTGCGATAGGCGTCGCCCCACTCCAAGTATCCTGGGTGTAATTAAAGGCAAACTTCAAGCGATCGGACAACTTGATTTTAGAGCTGCCCAACAGACTGTCCACGACAATCGGGTCAAACCTGCTGTTTTCACCGAAAAGATTACGATTGCTCTCTTCATAATAGCCATATAAAAAACTGACTTCTTCGTCCGCAGCCTGAGCCGTTACAGGCATCAAGCCGGGCAACGACAACGCAGCGGCGGTCAACATCTGCAATGATGCACTCACTGCCGCTACCGGTTTCGGCTTGGCTGTGCGCGCTAACAACCGCGCGCTCAGCTGCCTATAGCCCAGTGTCAATAGCGAGCTACCGGCGTTTTCGGCATGAAGCTTGGTGAATATGCGTTTAATAACAGCCACAACCACCGCCTCCAGCAGCGCTGCTACCGGTAGCAGCCTCCCGGCTACCGTAAATATGCGCATTAAAAGTGCTTTGTAAGGGGTAAGGTTCCAAAGCCATCTGCGGCTTGGCAAGCGTGCCTCGCTGCCATGGCGCCACCGGGGAACAGCCCGAAACACAGATAGACAAGGCCAACAACAGCGCTTGCTGTATTGTCTTCATTTGTGGTTTCTCATCATGGTTGTTTTTCATCAAATGTTACATCGTTCCCACGCAGCGAGAAAATCGTGCCGCTATGAAAAACGGCTATTCAAATCACCGCTTATTTCAGTTCCGGCTTCTCTGCCAGCAACTGCCCGGCGACAAGCCGAAGCTCCTCGGCTGCTCCCTCGCGGAACCCTAAATGGATATGACGAATGACACCATTACGATCGACCAGATAGGCAGAAGGCATGGCTTTGACATCAAAGTCCCTGGCACACTGCTCACTTTCATCCGCCACCACGGTAAAATTGGCTGGATATTTAGCCAGAAACGTCTTGGCATCCTCGGGCGCCTGATCCAGATTAACCGCTATCATCTGCAATCCGCTATCGTTAAGATCACGATGCAATTCATTCATGAATGGAAAGGATTTAGCGCAGGGAGGACACCAGGAAGCCCAGAAATCCACATAAACTACTTTGCCGTGGAATTGTTGCAGGGTATAGCGTTGTTTATCGTTGATCGACGACAGTTCGCAATCAGGCACTTTGCTACCAATCTCTGCAGCAAATACCGCTGGTATTTGGGTAAGCGCCAGCAGGGTGCAGAGTCGTATTAATATTCGTAGGTTCATCTAGGAAACTTTCTTTGATAAGCAGTGAGAACTGCGTCGACAGGTTGCTTAATCGTTTAAACGGCAACGCCCGCGACTAGGCGCGTACGTTGCCGAGATCAACTATTATTGAATTTGCAATACAGTAATGTCAGTGCCTGTATGTTTGTTGTCACTGGTCACGCAATGCCAGATGACATTGAAGTCCCTCGCGCCAGCGCTGGTTTTAGTGACCGATATATAGTACGTGCCGGGGCCGCCGTTAAGGCTGACACCCGGGCTATAGTTATCGTCTCCTGAAACGGGATCGGTGCTGGTCGTCATTTGTAGTCCCTTGTAAATATGAAAGTTCACCAATAACCCAGGTACCGGACTGGAAGAGTCCTTAACCTTACCGAAAAGATGGTGCGGCACACCGTTACCGTCGTCAGTACACGTTACTGCGGCAAGATCGGTAGCACTTGCATTATTTCCTGCAACATCTATTAACGCACCCGCGTCATGAGCAAATGTGATACCGGTATGCCCTACTGCGACCAAAATCGATAACGCTACAAACGCTTTTTTTAAATATGTGCTTTTCATAAATATCCCCGTATGGCTAGCGTACTAGCAAAAAATAAACACTAAACAAGTATTGGTCGTCTCTTTCCCAAGCCATCGACTTAGGTAATCGAGCTGTTGTTAACTTACTGACAATCATTACAAAGCAGTAGCGGCTTTCTCAAGCCGTTTCAATCTTATTTCCGCCAACTGCCGTACCGTCGCATCGCTATCATTGAGCGCCTGTTGCAGCAAGGCTTCATCGCTACCGGCATTATCTACCGCCGTTAGCCGTACCGATACATGACTATCATGCATCGCCTCGCGCAAAGCAGTAGCGGCTCCAGCGCCTTCGCGTTGCGCCAGACTGGAAAGCGCGCGCACGCGTACCATCGCATCGGGGTCTGACAGCGCAGCTACCAGCGTTTGCTTAACGGCCGCATCACCTTTGCGCCCGCCTGCCAACAAACGCCCGATTGCCTCCACCCGTTCGGCAGGCGTGTTAGAGCTCGCCATTTTTAACAAGGTATCCGTTTGATCAGGCTCTGCGTTTGTATTATCTGTCGTCAATGAGAATGGCTGCTGAGTTTCCGCTGATGCGTGCAAAAGCGAATTCTTCTTACCCGTTTCAGATTTTGCACCAATCACCCAAACCTCCTCAATCTGCCGCAGGCCATCAACGTTTGACAGTTCTCGTGCATAGCGAAAAACAAGGTCGGCTTTACCCACTAGCAGGCACTTCAGCACCTGTTTTACGCTGGTTCCTACACAATTTGCAGTCACCAAATCATCCGGCAATACCGAATAATTCATCCGTACCCCTGTTTTATTGGCTATGCTGTCAAGCACTTTAGCCAATGGCGCCTGTCTGACTTTCAGTTGCAGCTCAGCATCCACTTCTTTAGTGATAACCAGCCAGCCTTGATCACCTGAATTTTTAATTTCTACAGCCGCTAATAACGCCCCGGGCATCAACAGGGTCAAACAGGTCATCCAGAATTTAATTGCCATCATGACAGCCCCTCCAGAAACTTAAGATCAACATTCCGACAGTCTGGCCTCACAGATGGATATAAACGCATTATCAAATAACCTAATATCATACCAAAAAGAGCGTGAAACACGGGAAGCTATTATAAGCCTTCCTGTGCTTCATGCTCTTTCAGGTAGTAAACCTGTACTTAATATAAGCTCAAGCCACTCATCGAAAAGTTCTCAAATCATCATTCATTTAACAAAATTTTTAGCATATTACTGCCTATTTACTTGGGCGGCAAACAAGAAAACGATAAATACGCTGAAGTTAACGCACTACGTTAGTAAAAAAGAAAGTCTACGGCGATAGCTATCGCCGTAGACTGATTTCAGTATGACGACCCATATCATCATTGGTAATCATACTGACTACTGACGCAACCCGCGCGGTTGCCTGTAGTAACGCCTTAGATGAATATTGGGAACATTAGTGCCAATAATTTGTGCCATTTTGATGCGTACCTGACCAGATAGGCATCTCGGCATTAATCTGTTTAGCAGATGGGTAAACATGAATATCATCACCTGCACCCGCATTACCGGTACAGCCACTTGGAAGCGGATTTGTGGTCAAGTTTCTAGTTACTTTCAGAGTGGCTGGTGAACTCCAGCCATCGCCTTTAATCGTATGAGCGGCATCTTGATAACCATCAAAATTAGAATACTTAGCGGCAACATCAAAAGGTTGTCCGGGCACACCGGCAAAGTTGGGAATGGGCGACCAATAAAGAACCTCTTCATCCGTGGCAACAGTGCTAGGCGTATCAATGGAGCAATGGTCAGAAATAGCTGCATAAAACGTTACTGTACGGGCACAGGATGCCGGTTTAATGGTCACAGCAGCTGAGGCGAACTCAACTTGAACGGGGGTGGAGATAGTTTGATCATAAGCTTTTCCGCCCGCCCAAAATCCATCGATATTATTAAGAGGATCAGCTTTATATTGGTATTCAGGGAACGCGCCACCATTACGAATCATAACCCCGATACCCGCTAATGGAGCATAAAAATCAGTAGCTGCGGTGGTGCTATAGACTTTTCCTGCTCCTGAGTCTACGCCAATAACAGGCGTATAAGATACGGCATTCGGAAATATCACATTCGTTCCAAAGGTAGCTTTTCTAGCTGTACTAGGAGGGCAACCATGCCCAATATTTACAGCGTTGTGAACCTTGACGCCTTCGGCGACACTTGACGTTTCAAAACGGGTATGGGCAAACGTACCCTGACTAACGAAGACCATCGCGGCAGTCGTTAGTGAGGATGCGACCAGTTTTTTAAAAGTTATTGGTTTTGACATGTAAACTCTCCTTAAGAACATTGCTGTTATTGTAATTTGACCATTTATTTGGCATGGATCCTTACGGGTTACCCATACGAAATACAAAGCATTTTCTGTGCCAACAACAAAACCTCCGCTAATGCTGGCCTCCTGAAGGGATTCGTAAGTTACTTAACTAATAAAGTGTGGCATATGACCTATTAAACTGTGTGAAATAACACAGTTTAATAACGGGCAACCCTCATTCTGTTTTCAGTTGGGCTATTTTTCGGCTATTAAGGAGATATGAATTATTCGAGTTCAACGTTGCTTCATCCAGATGCTGTTTGCTAGTAGTTTACCGTCATGCCGACATTGAACGAGCGACCCGGACACGGAACTACTGCTCCCTTGTGGTTCTATTTAGCTAACGCAAAACGTTTCGGAGGGGCAGCATGGCCTCGTTCAGCTCAGGCACCCTGAGTTTTTAGAAGGATTTAATCAGTACCTTCCTGCACGACTGCTTAACTGATGTTACGCAAAACCCAGCAAACCAGTTACCATTAAGATCTGAGTAAAATTT
>JAQSDX010000038.1 GCA_029946125.1 Candidatus Methylobacter titanis
CAAAAATGCTTATTTTTACATGTTAGCAATTTTTGCTACTTTTAAAACACGCACTCAGTTCCAGCTTAACCCGATAGCCTATTCAAATCAATGATAGCGAGTCAGAAAGCACGTCAAGATTTGCCGGAGGCAGTTGGTACAGCTGCGTGAATAATCATTAAAATGATTAAAAGCCATCAGATGGGATTGCTCTTTGCACTGGAAAAACTAAGGTCATGGCCCATTTGAGTCCAGAATTTCAGCCAGTCGTTATGCGTAACTTCTATATGATTTAAGGCCCTCATGAGCGGTATACTCATCGCATTTCAAAATTTGGCGCTTTTATAGCCTCTGTTGCTTGATAGGGTTATGGGGAAGAGATTCAAAAAAGCGAGATTTGATGTGTAAACACTATAGAATAGTACAGATAATAATAAAATTTTCGGCTATCAATGACAACTCAAACCCAAATTATAGATTCACGTTTTCTAAGAAAATACGTTAAGCGTTTTTTGCCGAACTCTCAAGCGGTCGCACTGGCAATTATCCTTATTGTCAGTTTTGTGCTGATTTATTCATTGTCCGATTTGTTAATGCCGGTTTTTATATCAATCGTACTGGCATATCTGTTGGAAGGACTGGTGGCTAAGGCTGAAAGCATCAAGATGCCGCGTTTGCCTGCTGTGTGTCTGGTGTTTTCAGTGTTTATAGCTTGTTTTATTTTTTTATTGTTTTATCTGATACCGATTGCTTCACAACAGGCCATTGAGCTTGTTCAGCATCTCCCTGAGATCATTCACAGCGCGGAAAATGAAATTATGCGTTTGCCGGAAATGTATCCGCAATTGATTTCAGAAATAAAAGTCCGACAGATGTTGTATGCAGTGGAAAAGGACCTGTTAACTTACGTGCAAAATACGTTGTCGCGGTCTGCGGCATCTGTTATGGGTTTAGTCAGTGTAATGATTTATTTGTTTTTAGTGCCGATGATGGTGTTTTTCTTTTTAAAAGACAAGCAGATATTGGTATCCTGGTTTTTGCAGTTTATGCCCAAGGACAGGCATTTGACCGTGCGCGTATGGGAAGAGGTCGATGTCCAGATAGGTAATTATATACGCGGCAAGTTTGCCGAAGTGTTTATTCTCTGGGCCGTCAGTTATGTGACTTACGCGGCTATGGGGTTAAATTATGCCATGTTGCTGGCTGTTTTGATGGGTTTGCAGGTCATTATTCCTTACGTTGGTGCAACGCTGGTTACCTTTCCGGTTTTGGGTGTTGCTTATTTTCAGTGGGGATTAGGCGGCGATGAATTTATGTATATTGTTATTGCGTACTCAATTATTCAGATGCTGGACGGCGTTGTGTTAGTGCCGGTATTGTTTTCAGAAGCAGTTAACTTACATGCCATCTCAATTATTGTTGCGATTTTGTTTTTTGGCGGCTTGTGGGGTTTTTGGGGGGTTTTTTTAGCCATTCCATTAGCGACGGTTGTTAAGGCGGTACTGACCGCCTGGCCACGGATTGGGGATGAAAATCCGAATACAAGTTATTAAACCTGAGTATTAAATACAATGGAAGCTGTATCTGAAGTTCTATTATATTGATAGCTGAGTAGTTACCTAGTTACAAAATATCTGAAGCGTAATCAGCCAAGCGTGAACGCTCGCCGCGCCGCAAGGTGATATGCGCTCCATGGGGCCAAGTTTTAAAACGGTCTACGACATAGGTTAAGCCTGATGTTGTTGCCGTTAAATAAGGCGTATCTATTTGCGACAGATTGCCGATACAGATAACCTTGGTTCCAGGGCCGGCGCGCGTTATCAGGGTTTTCATTTGTTTTGAAGTCAGGTTTTGAGCCTCATCGATGATCAGGTAGCGATTGAGGAACGTCCGTCCACGCATAAAGTTAAGCGACCTGATTTTGACCCGGTTCATAATAATATTGCTGGCTGCGCCTTGTTCCCATTCGCCGTGTTCGGCATTACTGCCCAGCAGTTCGAGATTGTCGATTAACGCACCCATCCATGGCGCCATTTTTTCTTCTTCGGTGCCGGGCAGAAAACCTATGTCTTCGCCAACAGAGACAGTTTCGCGGGTCATGATGATTTCCTGATAGGCTTTTTTTTCCAGGGTCTGGTCAAGGCCTGCGGCCAGAGCTAACAGGGTTTTCCCCGTTCCCGCCGTACCCAGTAAGGTGACAAAGTCGATGTCGGGGTCCAGCAAGACATTGAGGGCAAAGTTCTGCTCCCGGTTTTTTGCCGTGATGCCCCAGATATTGTTGTGCTTTGCACGATAATCCTTTGCCAGTTCCAAAACTGCAATCTGTCCGTCGCAAGATCTGACGATGGCTTCAAAATTGGTTTCGTCTTCGATGTACAAATATTGGTTGGGATACCATTCGGTTACTATGGGGTCTTCCAGTTTGTAAAAAGTGCGGTTTTTTTCCTGCCAGGATTCCATTTTGGTGCCGTGTACAGTCCAGAAATCCTTTTCCAACGCCATTGCACCGCTGTATAACAGATCAATGTCATCGAGAGTCTGGTCGTTATGGTAGTCTTCCGCAAGCAACTCCAAGGTCGCTGCCTTGATGCGCATGTTGATGTCTTTTGACACCAGGATAACGGTGGTGCCAGGCAGCTCCTTAGTGAGCGCCAGGACGATTCTGAGTATGGAATTATCGGCAAGGTTACCGGGCATGCTTTCCGGCAGCAGTGCGGTCATGGTGCTGGTTTGGAAATATAAGCGTCCGCTGTCAGTCGTATCGGCATTTGGGCCGTGTTTTATGCTCGACAACGGTAGACCGTCGTTGATGGTTTGCTGGTTGGCGTCGCGGATTAATTCATCCAGAAACCGGCTGACTTGTCTGACATTGCGTGCCAGTTCAGTTAGGCCTTTTTTTGCATGATCGAGTTCTTCCAGAACAATCATCGGGATAAAAAGGTCATGTTCCTTGAAGCGAAAGATGGAGGCGGGATCGTGCATCAGCACGTTGGTATCTAAGACAAATAGCTTTTTATTCGGGGATGTTTGAATATTCATGGTTAGTTGCTGGTGAGTTCATATAAGGCTTGCAGCACTTCTTCACAATGGCTTTTGACTTTTACTTTGCGCCATTCACGAACCAGTAGACCTTCTGGGTCAATCAGAAAGGTACTGCGCTCGATGCCGCGAACCTGCTTACCGTACATGTTTTTCATTTTGATCACGTCAAACAGCTGACATAGCTTTTCATCGGGGTCGGAAAGCAGATCGAACGGAAATTCCTGTTTGCATTTAAAGCCTTCGTGAACGCGGACGCTGTCACGGGATACGCCTAAGATGATGGCATTGAGCGCGATGAATTTCTCGATGTTATCGCGAAAACTTTGGCCTTCCTGAGTACAGCCGGGCGTGTTGTCTTTTGGGTAAAAATAAAGCATCAGGTATTTACCGCGATAGCCGCTTAGCTTTACCGTTTTATCGCCGGTAGATAAAGCCTCAAAATCGGGCACAGGGTTTCCGGGAGTTATCATGGTTAAGTTTATCGTTTTATGGGTTCAAGAATCGCATCGATATTTAATTGGTCGCAGAAATCCATAAACTCTTCGCGCAGCGTCAGCAGATGAAGTTGCGGTGGGATCAAAATGACGAATTTGGTTGAGAATACTGAGGTTTGAATATACGGAGCTTGATAGCAGCTACCGCTTATTTCCTCAATGTCTATCTCTCTGTCAAATAAAAAAGAGGTAATGGATTCGGTCACATTATCGCGATCCAGCGATATGGTTTCCAATGAGTAGGGGATGCATTCTTTGGGCTTGTCTTTTTGCTCAGGCCGTAAGGTGTGAATTTTAATGTCCAGTCGTTTTTGGATAATGTCCAGGGTGCTTTCAAGTTTGGCAATCTGGTTCCAGTTACCCGAAATAAGCAGGTAGGCCGCAGTGGACTGAGCGAGACGTGATGACCTTATTTCCAGAATATTACATTTACAGTCGCGCACGGCGGGTAATATTTCAGCAATAAAATTAATTTTATGGTTGCCTAAGGCGGTGATAGCTAGTTGCATTTTTCTTCTTAAAAGTTTTTTTGGGAGTTTAGCATCAAATCGGTGAAACTTTATGAACATTAAGCTTATTCGGTATTAAAATAATGAAAATTGTTTTCCTGCCGAAAAATATTGAATACGCCATTTAAACTTTTTGTAGTTATCTTACAACACATTGCTGAGCCTGAATATGACTGATCCAACAGATAAAAAAATAAATGAAAAGCGCGATAATCTTGATGCTATGTTGGACGAGGCAGATGCTTCTTTTCTCCCGATGAATGAGTTTCAGGACGACGAAGATACTATTGATAGATTGCTGATGAATACCGACTTTGATGTAGATAATACGTTAATACCAACAGAGGCGAACAAGGATATTGATGAGTTAGATGATTTTTTAAGTTTTGACGATTTTCGGGCTGATTTTAATGAGCCGAAAATAGATCGACAGGATTCACCACAAGCCGCTGAGGTAGAAGCCGAGCCGACAGAACAAGCTGTACGGAGATCATCTTTTACTCAGTCAAATGAATCGGAGGGGGACGAAGATGCCCTCGACAGATTGCTGATGAGTGTGAATTTTGATGCTGACGGTGCGCCGGTGTATTCAGATATTGGTGTTCTTGAAGAGTTGGAGCAGGTTGCGGAGAATCCGTCCACTGTTGTCGATGATGAGCTTGACGCATCGGCTTCGGAGGATTTCGTGGTTGATGCGCCGGATGATTTTTCAGACTTTAGTGATTTTATGGATGCGGACATAATTCCTTCAGCAGATGATGTTGTTGCTCTGTCGGATGAAGTGGATGATTTTTCCGGTGTTGATGTTGATGAATCGGATCTGCTTCAGGATGACGAAGTTGAGACTTCGGCAGATTTGATTGCGCCCAATGATGAACCGCTAGCAGCTGACAATGATGATTTGCTCCCGGATGTCGGTTTAGATACCGCAGACCTGTTAGCGCAAGCAGACGGAAAAACCGAGTTTCCTGGTGATGTTGCTGTCCTGTCGGATGAAGTGGATGATTTTTCCGGTGTTGATTTTGATGAATCGGATCTGCTTCAGGATGACGAAGTTGAGACTTCGGCAGATTTGATTGCGCCCAATGATGAACTGCTAGCCGCTGACCATGATGATTTGCTCCCGGATGTCGGTTTAGATACCGCAGACGTGTTAGCGCAAGCAGACGAAAAAACCGAAGCAGTTGACGAAGTTGTCGCTCTGCCAGCTGAAATGGATGATTTTTCCGGCTATGGCGATGATTTTGACACATCAGACATGATTCAGGACGATGAAAATAGCTTTGCCAATCTCTTGGCTGATGCCGGTTTTGATTCCGAGGATGCATTAGAACCAACGGCAGGAAAAAAAGATGCGATGGGCGACGATTCTGACTTGAATAAAATTGATGATTTTTTTCAATTGGATGAGGTCAGTGATGATTTTTCTAAGGAGATGGAAGCGACCCAGTTAGCGGACACTGATAATTCATCAGATAAAGAAGATGATTTTCTGTTGCCTGACTTTGATATTACTGCCGATATGGATATTTCCGACATAGGCAGCGATGCAGGCATTCAAGAAGATGAGTTTGCAGACGCCTTTGGTGACAGTGACTTCTTAAATGAAGATGTAGCTATGCAGGCTTTTGAGTCGGAGTTGCAACCAGGCGGTAATGAAGCAGTTGTCGAAGCCAAGCCGAAACAAACAGTCGATACAATTGTAGATGACACGGAAGATGTCCAAATGAGTCCATTTGGATTTGAACGGGAAGACATTAAAAAACAGCTGGAAGATGCTGGAAATAAAGTTAAAAAAGCAAAACTTTTCGGTTATGTGGCATTGGGGTTCGGTGTTGTTGCGTTAAGTGCAGCCGCAGGATTGGGCGTAATGACCTATAGTGCTAAAACTGAAGTTTCAAAATTAACTGAAGATGTTTCAGCTCTTGAGGCGGATTTGGCAAAAATTGTTGCAAACAATCCTAATGCAGAAATTAACGCTATGGTGAATTCTGTGGTGCAGTTGAATCAGCAGGTTTATAGCTTTATAACCGAGCTGAAAGGGAATCCCCAGTTCCCCGTTGATTTATTAACGACCAAGGTACCTGATATTACGGTAAAACAGGATAGAGTAAGCAAGGCGCTGGACATGTTGCAGGTCAAAATTGGCGATTTAGAAGAAAAGGTATCTTTAGCTCCACTCGATGTGGAGCCGGCTAAGGTCGAAGTGGAGCCTGCACCTGCACCGGTTAAAGAAGGTAATACACAGGAGCATGTGCTGGCGAAAGATGGAATTACGAATGAGCATGGGCAGATTAAAGAGAAGGCCATACATGAAACCGCTCCAGCTAAAGTAGCCGTAATACCTGAAATTTTGCCTGCTAAAGTAGAAACTAAGCCTGAAGTGGTGCTTGCCAAAGAGAAAGTTAAGCCAAAAATGGTAACGGCTAAACCTGCATATGCAGCAAAACCTGTTAGTAAGCCTGATGCCAGGCAAGCCATAAAGCAACAGGCCTATGGAGAATGGGGCGTGAATTTGATCGCATTCAAACAGGAGTGGTTTGCCAGAAGCAAGGCGGCTGAATTTGCGCGCCTAGGTGTTTTTAGCGAAGTAGTGCCTGTGCGTGAACAGAATGTAACTATGTACCGGCTCCGAGTCGGAGGTTTTAAAAGTAAAGCAGACGCGCTTTCAAATACGGCTAAACTCAAAAAATCGCTTAATTTGGATTCAGTTTGGGTGAGTGATAACTAAGGTTAATGCCCGCTTAGGAACATAGCTATCTACACCAGTCCCCGTTTCTTTCTTCTCGCTGCAACCCTCTTCAACAGGAGAGGGAACTTGGCGTCACTGCAACTCATTGTTTTTATTATGGAGTAAAGTGGTATAGATACCTATGCTTACAAAGGGGAAGTGACTGCTTAACTTGCTCAAGTTAAATCATGCACGATCCTAAATTATAAAATAGACAGTTTTGATGTGGCCCCTGCTTGTTCTTTGACCAGCTTTGGCACTAGATAGCCGGGCAGGGTGGCTTGAACTTGCCGGATAAGTATCAAGGCTTGTTGTTCAGAAACCTCAAAATGTCCGGTGCCGGTGGCTTTGTCTAATAAATGCAAATAATAGGGGATGATACCGTGGCTGAACAATCGTTCGCTCAGTTCGCATAACACTTTGGCATTATCATTTATGCCTTTTAACAGCACCGATTGATTGAATACGGTGATGCCGCTAGTTTTCAGCAAGTTACAGGCGGCAATGACGCGGTCACTGATTTCATTGGCATGGTTGCAGTGGACGACAATAACAATTTGTTTGGGGCTTTCGGTCAGAGTATTAATCAATTCACCGGTTATTCGGGCAGGCAGAACGATAGGCAGTCGGCTGTGTATTCTGATACGTTTTAAATGTTTGATAGCGTTCAATTGCTGAATGAGTCGGCTTAGCCGTGCATCGCTGAGCAGCAAGGGGTCGCCGCCGCTTAAAATAACTTCCGAGATACTGTCATCTGCTTGAATGTATTGGACGGCGGCCTCTTCCTTTTGTTTGCTGAGTTGCAAATCAGCATACGGAAAATTGCGCCGGAAACAATACCGGCAGTTGATGGCGCAGCTACCGGTATTAATAAATAAAACCCGGCCGTGATATTTATGCAAAACACCCGTCTGGGTGGCTGCCGCAAGATCGCCGACCGGATCATGGTTAAAACCGGGATAGGCAAGCAGTTCTTCCTTGATAGGTAATACTTGGCGTAATAAAGGATCATGCGGATTACCTTTTTCCATGGAGTCTGCAAAACTCAATGGAACCCGTAAAGCGAAGGTTTCGGATGCAGCAACTGAAACCGGCAAGTCATCCGGCGATAACTGTAAATAACGGCAGAGGTCTTCAATGTTGTTAAAAGCTTCGGCAAGTTGTTGTTGCCAGTTTTTAGTAAAGTGTTGGATTTCGAGCTGTGGTTCGGGCATGAGGGCTTATTAAAGTTTCTATCGGTTGTTGGCTCTATTATAATGGCTGAGTTTTATATTGTTTGTCATCTTTGAGGATAAAATGGCCACTTACAGCACTAATGAGTTTAAAGCCGGGTTAAAAGTTATGTTGGATAACGATCCCTGTGCGATTATTGAAAATGAATTTGTCAAACCGGGAAAAGGTCAAGCTTTTAGCCGGGTAAAAATCAGGAATTTGAAAACCGGCCGGGTTATTGAAAGAACCTTTAAATCGGGTGAGTCGATTGAAGGCGCTGATGTGGTTGATGCCGAGATGCAGTATCTTTATAACGACGGTCAATTCTGGCATTTTATGGTGCCGGATACTTTTGAGCAGTATCAGACTGATCAAAAAGTTGTCGGTGATGCGGGTAAGTGGTTGAAAGATCAAGATTCCTGTACGGTAACCTTATGGAATGATTCGCCTCTTGCGATCTCGCCGCCTAACTTTGTCGACCTGACAATTACTGAAACCGATCCCGGTGTGCGTGGCGATACTTCAGGCGGAGGCGGCAAACCCGCAACCTTGGAGACTGGGGCGGTAGTCAGGGTGCCCTTGTTTGTGCAAATTGGTGAAGTGATTAAGGTCGATACCCGTACCGGCGAATACGTTTCCCGCGTAAAAGAATAGTGCTAGCTGACTGGCGGCCATCATGCGCTATAGAGCTGATGCGTTTAAGAGCGCAGATGCTGGCCGAACTGCGTCAGTTTTTTGCTGAGCGATCGGTACTTGAAGTGGAGACGCCGCTGCTCAGTCACAGTATTGGGACAGATCCTCAGTTGGAATTTTTTACCACTGAGTACTGTTTGTCACCGCAGCGGCAAACCCTGTTTTTGCAGACATCCCCTGAGTTTGCGATGAAACGGCTGCTCGCAGCCGGCAGCGGTTGTATCTATCAGATAGGCAAGGCATTCAGAAACGGAGAGTCGGGGCGTTTTCATAATCCTGAGTTTACGATGCTGGAATGGTATCGGGTTGGCTTTACCTTGCCGCAGTTAATGGATGAAATCACCGAGCTGTTTGCGGGTCTGTTTAAAGAACAGTCGTTACAGGAAACTCAAAGAGTCAGTTATCAGAATATATTTGTTTCGTATACCGGTTTAGATCCCCTGATATTTTCTTATCAGGACTACTGCGTTTTTGCCAGGAAAAGCCAAATACCTGAAGCGGTGGATATTTGCGGACACGATCATGCGGTGTGGCTGGATTTTATATTCAGTCACAAGGTTCAGCCGCATTTGGGTGAAAATGCGTTGTGTATGGTTTACGGTTATCCCGCTTGCCAGTCGTCATTAGCAAGAATCAACGAAGATAATGCACAGATCGCTGATCGCGTTGAATTGTTTATTAATGGCGTTGAGCTTGGCAATGGCTATTATGAGCTGACAGATGCTAAAGAACAAAGCAGGCGATTTGACCAAGAACTGGCTATCCGGAAACAACAAAAACTACCTGTTATCGTTAAAGACCAGCGCCTTATTGCGGCTTTGGAATCGGGATTGCCGGAATGCTCTGGTATGGCTATAGGCCTGGACCGTTTATTAGCACTATTGTCGAATAGCGCCTCACTCGATGAGGTGCTTAGTTTCCCTATTCGTCGGGCTTAAGTTCGTTTAAATTTTTACTGTGATATAATTCGGCAGTTTTTCAAGATTGCCCTATATTATTTTATTGGTAACTGCATCAGCAGATGCTAACTAACTGATAAGAGCATGGATTAGACGGGTTTAAAAGGCTGACTAAAAAGCCGAAGTCAAGTTCGCAATATACCTTTATTAAAATACCTTAATGATTTTATCTGTCATCTTTATGAAAAAAGCTTGATGTTATCAGTCCTTGCCAGCCAAATTCGTGTCGCCTACTTTTGGCATCTGTGTTCTACTTTGCCAGCGGCTAAGTAGTTACTTTTATTTTTAGAATTCCACATGAAATTAAATATTTTTTCTTGCTTATTATTGCTGTTTGTACTTGTTTCTCAAGTGGTTAAAAGTGATGAAGGATTTCTTGTGGAAGATATTCAAGTCAAAGGACTTCAGCGCATCTCTGTAGGTACTGTTTATAATTATCTCCCTATTAATGTGGGTGAAAAGTTTTCCCTGGATAATGTCGCTCCAGCAATCAAGGCGCTATTCAAAACCGGTTTTTTTAAGGACATTTCTCTGGAAAGAGAAGGTTCAACACTGATTGTTAATGTGGTAGAGCGACCCTCGATTGCAAAAATCATTTTTGAAGGTAATAAAGATCTGAGTAAAGACGACTTGACCAAAGCCTTAAAGAAAATTGGTTTGGCTGAAGGCAAGGTATTTGACCAGCAGGTTCTGGATAAAGTCGAGCAGGAACTCAGTCGGCAATATTTCAGTCATGGTAAATACGGTTTAAATATAACGACGGATGTATCCAATCTCACTCGGAATCGGGTGGGTATTCATATCAAAATTTCTGAGGGTCGAGTAGCAAAGATCAAACAGATCAACATTGTTGGCAATAACGTTTTCGATGATAAAACGCTGTTGCGTAATCTGGAGTTGAATACCTCTAATTTGCTGTCGTTTTACACCAAAGACGACCAATATTCCAAGCAAAAGTTGTCGGGAGACTTAGAAACCTTGCGCTCCTATTATCTGGATCGCGGTTATATTAACTTTAATATTGAATCCACGCAGGTAGCCATTACCCCGGATAAAAAAGATATTTACGTCACCATTAATGTCAAAGAAGGTGACGTTTATAAGTTGGAAAAGGTCAAATTAGCCGGTAATTTGGTGGTTGCACCTGAAGAGCTTATTAAGCTGGTAAAAGTCGGTCCTGGCGAGATTTTTTCCAGAAAAAACGCTACCGAAACTTCTAAAGCCATTTCTGAACGTCTGGGTGATGACGGCTACGCTTTTGCCAACGTCAACATGATACCTGAAATCAACGAAGCCCAAAAAACCGTTGATATGACCTTTTTTGTTGATCCGGGAAAACGTGTTTATGTCAGACGCATTAACATGAAAGGTAATAGCAAAACCCGTGATGAAGTACTGCGCCGCGAAATGCGGCAGATGGAATCCAGTTGGGCTTCAAGTTCAAAAATTGAACGGTCAAAAACCCGGCTTGAACGTTTGGGCTACTTTGAAGAGGTGAATGTTGAAACACCTCCGGTTACAGGCACTGCCGATCAGATTGATGTTAATTATTCGGTAGTAGAAAAGCCCTCCGGCAACTTGTCGGCAGGTGTGGGCTTTTCTCAAGTCCAAGGGATAGTGTTAAACGCCAATATTGCTCAGGATAACGTGTTTGGTTCTGGCAAACGGGTCAATGTTGCCTTTAATAATAGTAATTATGCGACCAGTTATCAGTTTGGTTTTTTTAATCCTTATTTCACCGTAGACGGTGTCAGTCAGGGCTATAATTTGGGTTATACCAAACGCAATGCTGGCCAAGTGAACATTGCCAATTATTCAACCAATGTGATGAATGCGGGAATAAATTTCGGCATTCCCCTGAATGAATTCGACAGCTTACGCTTTGATATTGATGCAAAACATACTGAGCTGAGTACCACTGATTTTTCATCCACACAAATTCAAGATTTTATTAATAAGGAAGGCGATACCTATCTGACACTGGCGCCGTCAGTGGGTTGGACTCATGACACCCTTAATCGGGCAATCTTCCCCAATAAAGGTGGGCAACAGCGGTTTTCTGCGTTGGGGACAGTCCCTGGCAGTGACCTGGAATATTATAAAATCGCTTATAAACATCAGCTTTATTTACCGTTGGCTAAAGATTTTACGTTCAGACTGCAAGCTGAAGCGGCCTATGGCGATGGTTACGGAAAGACGGATAGCTTGCCTTTCTTTGAGAATTATTTCGGGGGCGGTACCGGATCCATACGCGGCTTTAGGAATAATACCGTGGGTCCGAGAGAATCCAATGGTTATCCGTTTGGCGGCTCCAGTAAAATCATCGGTAATGCCGAAATGTTTTTCCCGGTACCTTTTATGCCGGAGACAAAATCAGTCAGGTTAGGTACCTTTCTGGACGCCGGAGCAATTAACGATGGCTTTAAAGTCGACAACATGAAATATTCTGTCGGGGTTTCCGGTGAATGGTTGTCGCCTTTCGGCGCTTTATCCGTTAGTGCCGCATTACCGTTAAATGCTGAGTCAGCTGGAACGTCAGATCTTGGTGTTGCAACAGGGGACCAAAAACAGATGTTCCAATTCAACTTCGGCCAAAACTTCTAGCAGAAGTAGGGTTACCGGCCGGTAGTCCCTACGTTTATAATTTGGCGAAATAGTCATATATTTTATTATTATTTTTTTAATTTAATCAGAGGCCTGTTTAACAATGAAATCAAAAATTGTTTTGTTTTTAGGATTATTGCTCGCTGCTAATGTGAGCTATGCTGATTTAAAAATTGGCTTTGTTAATATACCCTCTGTTCTTGAGAAAGCCCCGCAGGCAGAAAAAGCCAAAAAACGCTTGGAAAAAGAATTTTCACCGCGAGATAAGCAATTAGTTGCCCAGCAAAAAGAAATCCAAAGCATGGATGAAAGAATGGCTAAAGATGCAGCTGTGATGGGTGAATCAGCACGAGTCAATCTGGAAAAAGATATTTTAAATAAGAAAAGAGACGCAAAAAGAGCCCAGCAAGAGTTTAGCGAAGATTTTAATGTTCGTCGTAATCAAGAATTGGGTAAGTTACAACGTCGTATTGTTGAAGCTATTCGGGAAATAGCCAAAGATCAAAACTTTGATTTGTTACTGACGGACGGCGTTATTTATGCCAGTGATAAAATTGACGTGACGACTCAAGTTCAACAAAAGTTGTCAACCATGCCGGAATAATTACACACGGGTTTTTTATTTAGGAAAGAAAATAAAATAACGCCATTTTGATCCGGTTAGTTACCGTTTTTTAATTGCATAGTCATCAACTTTTTAGAGAAGCATCCTCAGATATGTCCGTTAAGCTAGATATTTTACAAATACAAGAATTCTTACCACATCGTTACCCTTTTTTATTGGTTGATAAGGTTATTGAGTGTGAACCTGGCGTTAGACTACTGGGAGTAAAAAACGTTACTTATAACGAACCGTTTTTTCAAGGGCATTTTCCACAAAAACCCATTATGCCGGGCGTACTGATTTTGGAAGCTCTGGCGCAATCTACGGGATTGCTTGCATCAGAAACAGCCGGCGATGAATTAGCCGGGATGATTTATTACTTAACCGGTATTGATAAGGCAAAATTTAAAAGACCCGTTGTACCCGGTGATCAATTAATGCTGGAAGCAAGATTCGTTAAAAGTAAGCGCAATATCTGGGCATTTGAATGCCGTGCAGAAGTTGATGGTGAATTTGTTGCGAGTGCGGAAATCAGATGTGCAGCGGTGGTAAATTAGTTTTGATTGATCCGACAGCGATAATTGATAGTGAAGCGGAGTTAGCCGATGATGTATCGGTTGGCCCTTTTTCGGTTATAGGTCCCGGAGTAAAAATCGGTGCCGGTACGGTAATAGGTTCACATGTTGTTATTAAGGGACCTACCACCATAGGCCAACAAAATCGCATTTATCAATTCACCTCTATCGGCGAAGATCCCCAAGACAAAAAATATGCAGCTGAGATAACCCGGCTGGAAATTGGCGATAGAAATACGATACGCGAATATACCTCTATGCACCGGGGGACTAAGCAGGATCGCAGTCTTACTAAGATAGGCAATGACAACCTGTTTATGGCATATACTCATGTGGCACATGATTGCATCATCGGCAACCACGTCATTATGGCCAATGGAGCCTCATTGGCCGGGCATGTGCATTTACATAGTCATGCTATTTTGGGTGGGTTCACCCTGGTGCATCAGTTCACCCAAATCGGCCAGTACAGCTTTGCCGCGATGGGCAGCGCGATTACTCAGGACATTCCCCCCTTTGTTATGGTCGGCGGTAAACCTACCCGGCCGCATGGCATCAATTCAGTCGGTATGGAGCGTAACGGCATCTCTCCTGAAGACATCAGGTTAATCAGAAAAGCCTACAAGATCATTTACAAGACCAACCTGCGTCTGGAAGATGCGATTGACCAAATGGAAGATTTGGCCGGGGAAAGTAAAGAATTGTCTGATATGGTCAGTTTTTTGCGCAATGTGAATCGTGGCATATTACGATAGTTGATCGGGCTACCCATTTAAACCGGGACAACTGAGGCTATTGAGTAATAATTAGGTTGCAAGCCAAGCTCCATTTCCTGTTGAATCACTGCCATTATGTTTATATTGTGGGCGCGAATAAATTCGAGCCCACAACATTCAACTATAATTAGTTTCAGCGCGATAAAAAATTGTGTAGATACTTATGAGCTTAAAGCAGAAGCCGGTTACGGCTAGCGGCCCTATAATCCAGCTTAAAGAGTTTTCGTGGGTTAATCGCTGTTTTAGGAGTGGAAGTTAGTATGGATGACGAGATTATTATTGCCGGCGTTGACGAAGCTGGACGCGGTCCGCTTGCAGGTCCGGTCTTTGCCGCAGCCGTTATCTTAGATCCCTTGAGGCCGATAACCGGATTGGCTGATTCCAAAATACTAAGCGCAAGCAAGCGCGATAGTCTGTATATCCTCATCAAGGAAGCAGCCTTAAGCTGGTCGATTGCGGAGGCCAGTGTTGAAGAGATCGATGAGCTCAATATCCTGCAAGCCACGCTGCTGGCAATGCAAAGAGCGGTAAACGGCTTGCCTATCCAGCCGGATGAGGTTTTAGTGGACGGTAACCGTCTTCCTAACTTGTCGATGCCTGCCCAGGCCATCGTTAAAGGCGATAGCAAAGTGCAGGCGATCAGCGCAGCCTCAATATTGGCAAAAGTTGAACGGGATAAGTTGATGGTTGATTATCATCAAAACTACCCGGATTTTGCGTTTCATCTGCATAAGGGCTACGGCACCAAACAGCATCTGGCCGAAATCGAGCAATTCGGCTTTTTAGCTGTGCATAGAAAAACATTCAATCCGGTAAAAACCATGCTAATGCGGCAGGGTAAGCTTTAAATCGAGTGCGTAGATATAAGGATGCGCTGAACAACGTGAAGCGCATCTTTCGCGATTGATGCGCTTCGTACCTCAGCACATCCTACGTACTAACCCAACTCAAGCGGCCCTTCATTCATTAACGCGATCTGTTCGCGCAGCTCAATAATTCGATCCTGCCAATAACGCGGGGTATCAAACCACGGAAACGCCATAGGGAACGCAGGATCATCCCAGCGCCGTGCAATCCAGGCAGAATAATGAATCAGGCGCAAGGTACGCAGCGCTTCAATCAGATGCAGTTCCCGGGTGTCGAAATCATAAAAAGTCCGGTAACCGGATAGCAGATGGTTTAATTGCACCGTCATGTCGGCGCGATCTCCTGAGAGTAGCATCCACAAATCCTGTATTGCCGGGCCCATTCGGCTGTCATCGAAATCAACAAAATGCGGGCCGTCATCTGTCCATAAAATATTGCCGGGATAACAATCGCCGTGCAGGCGAATGTTTTTTACCTCACCGGCGCGTTCAAAGCAACGTCTTACGCCATCCAGAGCGTGTTCAGAGACACTGCGGTAAGCCTCGATAAGATCGACGGGGATGAAGTTATTTGCCAGCAGAAAAGCTCTGGGGTTGTCGCCAAAACCGGTAATATCAAGTGTCGGGCGTTCCTTAAAAGGTTTTAGCGCGCCGACAGCATGAATGCGCGCGATAAATCGTCCCATCCACTCAAGCTTGTCGCGACCCTCAAGTTCCGGCACGCGGCCGCCTTGCCTCGGAAATACCGAAAAGCGGAAGCCATCGGCGTGGATTAAGGTTTGATTTTTGCCAAAGGGAATGGCGGGTACCACAGGAATTTCAGCGTCGAATAATTCCTGAATGAAAGCATGCTCTTCAAGAATGGCGGCAGTCGTCCAGCGCTCGGGTCGGTAGAACTTGGTTACAATAAAGGAGGCATCCGCCATGCCGACCTGATAAACACGATTTTCATAGCTATTGAGCGCCAGCAGTCGGCCGTCGCTATGCAGGCCGATACTGTCGAGCGCATTCAACATGATATCGGGAGTGAGTGCTGAAAATGGAGTGAGATTAGTATTCATGGTTGCTATTGTAGCGCTGAATTCAGTTATGGCTTAATTAACCTGAGTTCGGGATAAGGATTAGGCTTGGGCAAACATTATTCCTGCAATAATTCGAGTATCCGTGCTTCCAGTTCGGGATAAGCGCCAAATGCACAGTCCCTGAGTATGCCTTGTTTATCCACCAGAATATGCGAGGGTGTGCCTTTTAACTCGAAACGTTCGAAGGTTTCCGCATGGTAATCAAGGGATTGTAGATAATTCAGTACTTGCTGTCTGAGCTGTTGTTGATGCGCTTTTGATTGTTGTTCAAACTCGGGTATATGGTTTTTAATGAAGTTGTTGATGTCGTTATCGCCCACTTCGCCGGATTGGCTGAGCAGATCCATCGCCAGCGGAAAGGGTATACGATAGGGCAGGCGTCCTGCGTTTAACTGGCCTTGTTGGCTTAACACGCGCAATGTTTCACCGACCACCTCGCCCTGTTCAGCCAGACGGATTAGGTTTTCCAGGTTGTTTTTATCAAAATCCTCAAATGCGGTGGCGACGCCCAATACCGTTAAGCCGTGTTCCGAATATTTTTGGTATAAGTTTACTGCTTGAGGCAATGTATATAAAAAGCAACCTGGACAATTGACCTGAAATACCTCGACTAATACGACTTGACCCGTTAGTCGGTCAAAATTCACCTCAGTTCCCTGAACCCAGGCAGACACGGATAATAACGGGGCTTTTTGACCTATTTGTGCTTTCATAATTGGAATAGTTAAATAGCTTGGACTCAGGTTAATTCAAATTACATAGGTAGACTTTCTAACGACACAACTGGATAGAGCAGCACCAAAGAAGTTATTGTGTTGATGTTAGCTGTCATAGGTTTCGGATACCCTTTAATATTTTTAGTGAACTATTTCCAATTTAAAAAGAATTTTGATCGGCTCTTGTCGGGAGCCGTATTTATGCGGGTTTTTAATCGACCCTGCTCAGATTGCTGAGTGTCGGTGCCGGTTTCCCCCCGACTATTATGCTGATGATTGGGTGCATAATACGGATAAGCGGGATAAGTCGGGGGGAAACGATAAAGCGGAAAAGAAGGAAAATATTGATACTGCTGATAGGGAAGTTGCATATTTTGCCGCTCTAAGGCGTCTGCCTGTCGCTTTGTCTGATAGGCCTGCTGTTGTTGATATTCTGCACTTTTTTTCAGCGCCTCAACAGACGCTTTTCTGTCCAGTTCGGCTTGACGCTCTTGTTCAACCTTGATTCTTGCTTGTTCACGCTTTGCAAAGTCCTCCTTCCAAGCCTTTAGTTTGACTTCTGTCTCGGCAACCTTACGCGGATCGGATTTTTTAATCTCAAGAGCTTGCTGTTTTGCTGAAGATTGGCAGGGCGTAGACTGATAAATTGTTTTGCCTGATTCTAGCAGGCATTTAAAAACCTCAGCCCCGGCAGATGGACTGAGTAGGAGCAATAGCATGAAAAATATGATTTTCATTATTGAACTTCCGTATCGATGTGCATAAGCGGAATGATACAAATAATCCTGATCGGTGTCATGTTAAATTACTGACTGATGTTGTGCTAAGGCCCATTGCACGTGCTCCTTAACCATAGCGGAGTCGTGATTGAGCATAGGCTTTAAGGCCTCAACAATAGGCGCTGATGCCGGTGCATTGCCCAAAGCCACGGCGATATTTCTGAGCCAGCGTTGATGGCCGATTCTGCGTATCGCCGAGCCTTCGGTTTTTGCCAGAAATTCCGTTTCGCTCCAGGCGAAGACGTCAAGTAATTGCTGGGTATTAAGCCGATGTCTGGGGCTGAAATCCTGTTCACCGGTTGGCTTGGCAAAACGATTCCACGGGCAGATGATTTGGCAGTCGTCGCAACCATAGATACGGTTGCCGATCAGCGGTCTTAGGTTTTCCGGTATTGAACCGTGCAGTTCGATAGTCAGATAGGATACGCAGCGCCTGGCATCGACCTGATAGGGCGCAATAATCGCCTGGGTCGGGCACACATCCAGACAGGCGCGGCATTCGCCGCAATGCGCGGTAGCAGGGGTGTCGATGGGTAGCGGCAGGTTAGTGAATAGTTCACCGAGAAAAAACCACGATCCGGCTTTGCGGTTGATGACATTGGAATGTTTGCCTATCCAGCCTAAGCCTGCTTTTTCGGCCAAAGCTTTTTCCAGAACCGGGGCGCTGTCGACAAAAGCCCGCATTGAGCCGGGAAGGTCGGAGCCGATTTCTGCCTGAATTTTATCCGCCAGTTTTTGCAGGCGGTTACGCATCAATTTGTGGTAATCACGACCCAGAGCATAACGAGAAATATAGGCCGAAGTGGGATCAGTCAGGGCTTGATTCATAGCAATGGCAGCTTCGGTCTGGTAATCCATACGCACGGAAATAATACGCAATGTTCCCGCATGTAATAACTCCGGCCTGCTGCGTTTAAGGCCGTGACGCTGCATATAGTCCATTTCACCGTGGAAGTTATTGTCCAGCCAATTTTCCAGGTGGGCTTCCGCTTCAGGCAAATCGGTGTCGGTAATGCCGACCTGTTGAAAGCCCAGTTCCAGTCCCCATTGTTTAATTTGCAAGGCTAGGCTTGCCATTTTTTGACTGCTGATGTCCATAATTGTTGACAGGGATATAATATGTTGTAGTGGCAACCGGCAGATTGCCATTAGATTTCTTGGCGCTACCTAAAGGCAACCTGCCGGTTGCCGCTACGAAAATTACATTACAATACCATGCAAAATTTACCAGTAAAACTCTATCGCGCGGCGCAAGTCAGGGAAATGGATCGGATTGCTATACAGGAATGCGGCATTCCCGGTTTTGAATTAATGGGCCGGGCGGGATATGAGGTTTTCCACTGTATCAAACAACACTGGCCTAAAGCCCGGTCTTTAGCGGTTTTTTGCGGTTCCGGCAATAATGCAGGCGATGGCTATATTATTGCCGGATTGGCTCTGGCGGCAGGGTTGACCGTTTGCGTCTATACGCTTTCAGAACCCGAAAAGCTTAACGGCGATGCGTCGCTCGCTTACCGAAAATATAGTGAAGCATCTGGAATGGTTATGCCATTTCAGGCTGGGCAGATCATTCATGCCGATGTATTAGTTGACGCATTGTTGGGTACCGGGCTAGATAGGCCGGTAACGGGACTTTACGCTGAAGCGATACAGGCTATCAATGGCCATTCATCCCCCGTGGTTGCCGTGGATATTCCCTCCGGCTTAAATGCCGATACCGGTAATGTAATGGCTTGTGCGGTAAAAGCCGATTGTACGGTGACCTTTATCGGCTTAAAGCAGGGTTTATTTACCGGCCAGGCGGCTGACTATTGTGGTGAAATTTGCTATGCCCAATTAGCCGTTCCCGATGAGGTGTTTTCCGGGTTTAAAGAGACTGCGACCCGTGTGGTTAAATCCCAATTGCCGCGACGCGACCGTTGTGCGCATAAAGGCAGCTGTGGGCATGTGCTGATAATAGGCGGTGATCTTGGTTATTCCGGTGCTGCCAGAATGGCGGGCGAGGCGGCTTTGCGCGTGGGTGCTGGTTTAGTTAGTATAGCGACACGGCCTGAACACTCCGGGCTGATGAACCTGAACAGGCCGGAATTAATGTGTCATGGCGTGGAAACTGCCGCACAACTTGCGAAGTTTTTGGAAGAAGCCGATGTCGTTGTGCTAGGGCCTGGATTAGGGCAAAGTACTTGGGCAAAAACCTTATTTAATACGGTGAGAATTGCTGAAAAACCGATGATCATCGATGCCGACGGTTTAAACCTGTTAGCTAACGCACGAGCAGCGAAACCTAACTGGATTTTAACGCCGCATCCCGGCGAAGCGGCTAGGCTATTGAATTGCACGATAGCCGACATACAGCAAGACCGGTTTGCGGCGGTTTTATCTATTCAGGCTAACTACGGCGGAGTTGCCATTCTTAAAGGCGCTGGAACATTAATCGCATCCGAACAGCAGCTTGCCGTTTCCAGTAGCGGAAATCCCGGCATGGCATCGGGCGGTATGGGCGATGTGCTGGCCGGTGTGATTGCAGGATTACTGGCTCAGGGCTTATCTTTGCAGGATGCGGCGCAACAAGGGGTTTATCATCACGGCCTAGCGGCGGATTTAGCCGCAGTAAAAGACGGGGAAAGAGGTTTGCTGGCGAGTGATTTAATGCCTTATCTTAGACAATTGGTAAATGAATGAAGACATATTTAAAAGATACCGAAGCGACGGAACAGTTTGGTGCCAGGCTCTGGGCAGAATTGCCGCCAAAGTGCCTGATATTTTTGCATGGCGAACTGGGCGCTGGCAAAACCACGTTGGTTAGAGGCTTGCTGCGTGCGGCAGGTTATACCGGTGCGGTTAAAAGCCCGACTTACACGCTGGTCGAAGAATATACGATAGGCGGACGCAAAATATTCCATTTTGATTTGTACCGGATTGCCGATCCCGAAGAGTTGGAGTGGATCGGAATACGGGATTATTTTGATCAGGATTGCCTCTGTTTTATTGAATGGCCGGATATGGGTAAAGGTTTTTTACCCGATCCGGATAGGATTATTAGTTTGGTTGCGGATGGATCCGGTCGCTCAGTAACTATACGTAGCTTGACACAGGGCTAAAAAATAAATGCAACTGCTCTGGAAAAACAACTACATACTGCTATAATCTAATTTAAATTATCACTTTTTGGATTTATGTCGATGGGAAGTTTCTGGAAGGTCTTGTTTATTATTGGATTACAGTTATTAGCTGTACCCGGTTACGCGCAACAGATCGATATTGGTTTACTGCAATATTGGAATACGCCCGATCAAACGCAAATGCTGTTTGATGTAACATCTTCTCCTGAACATCGGGTTTTTCTGATGAAGAACCCAGCTCGCTTAGTGATTGATATGCGCAATGCCAATGTCAAGCAAGGATTAAGCCAGCCGCCATCATCTCACCCGCTGTTTTCCCGAGTACGTTTTTCAACCAGAAATAAAACCGATCTAAGGATTGTCGTCGATTTAAAACAAGAGATTAGCGCAAAGAATATGTCATTAATGACCAATAGCAGGAATGGACATCGCTTGGTTATCGAATTATTGAATAAAGGATCGAAGAAATCTGGGGAGGCTGTGATTGAAACAGCTGCCGCTAAAACGACGAACACTAAACAACATGCAGCAAAAACTGTTAAAAAGCCTCAAGAAATAGCGATTAATAAGGTTGAATTCAGTTCGGTTAAATCAACAAAAACTTCCAGGCGGCGAGATAAAAGCGTCGTTATTGCGATTGATGCGGGTCATGGGGGGAACGATCCCGGTGCTCATGGGAACAATGGTACCGAAGAGAAAAAGATTACGCTAGCCATTGCCAAAAAACTCGCGTATTTGATCAATAAACAGCCGGGCATGAAGGCCGTTATGGTTCGTAAAGGTGATTATTACGTGGGTCTGAGAGAAAGAATGCAAATCGCCAGAACAGCTAAGGCCGATTTATTTATCTCGATTCATGCCGATGCCTTTCAGAACTCGACAGTTAAAGGTGCTTCGGTATATACCTTGTCCACGAAGGGAGCCACCAGTGAAGCCGCACGTTGGTTAGCTAACAGTGAAAATGCATCCGATTTGGTTGGCGGTGTTAGTCTAAGCGATAAAGAAGATGTGTTGGCTTCAGTATTATTGGATTTGTCGCAGACCGCTACGGAAGATGCCAGTGTGAAGATTGCCGGGAAGGTGTTGAAGAATTTTGAACGTATCGGTGAACTGCATTACAAGTCAGTGCAAAAGGCTGGGTTCGCTGTATTAAAATCGCCAGATGTACCGTCTATTTTGATAGAAACGGCGTTTATCTCTAATCCGTCAGAAGAACTTAAGTTAGTCAATACCACGCACCAATCAAACATAGCACTGGCTATATTTGATGGTGTGCGTAGTTATTTCAATAATGCTTCTCCGGTGGAAAGCAAAGTGGCAGCTTTGGAGATGTGATTTTAAGACTACAAAAGGCTAAGGCTTTATTGCTTTTTCAAATTGAACTTCATTTTGCTATTTTAAATTTTGACTAACCAAAATCTTGTCAATCCGTGTACCGTCCATGTCGACAATTTCAAATCGCCAATCATCTGTTTCATAAATTTCCGCCAACCGAGGAAGTCTCTCCAAATTAAACAAAATCATTCCAGCTAATGTGTGATACGCATTACTCGATTCACCAGGAAATGGGCCATTCATTCCGATAGTCGATTTAAGCTGGGCAATGGACACATCCCCATCAATCAACCACGAACCGTCAGATCGTTGCGTAACTTCAAAAGAAGATTCAGGGGACACAGAGGGAAGTTCACCAACAATCGCGGTGAGTATATCTATTACGGTTACGAGTCCTTCTATATCGCCATATTCATCGACAATCAACGCCAAATCTGATCGGGCTTCCCGGAAGTGACTGAGCAGATGTGTAAGCGTCATGGTTTCTTGAATATAGAACGGCGGTCTTAATGCCTTTTCAATGTTGAACTCAGGATTGCCCAGCATTGTTTTTAGCAAATCGCCGCAATGCAAGATTCCAAGCACATTTTCAAATCCACCCCGGCAGACGACTATTTTATTATAAGGACAATGTTCGATTTTACTTCGTTGTTTATCGGACTCTTCCAAACTGTCGATCATATAAATTTCTTGACGAGGAACCATAATTGCCCTGACGCGCACTTCATCCATTTTCATTACATTGCTGACTAATTGGCTTTCATCCGCGTGGAATACCCCAGATTCGGAGCCCATTTCCATCATGATTCGAATTTCTTCGTCGGTTACTGTTGTTTCTAGGGTTCGATGAAGTCTCAACAATCTGAGCAGAAAGTGGCTTGATGCGGACAGCAGCCAAACCAAAGGGCTTACCAGTAATGCCAGTGCTTGCATCGGTTTTGCAATGGTGGCAGCGATACCTTCAGGGTTTTGCAAGGCTAGGCGTTTAGGCACTAGCTCGCCAAGTACCACTGAAAAATAGGTAATTAGGGTCACGGTCAGCATTAAAGCCAGCGTTTCTGCATGAGGTGCCAACAATGGGATTTGCAAAAGCTCTTGATACAAGGGTGTCCGTAATATTTCCTCACCGAATACTCCGCTCAAAATCCCGACCGCCGTGATACCAACTTGTACCGTTGATAAGAAATGTGTGGGCTTTTCGTGGAGCGCAAGTGCTGCTTTGGCTCCCAAACGTCGTTCTGAGATTAATTTTTGCAGCCGTGCTTTAGTTGATGATACGATGGACATTTCCGACATGGAAAACACCCCATTTATCAATATCAACAAAAAAATAAGACCTATATTTGCATAAAAATCTGCCATTTAATTTGTCAAAAATGCATGAATAAAAACGATTAAAATAATGAGTGAATACCCCGGTAAGTAGGCATTACCCCAGTTTACGATACAAGGTACTTCGATCTAAACCCAGTATTCGGGCTGCCTGAATTTTATTACCGCCGGTTACTGCTAAAACATGGCGAATATAGGCTTGCTGAATGTCCTCTGCTGTCCATCCTTGCATCATTGCCAACTCCAGAAAATTCTTATCGTTGACGGGTATTTTCGACGCTTGCGCCAAGTCTTCTAACAAAAGGGTATCATGTTCGGCAAGTACGATAGCCCGTTCCAAGGTGTTGGCAAGTTCCCGGACATTACCCGGCCAATGATAGGCCCTAATCCACCGCAACACTTCCACCGAAATATTGACCGACCCTTGTTTGCCAAGACGCAGGCAAATTGTGTCGATTAATATCTTGGTTAACTCGTCAAGATCTTCCTTGCGTTCTCTTAATGGAGGCACTTCAAGGCTAATGACATTCAGTCGATGATAAAGATCGGAGCGAAACTGTTTGTCGTTGACGCGTTGCTCCAGAGGTTGATGGGTAGCGGCAATCAAGCGGACATTGATCTCGGTTTCTTTGGTGTCGCCCAGCGCACGGACTTTTCCAGTTTCCAATGCTCGCAGCAGTTTAGGCTGGATTTCTAAAGGCAGTTCGGCAATTTCATCAAGAAATAATGTCCCTGAATTGGCTTGCAAAAACAACCCTGGCCTATCTTTTCCGGCATCGGTAAAAGCCCCTTTACGAACACCGAACAATTCACTTTCCACTAAACTGTGTGGTAACGCCGCGCAATTAACGGCGATAAAAGGCCCCAGATTATGTTGACTGTTGTCATGAATCCAATGGGCTACTGCACTTTTGCCGGTGCCGCTTTCGCCGGTCAGGAGTATCGTGGAATTTACTGCTGCCGCCCGTTTTGCCAATCTTATCAAGTGCTGCATGCACGGGCTATGGGTTATAAAAACACTGGTTGCACTATTTTTATCGCTGGCAAAGTCGACTTTTACCGCTGTGCGCCGCATTTGCCGGTCTTCAAGCGCCCGGGTTATTGCAGCGTAAAGTTCTTCGATACGAAAAGGTTTGGTTAGAAAGTCACAAGCACCTGCGCGCATACCTTGCATCGCCAAATCAATGCTACCGAAGGCCGTCATTAGCAATACCAACTGTTCAGGTCGTTTATGGTGTATAGCAGCCATCAATTCCAAGCCGCGCATCCCAGGCATGATTATGTCGGATATCACCAGGTCAAAGGGCTCAATTTTGATGGCCTTCAGCGCCTCAGTACTTTCTGTAAATCCAACGACCGAATAATTAACCTGCCGTAACATATCGATTAGATAATCAACAACGCCGGGATCGTCATCGATCACTAAAAGCCGACCGCTTGCTGCTGTCATAATAATTTTCTCCACGGTAAGTAAATGGTAAATAGACTACCTTTTCCAGATTCCGATTCGGCCATGACGCTGCCGCCCATTTCAGTCACTAACGTTTTGACCACGGCTAAACCGAGACCGGTACCGCCTTGTCGGCCACGCGTAGTGAAATAGTGTTCAAATAGTCGGGATAGATGTTCCGGGGCAATTCCTGTGCCCGTATCACTGACGGTAAGCCTTAGTGCCGGAATGGTTTGATCAGCATAGATAATCGAAGCCTGGGATAACTCGATGGTTATGGTGCCTGTGTTAACCATGGCGGCTAACGCATTGGTCAGCAAGTTTAAAACGATCTGTTGAATACTGTCCTTGTTGATCGATATTAACGGCAGCGATTCGGGGTGTGCAAAAGTCATGGTGACTCCTTGACGTCGTGCTTCAAAACCCAGCATATCAATAACTTCAGCGCTAGCCGCGATGGCGTCACAGCTCATAGGTTCGGTCGAATGACGGGGCGCAAACTCCAGGAGACGCTGGACTATTCGGGTGATACGGTCAGTTTGGTCGACTAAGATGTTAGCAATGCGGCGAACCTCATCATAATCATCGTTGCACTTTGCCAGCGCTCTTGCCCTGCCGTTGACAATTTGCAAGGGTGAGCCAATTTCGTGGGCAAGTTCAGCCGATAACTGACCGATCGAAATCAATTTATCCGCGTCTTGTAATACCCGTTGCAGTTTCCGCCTATGTTCCGTTTCGACATCCAGTCGGCGGTAAGCCGAAAACAACTCGGCAGTCATCCGGTTAAACTCTTGTGTCACTACAGCAAGTTCATCTTTACCGGATACGGGTAAAGGTTCTGGGGGGGCTGTGCTGTCTCTAAAAGCCCGCATGGCCTGACGGAGTCGTTGTAGGGGCAGAGAAATGTAGACATGGCCTAACAAAAGGCAAAGTAATGAAGTGAATAGAATGAAAGTAATTAAGGACAAAAGAATATAGGTTTTGGTTTTACTTAAGTTTTTATTCATCGATTGCAGCGATCTCACGATAGCCACATTGCCGCGTAAGGTGCTCGAAATCTCATTAAATGGTAATGACAGAATGAATAATTGGGGGGCATCGACGGGGTAATAAAACTGTTTCAGTTCACCCTCTTTTGCTGCCTGGTATAAGGTCTGTTCGACTTTTTTCGGCCATACCAGGCTTTCCGCATCCGAACGGATGATATTGTCATTTTGGATATAGATACGGACGTCGACAGAGGGTTTGATCCGTTCTAATTGTTGCATGAGTTTTTGCACATCTTCAATCTGATGATCCCGTAAGGCGTTTTCGACTGAAACCAGTAAGCTGTTGGCTAATAAACGCGTTTCTTGTTCTACCGCATCGCGCAAATCCTGCGATTCGGAGCGAATTTGATAGGTTCCATAAATACCAAAAACCGTCAAGCTTAAGGCAAATAAGGATATTGCTAGTTTATAGATAATAGGCATAGTGAGGGATTTTGCACTTAGTTGTTGCAAAATGCAACATTGTGTTAATGGCATTATTTTTACTATTTTAAGTAAGTCTATGAAATATAGTGAAAATTATCAAATAATTATATGGCCTGTTTTTTGCTTATATTTAGTTTATAAGAATTTAACTAGCCTAAGTATTTAACATGAAAATTAGCCAAATACTGTTTATTTCAGTCTGCTTAATCACGGCATCCTGCAGCTCGAAAAAAGAGCCTGATCCAGGTATCGATACACATGAAGTAGCCAATCCCATAGTAAAAGAGGCTACCTACAGTAACCAATATGTCGCCAAAATTCAGGCGGTGAAGTACGTAGAGATAAGAAGCAAAATTAAAGGGTACATTGAAAAAATTCATGTGGACGAAGGTCAGGCGGTAAAGCAAGGACAGTTGCTGTTCACGCTTAACTTTTTAGCATTAGAAAAAGAATTGCAAAAAGCCAATGCGGCTTACAAAAGCGCTGTAGCCGATTTGAAGGCGGTCGAAGTTGAATTAAGCAACGTGAAGCTGTTGGTAGCAAAAAATATTGTCTCCAAAACCGAGTTTGAGGTAACAAAAGCAAAAGTAGAGGCATTAAAAGCTGATGTTGACGAGGCTATGGCAAACAAAGAGCAGGTAGCCTTAAATCTTTCATTTTCACAAATAAAAGCACCCTACGACGGCCTTATTAACCGTATTCCGAACAAAGTGGGCAGCTTGATAGCAGAAAGCGATATGTTGACTTCTATTTCCGACAACCGAGAAGTATTTGCCTATTTCAACCTATCAGAAATCGATTACCTCAATTACCTTGCCGACGGAGATCAAGAGACGAAAGTGGTGAGTTTAAAACTCGCCAACAATGTTCTCTATGGTTACCCGGGAAAAATAGAAATGATTGAAAGTGAATTCGACCGCTCAACTGGCAATATCGCTTTCAGGGCAAGGTTTCCCAATCCAGATGCTATTTTAAAACAGGGATCAAACGGTAAGATCATTGTAAAAAAACAGCTTAAAAATGCTTTGCTTATTCCTCAAAAATCAACTTTTGAAATTCAAGACCAGCTGTATGTTTACGTCGTCAATCAAGAGAATACGCTAGAGCAAAGAAATATTATCCCCAAAATGCGGCTGCCAGATTTTTATGTCGTGGAATCCGGTTTGTCTAAAGACGAACAGATACTGTTCGAGGGTGCGGCTAATGTAAAAGAGGGTAACAAAATACATTCTGTTCATGTCGATTTGGCAAAAGCGATGTCATCAAGCAGCAAACATTAAATAGGGACTCATCTACATGACCGCTAAATTTATTCATCGCCCAGTACTGTCCATCGTGATATCGATTTTCATCACCTTGATGGGCTTGTTGTCTTTATTCCAACTCCCTGTCACCCAGTTTCCCGATATTGCGCCGCCCGAAGTCAATGTCACAACAAAGTTTATCGGTGCTAATGCCGAAGCCTGTGTAAAGGCGGTAGTAACGCCGCTTGAGCGGGCGATAAACGGCGTCCCTGGCATGGCCTATATGTCGTCTGTTTCCGGCAACGACGGCACCAGCGTTATACAGATTATTTTTAAAGCGGGAACCGACCCGGAAGTTGCCGCTGTCAACGTTCAAAACAGGGTGGCTTCGGTATTGGATGAACTGCCGGAAGAAGCTATTAAATCGGGAGTCATCGTAGAGAAAGTGCAAAACAGTATGCTTTTGTATGTCAACTTACTCAGTAAGGATTCGACCATAGACGAAAAATTTCTTTATAACTTTACCGACATCAACATCCTGAAAGAGCTGAAAAGAATCGAAGGGGTGGGTTTTGCCGACATTATGGGGGCAAGGGAGTACGCGATGCGTATTTGGTTGAAACCCGATAAATTGGTCATGTACAACATCTCGCCTTCTGAGGTCATTGAAAAATTAAAAGCGCAAAATGTAGAGGCCGCGCCGGGTAAAATTGGTGAAAGCTCAGGTAGAAAGGCGCAGACACTTCAATACATTTTAAAATATACCGGCAAGCACAATACGACAGAAGCCTATGAAAATATCGTACTAAGCAGCAAAGAGAATGGAGAGATTTTGCGGCTAAAGGATGTGGCTGAAGTTGATTTCGATTCACAGGATTATGATGTCCTGTCCAAGGAAAACGGACAGCCCTCGGCTGCCATCATGTTAAAGCAACGTCCGGGCAGCAATGCGAAAGAGGTGATTAATAACATCAAAAAGACCATGGAGGAGATTAAATCAAATTCCTTTCCTCCAGGGATGGACTACAGCTTGAGTTATGACGTTTCCGAGTTTTTGGATGCGTCTATTCATGAGGTTATTAAAACCTTGATGGAAGCATTCGTATTGGTAGCCTTAGTGGTATTTATCTTTTTACAGGATGTTCGCTCAACCATCATACCTATTATCGCGGTACCGGTATCGCTGATCGGCACTTTTTTCTTCATGCAATTAATGGGTTTTTCACTTAACCTCATTACCCTATTTGCTTTGGTACTGGCCATTGGGATTGTCGTCGATAACGCCATCGTGGTCATTGAAGCCGTTCACGCCAAAATGGAGCATTCGGGCATCAGTGCGATGAAAGCCACGGAACAAGCCATGCGTGAAATCAGCGGGGCGATTATTGCGATCACGCTGGTGATGGCGGCCGTTTTTTTACCCGTTGCCTTCATCGATGGCCCGACGGGAATTTTTTACCGGCAGTTTTCCCTAACGATGGCCTGTTCTATTGTACTTTCAGGGATTACCGCACTGACATTGACGCCCGCCTTATGCGCGTTGTTTCTCAAAAATAGCCATAACGCCGAACACCATAAAAAATCGGGGCTGCAAAAATTCTTTGCCGGGTTTAATCGTTGGTACGACAAGCTTTCTGACAACTACAAGAAGCTTATCGGTGCGATCGCAAACAGAAGGCTTATCACTTTTGCGATATTAATTGGGTTTTCGGCAGGTGCCGGATTGATAGGGACTTTTGTACCGTCGGGTTTTATTCCTGAAGAAGATCAGGGGACTATATACGCGAATATTACCTCACCCTCAGGCGCGACTCTGGAACGCACCGAAAAAGCGGTCGATGAAGTGCAACGGATTGCATCCACTATAGACGCCGTCAATTCGGTTTCCAGTCTGGCAGGGTTCAGTCTGCTCTCTGATGGTACCGGCGCTGTTTATGGCATGAATTTGATCAGCTTAAAAAATTGGAATCAAAGGGCGGCCTCTGATAAGGAAATTATCAGTGTTCTTGAAGAAAAAACCAAACACATCAAAGATGCCAGCATAGAATTTTTCACCCCGCCGCCGGTGCCGGGTTACGGCAATTCAAGTGGTTTTGAAATGCGCTTGCTAGACAAAACCGGTTCGGACAATCTTGAGCAATTACAGACAGTGGCTAATGCCTTTGTCGAGGAACTTAACAAGCGACCCGAAATAGTCAATGCATTCACCACTTTCGATGTCAGTTTTCCGCAGTTTCTACTGCATATTGATAGCGATAAGGCCGCGCAAAAAGGCATCACTGCCGAAAATGCCATGAGTACCCTGCAAACCTTGATGGGCAGTGAATATGCGACCAACTTTATCCGTTTTGGCCAGATGTATAAAGTGATGGTGCAGGCGCTGCCCGAATATCGAGCTCAACCTGACGATCTGATGAAGTTGTCTATCAAAAATGATGCCGGGAAGATGGTTTCCTTTTCTTCTTTTCTTCGTATTGAAAAAGTCTATGGCCCTGAGCAGGTGACACGCTACAACATGTACACCTCAGCCATGGTAAACGGACAGCCTGCCTTAGGGTACAGCAGCGGGCAGGCTATTGCTGCCATTAAAGATGTGGCGGCACAAAAATTACCGAAAGGTTTTGGCTACGATTGGGCAGGGTCATCCAGAGATCAGGCGCAGGCAGGGAACCAGGCAATTTATGTGTTCATGATTTGCTTGTTATTCGTTTACTTGCTGCTAGCGGCACAGTATGAAAGTTTTCTGATGCCCATGCCGGTTATCCTTTCGTTGCCCATTGGTATCTTCGGTGCCTTGTTTTTACTGTGGATTATGGGCTTGGAAAATAATATCTACGCGCAATTAGCGATGATCATGCTAATAGGCATACTCGGCAAAAACGCCATTCTGATCATTGAATTTGCCACATTACAGCACCGTCTAGGAAAAACGCCGTTTGAAGCCGCTATTGAAGGCGCGGTACTGCGTTTGCGCCCTATATTAATGACCTCATTTGCCTTTATTTCCGGTCTTATTCCGTTAATGTTTGCCTCAGGTGCCGGGGAGATCGGCAACAACACCATCGGCTCGGCAGCAGCAGGGGGAATGATTTTTGGGACCATTTTCGGGGTAATTATCATCCCGGGTCTATATGTGATCTTTGCCACCCTGACAGAAAAGTATCATCGTGGCCCCAAAAAAGAAGAAACGCCATTCACTGAAACTATTTAACGCCTAATGATGACTAGAATTTATTACACCCTTAGCATTGCGTTTTTGCTGATAAGCTTCAGCGGATGCTCGCTCAATACCAACTTGTCTATTCCCGAAAAGGAAATACCGATAAGCTTCCAAAATCAGAAAAGCAGCACCACCATTGCTAGCATCAAGTGGCGGCAATATTTTACCGATACGCTGCTGCTCAAGTTAATTGATACCGCCATAAGCAATAACATGGATTTGCAAATGGCTTTGCAGCGCATTGAAATGTCGCGTTCCAGCGTGAAATTGGCAAACGGGGCAATGCTGCCGCAAGTCAGTTTGAATGCAGGGGGCAGCGTCCGCAGATTCGGTTTATATACAATGGATGGGGCGGGTAACGCGACTACTGAAATTACCCCCGGTCAAAACATCCCCGTCAATTTACCCGATATGTATGTAGGCTTGCAGTCATCCTGGGAAGTTGACATTTGGGGCAAGTTAAGAAGCCAGCGCAAGTCGGCCATTTCCCAATACCTGTCAAGCATTGAAGGGACAAACTTTGTCATTTCCAATCTTGTCGCCGATGTCGCCATTTACTATAACGAATTGTTGGCATTGGATAATGAACTGGACATCATCAGGCAGACCATCCAAAAACAACAGGAGGCGCTGGAGGTCGTTAAACTGCAAAAAGAAGTGGGCAGGGCGAATGAATTAGCGGTACAACAATTCAACGCACAACTGCTCAACACTCAGGTTTTGGAAAAAAATGCGCTGCAACAAATTACCGAAACCGAAAACAAAATTAACTTCCTGTTGGGACGCTACCCGCAACCGATTGAACGGGCGAAAAACGTTTTTTTCAAAGAGATTCCGCAACAAATTTCAGCCGGTGTGCCCTCGCAATTATTGGCAAACCGCCCCGATGTCCGTGCAGCGGAATTCCAGATTGAGGCCAGCAAGTTCGATCTGAAAGCTGCCAAAGCCGCGTTTTATCCGAATTTTAACATTACGGCGAGTTTCGGTTTTCAGGCCTTCAATCCCGAGTTTTTATTTTCATCGCCAGCCTCAATCGCCTATTCGGTGATGGGTACTCTAGTTGCGCCGATTATCAATATGAAAGCGTTGAAAGCACAGTTCAACACCGCAAAAGCCAACCAGTTGACCGCAATGTATAACTATCAGAAAACCATTTTGAACGCCTATGTTGAAGTGGCAAATGAACTCTCCAATATTCAGAATTTGCAACAAATTAATGCGCTAAAAAAACAACAAAGCGACGTGTTGAAACAGTCGGTCGACACCTCTAAAGAGCTTTATAAATATGCCAGGGCAAGCTACTTAGAGGTGCTTCTGGCACAACAGAGCGCACTGCAATCTAATATCGAATTAATCCATGTGACCAAACAACAACGGATATCAACAATAAACATTTACAAAGCATTAGGCGGGGGCTGGAGATAGCCGCAGTACAGACGTTGACATCCTTCCCGTTCTTTAAGTCGGGGAGGATGTCAAAAGGAAGTGTGAAAAATCCCCCCCAGTCATATAAAATACGTTATTTGTTTTAGGCTTGCTGATGCGTATCCATTCACTCCCCACTCAACTGATTAACCAGATTGCCGCTGGCGAAGTAGTTGAAAGACCCTCTTCGGTCGTTAAAGAACTGGTTGAAAATTGCTTTGATGCGGGAGCCAGCCAAGTCATTATCGAGATAGAGCAGGGCGGCTCAAGGCTGATAAAAATTAGGGATAACGGCTGCGGCATCGTCAAAGAAGATTTGCCATTAGCCTTGTCCCGCCATGCGACCAGTAAAATTTCCAGCTTAAAAGATTTGGAACAAGTGGTCAGCATGGGTTTTCGCGGTGAGGCTTTGCCCAGCATCAGCTCGGTTTCAAGGCTTACGCTGATTTCACGGATTAGCGATGCCGATTGTGCCTGGCGCGTGAATGCCGACGGCACTGAGCAGGATTTCAATCCGCAACCCGATCCGCATCCGCAAGGCACCACCATTGAGGTGCGCGACCTGTTTTACAACACCCCGGCCAGACGCAAATTTTTAAAAACCGAAAAAACCGAATTTGCTCACATAGAAACCTTGATCAAACGCATGGCGCTGAGCCGTTTCGATATTGGATTTAGCCTGTCGCACAATCAAAAGGAAATCCTCACGTTAAAACCAGCGGCAACGGACAGCGAGCAACAGCAACGCATTGCCGGTATTTGCGGATCGGCTTTTATCGAAAATTCGATAACCATCGACTTTGCAGCATCGGGCCTGCAACTGACCGGCTGGGTTGGCTTGCCGACCTTTTCCCGCAGTCAGCAGGATATGCAGTTTTTCTATGTTAACGGCAGACTGGTCAGGGATAAACTGGTTTCTCATGCCGTTAAACAGGCGTATCAGGATGTATTGTTTCACGGGCGGCATCCGGTTTTCGTGCTGTACCTGACGCTCGATCCGACCCTGGTTGATGTCAATGCCCATCCGGCAAAGCTTGAAGTCCGCTTCAGGGAAGGCCGTCTGGTGCATGATTTTCTGTTTTCGGCCCTGCATCGGTCATTGGCAAATCTAAGACCGGGACACGGCACCAGCCAGCAACCGGATTTCGAACCGTCGTCGCAAACAAGCCCCGTCATGGACGCTAATTCAAGCAATGTAGGTTGGGTTACGACCGCACGGATGCAGGAGGTAGAGCAGTGCAGGGAGCAACTGCCGAGCGATAGCGTAACCCAACAATCAAAGCCCAATTTTGACGCTAAACCGTCTTACCGTTCAAGTCCGTCGCAACAAGCCTCATTGCCTTTGCAGGTAGAAGAAGCCATTCAAGCCTATGCCTCGCTGTATCCTAAACCCGAGCGGATGTTAACCGCAACGCAACCGGAAGCCATGCCGCTAGGCCATGCTATCGCGCATCTGCACAATATCTACATATTGGCCGAAACTCCCAACGGCATCATCCTGGTCGATGCCCATGCGGCGCACGAGCGGGTTACCTACGAGCGCCTAAAACAGCAATATCAACAGGGTACAGTGCCCAGTCAGCCCTTATTGCTACCGATTAAAATAACCGTCAGTGCAGCCGAAGCGGATTTAGCTGAAGACCAACACGAGTTTTTCAACACCCTGGGTTTTGAGCTCAATCGTTCCGGGCCGGAAACCATCGTGCTGCGTTCAATACCTATTTTATTGGGCAATACCGATATGGAAACCCTGATTCGCGATGTGCTGGCCGACCTGATCGAGCACGGCATGAGTCAACGGATACAGGAAAAGTCCAATGAAATCTTGTCCAAGGTAGCTTGTCATGGCTCGGTACGCGCACACCGCCGCTTGACCATTGATGAAATGAACGCCCTGCTGCGGGATATGGAACAAACCGAAAGAATAGGGCAGTGCAATCACGGCAGACCCACCTGGATAGAATTATCGACCCATGATCTGGATAAATTCTTTTTGCGCGGGCAATAAAATTATAGGCGAAGGGCGAAAGATGTTTTTCTCCGTTCAAAACATTTCTCTCGTTCCCCCCACGCGCTGCGTCACTACCATTAAAGACATGATAATGATTGTGGGGGCGACTTTAGTCGCCCAGTCAGTAAATAACCTACTGCTTAATCGGTGACTAAAGTCACCCCCATATTAGCCATTATTTTGTCTAATCGGCTTAACTTAATGGCAGTGACGCGCTGTGAGAACTAGGTAACCCAAAATTATGAAAACTCAACCCAATCCCCCCGTTATTTTCCTGATGGGGCCTACCGCCTCAGGAAAAACCGCGTTATCCGTGCAACTCGCCCAGGCACTTAACGGCGAAATCATCAGCGTCGATTCAGCCCTGGTGTTTAAAGGCATGGATATAGGCACAGCCAAACCCACGATGGATGAACGGGGCGGCATCCCGCACCATTTGATCGACATACTCGACCCCGCAGAAGCCTATTCCACCGGCCAGTTCAGGAAACAGGCGCTGGCGCTAATGGACGACATAACCCGGCGCGGAAAAATCCCGATAGTCGTCGGCGGAACCATGTTGTATTTTAAGGTACTGAACAGCGGTCTTGCCGTATTGCCCGAAGCCGACCCGGCCATTCGGGCCAAACTCGATCAGGACTTGGCGCAACTGGGCAAAGAAGCGCTGCATCAGCGATTGGCCGGGATAGATCCGGAGGCGGCGGCAAGAATCCACCCCAACGACCCGCAACGCGTACAACGCGCGCTGGAAGTTTATAAAATCAGCGGTAAACCGTTAACGTCTTTTTTTACCGCAGCCCAGGCGCAAGACATTCCCTATCAAAAAATAAAGCTGATTATCGCCCCGCAAGACCGAGCCATATTGCACGGCATCATTGCCCTGCGGTTTAAGCAAATGTTGGCGCAGGGTTTTATCGACGAAGTCGCGGCACTGTATCAGCGAGGCGATTTAACCGACAAAATGCCGTCGATCAGAGCCGTCGGTTATCGGCAAGCCTGGTCGTATCTGCAAAGCGAATACGACCTTGACACCATGACCGAAAAAGCCATTATTGCCACCCGACAACTGGCCAAACGCCAGTTCACCTGGTTGCGCCGGGAAACCGATGCGGCAAATTTCCAGACCGGCCAGAAAGATTTATTAGCAAAAGTGTTGGCAAAAATTGATGATCAGCTGTCGGGAAGCAGTGTGTAATTCTAAGCTGCCTGTGCGGCAGTGAACCGGGACCCTTCTTAAGGACGGAAGGACA
>JAQSDX010000039.1 GCA_029946125.1 Candidatus Methylobacter titanis
CGATTGAATATACTGACCGGGCGACTAAAGTCGCCGCCACAACCGGACGGGGCATATTGGCCCCCGTTGTTTACGTTTCATGCCTACTGTGTACGCTCAGGCTGGCATTAAATCGTCAACAACGGAGTTGCAAACCCCGCCCACTTGGAGTGGAAATACTTTCACAGCGTCTTGAGATTGAAAACCAACGCAAACTGATACTTAGATAGAGATTATTTTAATGCCCAACTTCTACCTTAGTACCTTTAGCCTGACCGATTTCAGCTAAGGTTTGATTAAACCAGCCTGTATTCAAATCAAAAGGCTTGCCGCCTTTGATACGGGGAAATTCAATCGCACGCAGTACAAATCCTTTATCGTCATCATGACCGATAACGCCGGACTCACGACGGAAAGCGCACTCGACGGCGAGATCGGCACAGGACTTGATCAGGCGAATGTCTTCAACATTGGCAGCAGATGCACGGGCAAAATAACCGGATTTTTGTACCAGCGTTTTTTCCGCACCGATCATTTCGGCAAACTGGTCGCCAAACCATTTACCCGGATTAACGGCGTCAAGCTTGACATGACCGAACGCATCGCGCGGCACTTCCTGTCCTTTGGCTTGCATTTCGGCAACGATAGACTCAACGCCGGCGCCTTCCGAGACGAAGATATTGACGCAATCGACTTTGTCCATCACCGCACGCAGACGCGTCGCTTCGGCAGCCAAATCGATAGCCATTTCAGGAATAAAAACGCCATGCACTTCATAAGTGGCGCGATCCAAACCCAGTTCAGGCAACCATTCGGCGCGATCCAACAATTTACGGTATTCCACAGCGGTAGCCGCAGTCAGCCAGCCGCAACTGCGTCCCATCACTTCATGGACAATCAGCATACGCGGATTGGCATTGTTTTCGGCAACCACATTCCAGAAGTAACTAGCGCCCTGCTCGGCTGCCGTCCATGCGCCTAGCGATTGCTTGATCGGAAATATGTCATTGTCGACGGTTTTAGGCAGACCGATAACGGTAAGACCATAGTCGTTTTTCGCTAGGAAAGCGGCAAGATCTGCGGCAGCGGTATTGGTATCGTCACCGCCGATCGTGTGCAGAATATCGACGCCGTCTTTAACCAGTTGGTCGGCTGCCACTTTTTGCGGATCCTGACCTTCTTGTACCAATCCGCGTTTAATGCAGTCTTTAACGTTAGTCAGTTTGACGCGGCTGTTGCCGATCGCCGAACCGCCAAAACGATGTAAAAGACCGGCTTTTTCACGAATTTCCGGGGTGACCGTATAAAAATCGCCCAGAAGCAGGCCTTTATAGCCGCTACGATAACAGATGATTTCGATGCTGGGATCGATTTCAGTATAACGCTCGATAAGGCTGCCGATGGCTGAGTTTAAGCAGGGGGCCAAGCCCCCTGCGGTAAGAATTGCGACTTTTTTAGGTTTGTTCATGGAAAAACTCAAAGGTGAAATTAAGGAAACGAAATTTTATCATACAGGGCGGCTGTTTTTTAGTCTTTCGCACCGTTGTTAGCAACGCTGGAGCGTTGCCGTATGCATTCCCACGCTGGAGCGTGGGAACGATGACCATACGAATACTTTCACAGTCTCCGTAGTGGAACGATAGACGATTTTTAGCCTTTAGCCTTTAACCTTTAGCCAAATGATACCCGACAATCCGTTCGACCTCGTTTTTCGATCCCAAGATAACCGGAACCCGCTGATGCAGCCCTGTGGGATTCATGTCGAGAATGCGCTCGCGTCCGGTAGAGCAGACACCGCCCGCTTGCTCGACAATAAATGCCATCGGATTGGCTTCGTACATCAGACGCAGTTTTCCGGCTCTTGACGGATCGCGCAAATCATACGGGTACATAAAAATCCCGCCACGCGTGAGTATCCGGTAAACCTCAGCCACCATAGACGCAATCCAGCGCATATTGAAATCTTTTTCGCGCACACCTTCGGTACCCTGCAAACATTCCTCGATATAACGCTGTACCGGAGGTTCCCAAAACCGCTGGTTCGACATATTGATGGCAAATTCACTGGTCTCAGCAGGAATCGTCATAGCGGGATGAGTCAGGATAAATTCGCCAATATCCTGATCCAGAGTAAAGCCGTTAACCCCATGTCCGGTGGTTAAAACCATCATTGTTGACGGACCGTAAAGCACAAAACCGGCGCAAACCTGCTCGGAACCCTTGCGTAAAAAATCCTCCATCGTTGGTTCCGCACCTTCACGGCAACGCAATATAGAAAATATGGTACCTACCGCCAAGTTGACATCAATATTTGAAGAACCGTCTAACGGATCGAACAACGCCAGATACTTGCCTTTGGGGTACTGCGAGGGAATGGGGATGATGCCATCGATTTCTTCCGATGCCATGCCTGCCAAATGGCCGGTCCAGTTCAGCGCCTCCACCATAATGTCATTAGTAATGATGTCCAGTTTCTTTTGCACTTCACCTTGTACATTCTCGGATTCTGCGCTACCCAGCACGCCGACCAGATTGCCCCGATTGACCAAATGCGAAATTTTCTTACACGCGGTAACCACATCGTTAAGCAACAAAGTAAACGTTCCCGATACCCCCGGCAACCCGCGCTGCTGTTCGATGATAAACTGGGTCAAAGTAACATGATTAGTCATTCTTTATCGCTCCGATGGTAGGTTGTCTTATTCAAAAATACTGTTAATCATCACATGCAGCTGCTGTGTACGCGAGGTTCAGCAACAATAACGCCTTGTCGAACAAAACTGCTATCTGTTTGCATATTGTAAATCATAAACAGCGGAAGTACCGAAATCAGAAAGGAAGCGATACAAGAGCACGCAGGTCATAACCATCCCCTAAGTCCAAAAGCAAATAACGTATAATCGCTCAGCGCCGCCCAATTAACAAAAGAGCATCACATCAATGTTGCAAATATCCAACCAAGTCAGTATCCCGGACCATGAGATTGAAGTTCATGCGATTCGTGCACAGGGAGCTGGCGGGCAGAATGTCAATAAAGTTTCAACCGCTGTTCATTTACGCTTTGATATTAATGCGTCATCATTACCCGAGTTTTACAAAGAAAAACTATTAGTTTTAAATGATCAGCGCATTTTAAAAGAAGGCGTCATTGTGATCAAGGCACAGCAGTATCGCACCCAGGAAAAAAACAAAGAAGACGCCCTCAGTCGGCTACAGGCATTAATTCAAAGTGTGGCGATAATACACAAAAAGCGCAAAGCCACCCAGCCTACCAAAGGATCAAAATTGAGGCGTTTGGACAGCAAAACTAAACAGGGTCGGCTTAAAGCACTAAGAGGAAATATTAATGATCATTAACCTGATGCCCCATCAACACACGCGGAAAAATAACCATGTTGGTTTTGCAAATAATCATCAAACAATGGGATAAAAGTCAACGAACGGCAACGCATGTTTTGGAGCGCGCCAATATTCCAGACCGGCACCCCATCATCTTTCCGCCCGCTTTTTATGCTGTCAATAAGCACTGCGTAATAGATCGGCACGGCGATGATAGACAAGGCGGCCGCTTAAAATATGCATCATTAGCCGACGGAAAAATTCAATTTGACCGGTTTCAACTGAATTTAGACGATAAAGTCATTGGGTATTCTGGCCGCACTCAATCCGATAAAACGCCTAGCGTAATCGGATCACTGGATAATCAATGGGTACAATGCAAATATACCGACAGACACAGCGTCTTCGAGAGCGACTTTTATTATTGGCTGTATGAAGAAGTGACGCTAAATGCTATTTATCTCCGTGAATTTAAGGACAAAATTTTTATGGATACTGAACCTGCGCTTGTTTTTGAAAATTTTCAATGATTCGCAAACCAAGGACAGGGTCGATCTGATTTTGATTAAGCTAGGTGCAGTTTGCAGGCTCATTGTATAATTTGACGCTATGTTTTTTACTGACTTCCTAAAACCTAAGGATTGATTGCAATATGCTTCCAGAAAAACGCTTAACTCGTCGTCGTGGAATTTATTTACTGCCTAATTTGTTTACCACGGGAGCCCTGTTTTCCGGTTTCTATGCGATTACTTCAGCAATGGGCGGGCGCTACGAAACCGCTGTTATCGCCATTTTTGTCGCGATGATTCTGGACGGTCTGGATGGTCGGGTGGCAAGGTTAACTCATACGCAAAGCGAATTCGGCGCTCAATACGACAGTCTTTCAGACATGGTTTCATTTGGCGCAGCACCCGCTTTGGTGATGTATTTATGGGCGTTTTCGAGCCTCGGTAAAGTGGGTCTGTTTGCTGCTTTTGTCCATACGGCGGGCGGTGCATTAAGACTGGCGCGCTTTAATACTCAGCTGCAAACAGCCGATAAGAATTATTTCCAGGGACTCCCCAGCCCTGCCGCCGCCGCGATTCTTGCCGGATTCATCTGGATATGTCTGGAGTATAAATACGACATCGAACTATTCAAATATTTTGCGCTGGTGTTAACGATCAGCACCGGCTTGCTAATGGTCAGTAATTTTCGTTATTCCAGCTTTAAAAGCATCGATTTAAAAGGCAAAGTGCCTTTTATTGTCGCGATTGCCGTGATGCTGGGGATCGCTTTTGTGATGGCGCAGCCGCAAACAATGTTGTTCCTGTTGTTTTTAGGCTATGCGATTTCAGGCCCGGTAATTACCTTGGTCATGCGCAGACGCAAGCTGCAGGAGCGTAAAGCGTAAAATCTGCTTGAGGCCGCACAGCCATTGGCGTATAGTCACGACCATGTTTATTCAAATAATCCCTGCATTTCAAATCCCGCTTTCCGGCACACTTGCTGCCGGAACTGCCTTGCGTGCGTGGCTATACCTGCCTTTAAGATACCTGCCCTGATGGGCAATCAATCTATTTCCATTTAATACTTATACCCCCTTATTTCCCTATATCGATGTAACCGTCGATAGCTCTCCATCGATGGAGTTTTTATGAATGACAAATTAATAATATTCGACACAACCTTGCGCGATGGCGAGCAAAGCCCCGGCGCATCCATGACTCGCGAGGAAAAAGTCAGAATTGCCAAGGCCTTGGAGCGTTTAAAGGTTGATGTGATTGAGGCCGGTTTTCCTGCAGCCAGTCCCGGCGATTTTGAAGCCGTACAAGCCGTAGCCAACATCATAAAAGACAGCGTGGTATGCGGACTGGCCAGAGCGCTGGACAAGGATATAGACCGTGCGGGCGAAGCGCTAAAAGGCGCTAACCGGGCGCGAATTCATACCTTCATCGCCACCTCACCGATCCATATGCAAATGAAGTTGCAGATGCAGCCGGAACAGGTGATCGAATATGCGGTCAGGGCGGTCAAACGCGCACGGCAATATACCGATGATGTCGAATTTTCTCCGGAAGATGCCGGACGCTCGGATGAAGACTTTTTGTGTCGGATATTGGAGGCGGTTATCGATGCCGGAGCCACGACGCTGAATATTCCCGATACCGTAGGGTACAGCGTTCCCGATCAATTCGGCGCGACTATTGCGAATCTGATCCGTCGCATCCCCAATTCGGATAAGGCAATTTTTTCGGTGCATTGCCACAATGACCTGGGGCTTGCTGTGGCCAATTCCTTATCGGCGGTCATGAACGGCGCACGGCAGGTTGAATGCACGATTAACGGCTTGGGTGAACGCGCCGGCAATGCCTCTCTGGAAGAAGTGGTCATGGCTGTGCGTACCCGTAAGGATGTATTTACCTGCCAAACCGGCATAGACACCCGCGAGATTTTGACCTGCTCAAAGTTGGTATCGTCAATCACCGGTTTTCCTGTACAGCCCAACAAAGCCATCGTCGGCGCCAACGCCTTTGCCCATGAGGCGGGCATCCATCAGGACGGCGTATTAAAAAGCCGCGAGACCTATGAAATCATGCGCGCCGAAGATGTCGGCTGGACGGCTAACCGCATGGTGCTGGGCAAACATTCAGGCCGGAATGCGTTTAAGAGCCGCATCAGCGAACTGGGCTTTGAGTTCGGCTCGGAAGAAGAGTTGAACGAGGCCTTTGCCCGCTTTAAGCAACTGGCCGATAAAAAGCACGAAATCTTTGACGAAGATTTGCAAACATTGATCTCGGAAGCCGGTTTTGAGGCGGAAGATGAGCATGTCAAACTGATCGCCCTCAAAGTGTGTTCGGAAACCGGCGAAATACCCAACGCAACCGTTACCTTACGTGTCGACAATAAAGAAGTCACCGGTAATGCCGAAGGCGGCGGCGCTGTAGATGCCAGTTTAAAAGCCATAGAAAAACTGGTACAGTCCGAAGCCACACTGGAACTTTATTCGGTTAACAGTATCAGCAACGGCACCGATGCTCAGGGCGAAGTCACTATTCGTCTTGAAAAAGCGGGCAGGATTGTTAACGGTTTGGGTGCTGATACCGATATTGTGATTGCGTCTGCCAAAGCTTATATTAATGCGCTGAATAAGCTGCACAGCCCCGATCAACGCCGACATCCTCAAAAAGGGGATGTTTGAATTAAGGTGGTAAAAGGTTTTGGATAACGCAACGCGTCTGCAATACCTCGAAGCAATGGGCATTGATGTCTGGCTGCCCAAAGCCGATAACCTGCTAGCGCCGAACGTTATCGCTGAATCGGCCGACAACTGGGAAGTCTTGCAAGCTGAAGTCGCTCCATGCACGCGGTGTAATTTGTGTAACACTCGCACCCAAACTGTTTTTGGCTCAGGCAATAAAAACGCCGACTGGATGATAGTCGGCGAAGCGCCCGGACAAAGCGAAGATCGGCAAGGCTTGCCTTTTGTCGGCAAGGCGGGTCAATTGCTGACGGAAATGCTAAGAGCCATCGACCTTGACCGGGAACAAGTCTTTATAACCAATGTCGTCAAGTGCAGACCTCCCGATAACCGAGAACCCAAGCCCATCGAAGTTGAAACCTGCAAAACTTATTTGCTGCGACAACACGCACTAATCAAACCGAAAATCATTCTGGCTTTAGGCCATGTTGCCGCGCTGGCCTTGTTAGACACCGATGAGCCGATAGCCGAACTAAGAGGCAAAATACACACTTTAAATGATACGCCGGTTGTTGTAACCTATCACCCGGCGCACTTATTAAGATCATTACTGGACAAGCATAAAGCCTGGGCAGATCTAAAATTCGCGATGCAAATAATTAGAAACCATCAAAGGTAGGTCATGTGGGGAACATTAGAAAAAATAAAAGACTTTATGATTTATGATGCGGATAGAGAATTCTACGCCAAAATATTTCCCGATTCGGTAGGCCGGAAAGATTTAATGCGTTTGAGAAAAATGCGCAGCTCCGATTTACCCGGCGTCATGGCCATTGAAAGGGCCAACTATCACGCCCCCTGGGGAGAGGACATTTTCAGGGATTGCTTTAAAGCTAACTATAGCTGCTGGGTCTGTGAAGAGAATGATACGGTGCTGGGTTACAGCATACTTTCGATCAGTGTAGGCGAAGCACATGTGTTAAATATTTGTGTGGCGGCTGCCGAACAGGGACAAGGGATAGGCCGTAAAATGCTGCAAAACCTTATCGAAACCGCCAGAGGCCGGGCAGAAACCATGTTCCTTGAAGTCAGGCCGTCCAATACCGCTGCCATCGCCCTTTATGAGGACATGGGTTTCAACGAAATCGGCATCAGAAAAGGCTATTATCCTGCAGAAAACGGCCGCGAAGATGCGCTAATGCTGGCGTTGCAGATATTTTAAAACTGTAGGGGCGACTGGCTGGTCGCCCTTTTTGACATAACTATTTCAAATTATCAGTCACATACGGCTCGATAAGCTGGTACATGATCTGATGCATTTTTGGGCTAGCAGCAATCACGTTGCCTGACTCCAGATACTTATCATTGAAAGAAAAATCGGTAATGACACCGCCTGCTTCCTTTATCAATAAAAGACCGGCGGCCATATCCCACTCCATCAGGCCTATTTCCCAAAAACCATCCAAGCGACCGGCAGCCACATAGGCCAAATCCAGCGCCGCAGAACCTGCGCGGCGAATGCCGGCCGAATCAACGGCTATTGAACGGAACATTTTTAAATAAGCATCCATGTGCAAATCGGTTTTAAACGGAAAGCCGGTGCCGATTAATGCACCTTTCAAACTGTTCTGATTGGTCACCCGAAGACGACGGCTGTTTAACATGGCCCCTCCACCGCGTTTGGCGGTGAATAACTCATCGCGTAACGGGTCGTAAACGACGCCGATTTCAATCTTGCCTTTATGCTTTAGAGCAATGGAAACAGCGTATTGTGGAAAACCGTGCAGAAAGTTGGTAGTGCCGTCCAGCGGATCAATAATCCAGACAAAATCGTTACCCTGATGCTCGCCGCTTTCTTCTGCCAGGATGCTGTGCTCGGGATAAGCCGTCTTGATAATGTTGATGATTTCCCGTTCGGCCATACGATCGACCTCACTGGCATAATCGTTTTTACCTTTTTGGTCGACCTTGAGGTGACCGATATTATCTGATGAGCGGAGGATCAAGTCGCCGGCGCTTCTTGCGGCACGGACGGCAGTATTTAACATGGGTTGCATAGGCGGATTTATATAAGCATAGACGATTGCAAAGGGGCAATGGTCGAAAACCCCATATAATACCAAATATTTTGCTAAACTTAGGCTCTTTTTTTAACTAAGGACATCGCCTTGCTGTCTACTATAAAAATAGTACTGGTCGAAACAACGCATCCGGGGAATATAGGTGCCGTTGCCCGTGCCATGAAAAACATGAAAATGCACAACCTTTATCTGGTTTCGCCAAAGATATTTCCCAGTGCCGACGCCACTTCCAGGGCTTCAGGTGCAGATGATGTGTTGGCTGGCGCAATTGTTTGCCAGAGCTTGCAAGAAGCCATTGCCGATTGCCAGCTAGTGATTGGCGCCAGCGCCCGAGGTCGAACCATCAGCTGGCCGGAATTGTCACCGAGAGAATGCGCGGAAAAAGTGTTAGTGCATGAACCCGGCAACAACGTCGCTATCGTTTTCGGCCGGGAAAATTCAGGCCTGAAAAACCATGAACTGGATCTGTGTCACTTTTTGCTGCGCATCCCCTGTAACAGCGAATACAGTTCTTTAAACATTGCTGCCGCCGTGCAGGTTGTTTGTTATGAATTATTTGTCACATCCGGGCAAGCCGCCGAAGAACAAATCCAGGTCGGCGATAAAGATGAAGACCCTTTGGCTACAGCAACGCAAATGGAGTCTTTCTATGTGCACATGGCTGAAGCATTAACCGATATAGGCTTTATGCATCCGGCCAAATCAAAATCTATTATGCGGCGTTTGCGCCGGATTTATAACCGGGTGCAAATGAACACCAAGGAGCTAGATATTCTCAGAGGCATCTTGAGAATGTCTCAAGGCCACAAGAGGAGTAACGATGTTTAACCGACTGAAAGAAGACATTGCCTGCGTCTTTGACCGCGATCCGGCGGCGCAAACAGCCTTTGAAGTGATGACGACTTACCCCGGATTTCATGCCATTTTAATTCATCGACTCAGTCATTTTTTCTGGCTAGCCGAATTCAGATGGCTGGCACGGTTTATTGCCCATATCGGCCGATGGCTAACGGGGATTGAAATTCACCCGGGCGCCATCATCGGCAGGCGTTTTTTTATTGATCACGGCATGGGCGTAGTGATCGGCGAAACAGCCGTTATAGGTGACGACTGCACCTTGTATCATGGCGTCACCTTAGGCGGAACCAGTTGGGATAAAGGCAAGCGTCATCCGACCTTGCATAATGGCGTAGTGATAGGTGCAGGGGCAAAAGTTTTAGGGCCTATTGATATTGGTGAAAACGCTCGGATCGGATCAAACTCAGTGGTCTTAAAACCGGTACCGCCGGGTGCAACCGCCGTTGGAATCCCCGCTCACATCGTCGATCCTAACAGTAAATCCGCCACCGCCGAGCGTGACAAGATTGCCTATAAAATGGGTTTTCATGCCTACGGAGCAACAACTGACGTGGCCGATCCCATTGCCTACGCGATTAATCACATGCTGGATCATATTCAAGCGATGGACAAGCAGATAGAAACTCTACAAAAAGCGCTTAATGATGCAGGTATTCAATACAAAGAGTCCTCAATCCCTAAACTGAACGGTTGCGAAATTGAGGATGAATAGAGATTCAATGGTTAAGGCTCAATGGTCAAGACAAAAGGTGAAGAAGCATTATCAGGGATTAAGCTGATAAATATAATATTTGCATTTATTGCGAATCACCCCACTTTGAATCTTGGACCCTACTCCTTGTACTTTTCTCCTGCGCGCCAAGGCCATAATAGTTGACTAATTTACTAGGTTAAGTATAGTAACAATATCTTAACGGTATTTATAGAGGATACTATTGTGCGCTTAACTACTAAAGGTCGCTATGCGGTCACTGCAATGCTCGACTTGGCTTTTCACAGTCAAATCAAGCCAGTAACATTGACTGATATTGCGACTCGTCAAACTATTTCCTTATCTTATCTGGAACAACTGTTTGCCCGCTTACGCCGGGCAGGCATGGTAAAAGGTGTCCGCGGACCTGGCGGCGGTTACAAACTGTGTCGTAAAACCAGCGATATTAATATTGCCGAGATTATCACCGCTGTCGATGAATCGCTTGATTCAACTAAATGTGGCGGCGAAGCCAACTGCCAGAAAGAGCAAGCCTGTTTAACACATGACCTGTGGGTGGGATTGAGTGAACAGATTAGAGATTATTTGGAGGATATTTCTTTAGCCGACCTATTAGAAAAAAATCAGGTTCAAGACGTCGCCAAAAGACAGGATCACAATGCGCAGCACACTATTGAAATTTATCGTCATCCCGACTAATGCTTGCGCCGCGACTGTTCCCGACAGTCTTGCGGCATACACACCATCCCTGGCGATATAAATGATTTACTTTGATCATAACGCGACCACACCGATAGATGATCGCGTTTTCGACGCTATGCTGCCTTTCCTGAAAACATTCTACGGAAATCCTTCCAGCTTATATCGCCACGGCAGAGCCTGTCGTAGCGCTATCGATGCTGCGCGTGAACAGCTTGCAGCTCTGATTGGCGTCCAACCGGGGCAAATTATTTTTACCAGCGGCGGCACCGAAGCCAACAATCTGGCTTTGGCAACGCTGGCTCCTCAGGCCGGACTCGCGGTTTCAGCCACTGAACATCCTTCAGTTATTGAGCCTGCCCTGCATCTGCAAAGTATGGGACATCCGCTGACCCTACTTGATGTTGATGCAAACGGACGGATTCCGCAGGATGCTATCGACGAAGTGATTTCGCTAAAACCTAGTCTGGTTTCGATAATGCTGGCCAATAACGAAACCGGCGCAATACAGAATATCGAACACTATGCCGACCAGCTAAAAGCGCACGGCATCAAGGTTCATACCGATGCCGTGCAGGCGCTGGGAAAAATCCCGGTCGATTTCAATCGGCTCGGCGCGCATTTGATGTCGCTGTCCAGTCATAAAATCTACGGACCAAAAGGCTGCGGCGCGCTAGTCTTTGAAAAATCTGTAGCCATAAAACCCATCTTGTTAGGTGGCGGACAGGAACAAGGGTTCAGAGCAGGGACTGAAAATGTCGCCGCTATCGTCGGTTTTGGTAAGGCGGCAGAACTTGCCAAATTAGAACTTGCCGAACGCCAGGCACATTTGCTAAAACTGAGGACGCTGCTGGAACATGGTTTAAGAGCTATGCCCGGCCTGACAGTTTTTGCAGAGCAGGCAGAACGATTACCCAATACCGTGCAGGTAGGCATCCACGGTATCGATGGTGAAATGCTGCTGATGCAGCTGGATCAAAAAGGCATTGCCGTATCTAGCGGCTCAGCCTGCGCCAGCGGTATCAGAGAAGCCAGTCCGGTTTTGGTTGCCATGGGCATTGATCCTGCCCAAGCAAAAAGCGCAATTCGCATCAGTTTAGGCAAAGCCAACACTGAAGCTGAAGTCATTGAATTTATTAAACAAGTAAACTCCTTAACAAGATAAAGAGGTTGTATGTCTGTCTCATTAACTGAAAGTGCCGCTAGGCAAATCAAAAAACAACTGGAAAAACGCGGTAAAGGCTTAGGCTTAAAGCTGGGCGTAAAGCAATCCGGTTGCTCTGGATATGCTTATACGATTGATTACGCCGATACGCTGAATGAAGGCGATGCGGTGTTTGAAAATTTCGCCGTAAAAGTCATCGTAGCCGCAAACGACCTGGAATTTGTCGACGGTATAGAACTGGATTATCGCCGGGAAGGCATTAACGAAGCCTTCCAGTTCAACAACCCGAATGTAAAAGGCACCTGCGGCTGCGGCGAGAGCTTTTCTGTTTGAAAAGAATTTTCACCACCAAGGATATGAAGAAAAATTAGCGCCGGTTCCCAAGCTGAAGCTTGGGAACCCTAGTACGCGATGCTTACTACAGGTCCTGCAGCAGATTACTCAAGCTTGCAAACTCGGCCAGCGTAATGCTTTCGGCCCTTAATATCGGGTTTATACCCAAGGCGACAATTTCTTCCTCGGCAATGAGTTTTTTCAGCGAATTACGCAAGGTTTTGCGCCGCTGAGAAAACGCCTGCGTGACCACCCGATTGAGCTTTGCCATATCATTCACCACAACAGGCGGTTGTAGATGCGGCACCAATCTGACGATAGCAGACGTTACCTGCGGGGCCGGGTCGAAGCTTTCCGGCGGCACTTCGAATAACATCTCAGTTTCGCAAAAATATTGCATCATGACGCTAAGCCTGCCGTACTTTTTACTGCCGGGAGATGCGCAAATCCGGTCAACCACTTCCTTTTGCAGCATGAAATGCATATCTTCAATGCAATAAGCGTTATCCAGCAAATGGAACATCAGCGGCGTTGAAATGTTATAGGGCAAATTGCCGATAATGCGCAGTTTTTTACCTTCATCAGCCAGCGCCGAAAAATCAAACTTTAACGCATCGGCGCTGTGAATTTGCAGCTTAGGATAGTGCTTGAACTTCTCCCTGAGCAAAACCACCAGATCCCTATCAAGCTCAACTACGTCCAACCGCACTTTTTCGTTCAGTAACGGCTCGGTCAATGCACCCTGCCCCGGCCCTATCTCAACCCAATGTTGGTCAGGAATAGCCTGAATGCTGGAGATAATATTGTAAATAATATTGTGGTCATGAAGAAAATTCTGACCGAAGCGCTTGCGCGGAGTATGTGCCATTTTATTTGTTTATTGCGTAATCAGGGTTAATGCAGTTTGCAAGGCAAACTGAAGACTGCCTAAATCGGCCTTACCGCTGCCGGCAAGATCCAGCGCCGTGCCGTGGTCAACCGAAGTGCGGATAACCGGTAGCCCCAGCGTAATATTGACAGCTTTCCCGAATCCGATATATTTAAGCACCGGCAGACCCTGATCGTGATACATCGCCAATACCGCATCTGCCGTAGCCAGATACTTGTCGGTGAACAGCGTGTCAGCCGGTAACGGCCCATGCAGATTCAAGCCCTGTTTGCGAAAGCTGTCAAGTACCGGTTCGATAATGTCGATTTCTTCCCTACCCAAATGACCGTTTTCACCGGCATGCGGATTAAGCCCGCACACCAGTATTTTAGGGAAATCTATGCCGAAGCGTGTTCTCAGTTCGTGATCCAGCACCCGAATAACCGCTCGTAAGCGGGTACGGGTAATGGCTGAACTGACTTCCGACAGCGGCAGATGCGTCGTCACCAACGCCACCCGCAAACCCGGCGTTGCCAGCATCATCACCGGATGTCCGCCGGTAATGTCGGCAATAAATTCGGTATGTCCGCTAAAAGGCAGACCCGCATCGTTGATAACACCCTTGTGGACTGGACCGGTGACCATCGCATCAAAAACCGCATCCATGCAGCCTCTGGTCGCTTTGGTGATGGTTTTCAACACATAACGGCTATTGGCCGGATTCAATTGTCCGCACTGAACCGGCTCTGGCAGTTCCACCGGCAATACCGTCAAGCATCCGGCAGTCTGGGCCGCAGCAGGCGAAGAGCTGTCAAACTCTTTTATCTGTAGCGGTAAACCTAACTGTGCGGCGCGCTCTGCCAATAATTTCGGGCTGGCTATAACGATGATTTCGCAGGGTAAATCCTGCTGTGCAAGCTGAATACAAAGGTCGGGACCTATGCCGGCGGGTTCTCCGGGAGTTAATGCGATACGCGGTACGGGTAGCCTGGTGGTCATCTGAAAGCTAAGATCAAAAAACAGTGATTTTACAGCATAACTATCGGGATGATTTCAAAAAAACGCTAATTTTGATGATAAAACCATAAATGGCCTGACCGAGGAGGCCAACCAGTTACGCTTGATGCAAAAAACTTACCGGCAGTTTACGGTGGATTGTTTTTTATCGGCAGTGAAATCATGCCTGGAGATGGCGGAGCGAACGGGGCTCGAACCCGTGACCACCGACGTGACAGGCCGGTATTCTAACCAACTGAACTACCGCTCCGCAGTTCGAGCCGCGTATTCTATAAGATTACGCGCATTCGTCAAGCCTATTCTTTGATAGGCGATAAAAAACTATCGGCATTCAACCTTAATAACTCACTCGAATACCTATCTCAGCACTGCGTCCCGGTTCTGGAGCGAAATTACGCAGATACGAGGTGGAATTGCGGATATTTTCATTCAGCATGTTCTTGCCTTTTGCAAACAGCAGCATTTCCGAATCGCCCAAGCTCGCCAAGCGGTACTGGGCACCCAAATTGAGCAACAAATAAGACGCGGTACTGGTCTCATTTTCGCCTGCATGGGTTTGCGCCTCACCTCTAGTCAACCGGGCATGAGTTGACCAATCACTTTTCTCGTAGCTGAGTTGTAAACCATAGCGTAGCGGCGGCATACGCGGCACATTATTGCCCTGTTCAAAGGTGCCGCGCGTGTAGTCGCCGAATAAGGTCAGATCGACCGCACCGTAACGGTTTTGCATCAGCGGGAACACGGTTTGGGCTTCAAAGCCTTTAAAGACAGCCGCTGCCTGCTGAGTGTTCAGCAACGGAAAGCACTCATCGCAATCAATACCGGAGCGTTGAAAAACGCCATCATCTTTATTAAATAATTGATCGGAAGATCGCTGCTGGTAAATATAATCGCCCACCCAGTTATGAAACAGGTTAAGGTCGGCTGTCATCCAGTCCGCGTTAAAGCGATAGCCCAAGTCAATATTATTGGACGTTTCTGTGGTTAAATTGGCATTGCCTTGTTCATAGCTGCGCGTCGCATGATGAAAACCATCAGCAAACAATTCCTGCACCTGCGGCGCACGTTGTGAATGGGTAAAGCCCAGACTCATCTGGTGCTGGTCGTTAATATCCCATAACGCTGAGGCGGAACCGCTCACCGGTATATGAGAAACGCTAGCCAAACCCTCAGGATCAATCGTTTGCCACTCAACACGCCCGCCCAATTCATAGGTTACCGGGCCATTTTCGAGAGACTCCACGACAAAAATGCCGTAAGAATTAGTGTTTGATTTTGGTATAACTTTACCTTCTTCGCCTAAACCTACAAATTGGCTGTTAAGGGATTGAAAGCCGGTTACGCCTTTAATCGCGCCGATAGGTTGATGCTCAAGTTCGAGGCGGCTTTCAAACGATTCATTCAAAAAAGTGGTGCCGGCAACACCACCCTCCATTTCCACATGCTTATAGTCGGTATAACCGAATTTCATCCGAACTTCTTCGGCAAAAGCGAACGGCTTATTGAGTTGCCCCTTGAAATCATATTTGGTTTGAGTTAAATCGACGTTTACCGGCGCTTCGCCATGGCCATCCGGCGGAATACCGTAGTTTTTTTCCAGACTGTTGATCGACGCACCGGCTAAACCGGCATCACCTATCATCGATAAACCGACGGAGCCACCGCGTGAACGGGCATGGGTGTTATCAATCAATCCTGATGAATTTTGCAATTCACCGGCTGGCAGGCTGTTAAAGCTGGGATCATGTAAGCGGACGGCCGTTTCATCAATCGCCGTTCCGCCAATATGAGTATTGCCTTGATCACGATAAAAGCCATCGACATGATAGGCAAAACCGTTTTTGCCGCCTTCGAGTTTAAGTGCGCTGGACGTTTCATTGGTTGCCGAATCATAACGTTGCTCACCGGCTCCGCCGATCAGCTTGTCGGGAACCTGTTCGGGAATCCGGTTGTCGATCACGTTGACCACGCCGCCGATAGCGCCGCTGCCATACAGCAGCGTCGAGGGTCCGCGTAACAGTTCAATCCGTTCGGCCAGAATCGGATCAACCCCGTTGGCATGATCCGGGCTTAATGACGACACGTCATTATTGCCCAGGCTATTCTGCATGACTCGCACCCTGGGCCCGGATTGCCCACGAATGACCGGCGTACCGACCCCGGAGCCGAATGATTGACTGGTAACGCCAAGTTCATTCTTTAGGGTATCGCCGATGGTTGTGCCCACGCTGATGCGTAACTGGTCGCCAGTCAACACCGTCACCGGTTTGGCCGATTTTGCCGTGGTATGCTTGATACCCGAGCTAATAACAACCATCTCATCCAGTTGCTGGACATCATTGTCAGCCGCACTGGCGTTAGCGCCTAAGACCCCGGTCGATAAGAAAATGATGGCAAGTTTTTTATTCATAGTTTTTTAATCGTGTTTCCTGAAAAATATCATCCACTAACCGAATTAAAACGGCATCTTGAATAATGTTATAACATAACAACCAGTAAGCCTGACTGCCTTTAAAAAAGCAGTCAGGATCAGTGTTGCTCTCCAGCCATGGTTTGCGCGCATTTTACGCATATCCCGTGAATTTCGAGAGCCTTGCTGTGGACAATGAAATCGGCCTGTTTGATTTCCTGAGATAGCGCCTGCATGACTTCCGGTGCTGAGCGCTCTTCCACTTCCTGACAGTTATTGCAGATCAATAACAACTGCTCATGCTGATGGGCGGAACAACGGCAACCGACAAAGGCATTGAGGCTCTCGACCCGGTGAATCAGGCCCTGTTCGATCAAAAAATCCAGGGCGCGATAAATCGTCGCCGGTTTTGCCGCATCCATCTGCGGCTTGAGCCGATCCAATAATTCGTAAGCTTTAACGGCTTTATGATTTTCCCAGATCAATTCCAGCACTTGATGGCGTATCGGCGTTAATTGCACCCCGCGTACTACGCACAAATGCTCGGCAGTGCCTAATGCCTCGCTGACACATTTTTTATGATCGTGTTCCGATGCATAGGAGTCATCATGGCTTGCTTGGGCGGGTGTGTTCATTGCAAAAACCGTTTAGCTAAAGTTAAGTGTTATATTATAACATTCGTCTTGGTTTTTCAACACAAATTGCTACGTTAGAGAGCTTAGTGAGAGCATTATCCGAATCGAACTGAAAAAATTATTTACCACAGAGAACACGAAGGACACGGAGAAAATAACAGCATTAATAGCTCCGGTTCCCACCCGGAGCGTGGGAACCAGGCAAAAAGCGCGAATAAATTCGCGCCCGCAAAACGATCATAACGGGTACCCTAAAGGCCGTGAATTACCCTGACCTAAAGGCCTTAAACCAAGCGCCCCCACAAATCATAGTCATCGGCTTCTTCCAGCTCGACATCGACAAAATCGCCGACTTTCAAATGCGTCGCACCATCGATAAACACCTGTCCGTCGATTTCCGGCGCATCGGCTTTGCTTCGTGCCACCGCGCCCTCTTCGACCACTTCATCGATCAGTACGGTTTCGATTCGGCCTATGCGTTGCTGCAAACGCGCCGCGCTGATTTCTGCCTGATGCGCCATAAATCGCGCCAGGCGTTCCTGTTTGACTTCTTCCGGAACCGGGTCAGGCAAGTCATTAGCCACCGCGCCTTTGACCGGCGAATAAGCAAAGCAGCCGACTCTGTCCATTTGCGCTTCACTCATGAAGTCCAGCAACTGTTCGAATTCCTGCTCGGTTTCGCCCGGAAAGCCGACGATAAAGGTGCTGCGCAAAGTTATATCGGGACAGATTTCACGCCAGGCTTTAATGCGCTCCAGATTATTCTCGCTGGCTGCCGGGCGTTTCATTAGTTTAAGAATACGGCTGTTGGCGTGTTGAAACGGTATGTCCAGATAAGGCAGGATTTTGCCCTCGGCCATTAACGGGATCACTTCATCCACATGCGGATACGGGTACACATAATGCATCCTGACCCAGATGCCCAAGTCGCCCAGCGCCTCGGCTAAATCGTAAAAACGGGTTTTAACCGAACGACCTTTCCAGTACTTGCTTTGATATTTTAAATCCAAGCCATAGGCGCTGGTATCTTGCGACACCACCAGCAATTCCTTTACCCCGGCATTAGCCAGACGTTGGGCTTCCAGCATCACATCATCAATCGGCCTGCTGACCAGATCGCCGCGCATCGACGGGATAATACAGAAGGTACAACGATGATTGCAGCCTTCGGAAATCTTCAAATAGGCATAATGCCGGGGCGTCAGTTTGATGCCTTGCGGCGGAACCAGACTGATAAACGGATCATGCGGAGGCGGCAAATGCTCATGCACAGCAGCCACAACTTCTTCCAGGGCATGAGCGCCGGTCACTTTTAACACTTGCGGATGACGCGCCCTGATTTCATCTTCCCTGGAGCCCAAACAGCCGGTCACGATGACCTTGCCGTTTTGGGCCAGCGCTTCGCCAATGCTGTCCAGCGATTCTTCAACCGCCGCATCAATAAAGCCGCAGGTATTCACCACGACTAAATCGGCGTCCTGATAAGTCGGCGAAATGATGTAACCCTCTGAACGCAGCTTGGTTAATATTCTTTCGCTATCGACCAGGGCTTTGGGGCAACCCAAACTAATAAAACCAATTTGTGGGGCAGTCATTTAAATCTCAGTTAATGGTAAAGCGCGTTAGTTTATAGGAGTGGTCGCTTGAATAAAAATTTAAAATACGGTATTCGTCTTAATCGCGCTCGGATGACGAATCAGCATCGATAAATGCCCCTTGCTTTTGCTCAGCCAGCCGCGCACTTCGACGGTTTTTCCCAAATAGCTATTCACATCGGGAAATAAATCCAGCCATTTGCGCTCGATACGCGCTTCAAATGCGTCGGAAAACTCCAGATAAACCGACTTTCGAGTCGTACGAACATTAACCACCTTCCCTAGCAAACGCGTCCAGCCCGGATGTCCGGCTTCGGTAAGACGGCTGACCGGTCTTACGGCATATTCAGGCCGCCCCCAAATGCCGAGCTTGGCAAGCTCGGCCTGATCCTGAGCTTTAACCAACTCATTGACATAAAGCAGATTAGGCGGATAAATACTGACCGCAGCCAACCCCGCCTCGACCAGTTGCAAATTTATATGCTGCTTTGTTTCGGTGAATAAATGCGCCAGGGTTCTGCCGTATTTATCGGTTTTTTCCGCGCTGATTTCGAGGCGGACTTTGGTGTTTTTCAGTGTATCGATCAACCACTGCTTGGCCTCGTCGCCGCCCGCATCGGCCGGTTTATCCCGATGCTGAACCTCGGGCGTATTGATGCCCAAAAAGCGGATTTTGCGCCCATCCTCCAGCACTACGGTATCGCCATCGTAAACCGTTTTGACCCGGTAAAAATCATGGCCCGGTTTTATATCGAGTTTTTTTGCCTCGGCAACCGGACACCCAGTCGCATCGGTTCCCGACCGATTGCGACACTTCCACCCTCCCTGGCGGTCGGAAAAATGCTTGCTGCCGTCCGCATTCTGCCATTGATAAATTTCCGCGTTAACCCAGCCGGGCAAACATAACCATAAAACCAGTAAAATTCTCATGAGTCTGTCTGTGTAATGATTAAGGTGACAATCTAGCTAAAACAGGAGGGTCTATCTGTTGTCTGGAGTGCAGGCTTCGCCTGTTATGCAAGCAAAGCTTGCACTCCTGCTCAATCCCATTCGGAGCCAGCTTCGTTTTTACAATGGATACTTTCAAGCATAACCTTATACATCACCATAAACTAAATGCTCCAGCTCCTTAGTCAGGGCGATATAGGGAAACAAGTTAACCTGCAACCTGTTGTTAATTTCCTGATAAATCCGCCGGTACCGGTTGATTTTTTGTTGTTGATCTTGCTGTTCGAAGTAATCGGTACAAGTTTCAATTTTGTTTGCCAGCATGGCCTTAAGCACACGTCCTGTGACTCGCTTCATATCTTCTTGCACTTCATTCAGTACTTTTCGCTCCCAATAATCGTGCATAGGCATCTTTGCCAACTGTTCATTGATCGCTACCAAGCCCAGATAACCGGTGATTTCATTGAACAGTTTCAGGGTGGCGACAAAATCCCGCGAGGTTTCGGCGGATAATGAAACAATCAGCGGAAAATCATTGAGACTGGATATAAACACCAGGCGTAGCGCCAGCGGCTCGGGAATACCGTCTTGCCGATGTTGCGCCAGTTGCTCGGCAAATCCGGTGTGCTCACTGTTAAAATACTGTTCATAGGCTTTTAAATGACGGCTATAACAATTGACAGTCTGTTCATTCGGCCGGATTTTTCTCCCCTGCATCAAAGCCCAACGACAAAAACCGACCAGCGTATTTTCCAGCTGCATCAATAACCGGTATTGCTTATCGGCGGCTATGTTATTGTCCAGCTCACCAACCGCCTGCCGCAATGCGTCGCCGTTTAAAACCCGATCGAAGGTCAGATAACAGGTAACATGATCCAGGATGTTTTCGCTGTCAACATCCAAACTTAAAAATCCGCATCCGGCCTGATTGATGATTTTATTGCTAATTAAGGTTGCTTTAATTTCATGGGCCAAGGGGTGAGCAGACAGATAGTTTGGATACTGTTTGCTAACCAACTCAGGAAAATAAGCCTGTAAATAACAGTTACAGCATTCTTCCTGCAATAAGGCGGATTGCTCCTGTATCAACTGGGTCAGGTACATTTTGCTGGCGGCCATCAATACGGCAAATTCGGGCCGGGTTATCATTTGTCCGGGTCGGGACATGACTTCTTTAGTTTGCGGAAAGCAGGCAACCGCCCTATCGAAAAAACCGGCTGCTTCCAAACGTTCTGCCAGCTGCAAATAAACAGCCGAATCTTCTGTGCAACGTAATTGTTCCAAAGATAAACAAAGACTTTGGTCTATATTATCGGCCAACACCAACCGGCAAACATCCTGGGTCATACTGATAAATAACGGCTGATAATCAGCAATCAGATTTTTCTTTTGCAGACCGACCAGAAAGATTTTTAAATTCACTTCATGATCGGACGTATCGACGCCCGCCGAATTATCGACCGCATCGGTGTTAATGCGCCCTCCCCTCAAACTGTATTCGATACGCGCTTTTTGGGTGAAGCCCAAATTAGCGCCTTCGCCGACCACACTGGCACCCAGATCGACTGCATTCACCCGCACATTATCATTTGCCCGGTCACCTACTTCTTTGTGTCTTTCGCTGCTGGCTTTTACGTAAGTGCCGATACCGCCCAGCCATAATAATTCCACCGGAGCCAGCAGCAAGTAACGAATCAGGGATTCGCCATCCAGCGATTTGTAACGTAGACCTAACCATTTTTTCAACTCAGGAGATAGCGGAATATCTTTGGCCGATCTTAGATAAACACCGCCGCCTGCTGAAATCAGCGTACGCTCATAATCATTCCAACTGGAGCCCGGCAACTCGAACAATCGTTTGCGTTCATTAAAAGCAGCCTCGCTATCGGACGGATTAGGATCGATAAAAATATGCTGTCCGCTAAAAGCCGCCTTTAGCCGGATAAACGGCGACAACAACATGCCGTTACCGAACACATCGCCATCCATGCTGCCGATACCGACGACAGTAAAGGCTTCGTTTTGTATGTCTTTGCCTACAGGACGTAGGTAAGGGGCGTGAGCAGGAGCGGAAGCTTTGCCTACAGGACGTAGGTAAGGGGCGTGAGCAGGAGCGGAAGTCTTGGCAATTTCACGAAAATGGCGTTTTACACATTCCCAAGCACCGCGCGCCGTAATACCCAGCGCTTTATGGTCATAACCATAAGAGCCGCCGCTGGCAAAGGCATCGCCCAGCCAGAACTGATATTCTGCCGAAACGGCATTGGCAATATCGGAAAACTGCGCGGTGCCTTTATCGGCCGCCACGACCAGATAGGGATCTGGATCATCGTAACTCACGATGTTATGCGGCTTGACGATCTTGTCGTCGATATAATTGTCGGTTAAATCCAGCAAACCGCGTATCAAGGTGAGATAGGCTTTTTTGCCTGCCTCCCTCGTTGCCAAACTGGAAGACTTTGAACCATTCTTTTTAACAACAAATCCGCCCTTGGCACCGGTCGGGATAATCAGCGCATTTTTACTAACCTGGGTTTGCATCAACCCCAGAATTTCGGTTCTGAAATCATCGGGACGATCCGACCAACGGATACCGCCACGGGAAATCTTACCGCTACGTAAATGTATGCCTTCCATATCGACCGCATGAACATAAATCTCATTTTGCGGCTTGGGTGATGGCATATCGATAATGCCCAGACTGTTAATTTTAAAGGCGATGAAATAGTCCGCCAAACCGCGACGCAGATGAAAATTACAGCGCATGGTCGCATCAATCAGGTTAAACAGGGTACGCAAAATGCGGTCATCATTAATATCGGAAACCGAGTCGATGCTTTCCAGCAAGTGCAATCGTAGCGGAAATACAACCTGCTCTTCCCTGATCGCCGGATCATCCCAATCAGGATTCAGCCTAAAGCGCAGTTCAAAGTAATTAAACAAGCCTAGCGCAACCGGCGGATTATTAAGCAAAGCATGATGTACGCTGGCGCGGGTCGTTTGGTGTCCCAGTTGTAAATAATAATTTCGGTAAGCCCTGAGCACATCGATTTCCTGCCAAGTCATGCCGGTCAGAACACACAGCTTGTTCAGCGCATCGTTTTCGACCTTCCCATCCATCATCACTTGAATGGTTTCCAGCATCCGACTTCTTAACTGGGTGAATGAAGCGTACTGGCTTTTTGCCGCCTTGATGATGAAGCTTTTGATAAACAAGGTAATGCCATCGACCGTAACCGAAAACTGCACCTGATCCACCACCCTTAAATGCATGTTTTCCAGAACCGGAATATATTCGTCCAGATAACGGGGTTGTCGACCATAAAAATGCAGCCGATAATGATCGACTCTCTTGCAGGGATTAAGCAGGCTAATGCGTTGCTCGTGTGACGCTAAGATCCGCTCAAGGTTCAGCATATCTTTTAGCGCATAACGCGGCGAAACCAACGCCCGATATTCGGCTGAAAACGCGGCATGGTATTTTTGCCACAGTTGCCGGCCGATTGCTGCGCCCAAAGCTCTGTCAGCGATACGCTGTAAGGCAATCGGCCAATTTTGGGTTTGTCTTCTCAATGGCTTATCCACCTGTCACTATTCAGCATTAAAAAAAACACTCGAACCGCTCCATGCATCGCCTAAAGCGCGTACCTTGAGTGTTCTACCCCATCCGTCGTTAATGGATTTAATCTATCGTGGGCGCAAATTTATTCGCGCAGTAGAGTCAACTCAGATATTTTATAATTTCCAACACATTACAATCGCCCTGCCGGGTATAGGTAACCGAATCCATCAAAGTACGGATAAAAAATATACCCATACCGCCTTCTTGAGGATGCTCAAAATCCGGTAACGGCACCGATTCCAGATCAAAGCCTTGGCCGTGATCGTACACCTTGATATTCAGCTCATTTTCATGGATATGAATAGATATTCTGACGGTGTCTTTCGGGTTGTCAAAGTGTGCATGTTTGATCGCGTTAACTGTCGCTTCCGTTAACACCAGATTTAAATGATAAGCCAACGCTTCCCGGTCACCGGAGTAATCATCCAATTCTTTCGCGATATGTTCACCGATACTTCCGATCAAATCCAGATATTTGGTCTGCGTCGGAATGATTACCTCTACCTGAATAACCGAATTACACATACATAACCTCTATGTTTCACTATCAAAAACTTCATTTAAATCGGCATAGATTTCAAATATCCTGTTTAAGCGGGTCAACTCAAACATCGATAACACCTGTTGCTGCAAGTTAGTTATAACCAACTTGCCCGACTTGGCCGCTGCATTTTTATGGCCCGACAGTAAAGCGCCCAAACCGGAGCTATCAATAAAACGGACTTGTTCCAGCTGGACAATAATATTGATTTCACCCTGCTCTATCAGACGCAAAATGGTTTCCTTTAATTCACCTGAATTATGCGCATCTATCCTTTCTTCCTTAATAAAAAGGACAGTACAACCATTTGTTTTTTGCAGAGTTAAATTCATTGGTTTTTCTTGAAAGTAATAAATAGTTAAATAAAACCTGTAGTCGAATCATAGCACCTTGACATCCTCCCCAGCTAAAGCAAAGAGATTCCTAGTTGCCTAAGAGTGAGTAGGTATCGCTACTGCTCACTGGTTTCTGCTGCTGACGGCATTGTTGCACCGTTCACTTCACAGACTAGCCCCGTCAGCCCGACGGTTGTTTCCCTGCTAAAAGCGCATGGCCTTTAGCCAATACATTCATTGCGCCAACCAGGTCGGCGTTCTCGCTGAATCCGCATTCCACACAAACAAATTCAGCTTGTGTCAGTCGGTTTTCTTTAGCGACATGAAGGCAACTTGGACAAATTTGACTGGGCTGGCCTTTTTTCTTGAATACAGGCATGCGCTTTAATGGCTGGTTTTTGTCAAACGCATCCTTAAAAGCCGTCTCCAAATCTTTAAGTTTTTGTTGTATGGCTTGAGAGGGGAGTTCTTTTAAGAAACTGTATTCATCGGATTGTTTCCACAGCGTTGCCCAAAAGTTAAGCTCCTGATACCACATCAACGGCTCTTTATGCTCAAGACGATCAAGATTTAACGCCAGTGCTTTATTCCAGACAAAGCGACTTCCACCAGCAAAGTTAGCTAATTGCCGGCTAACTTGTGGCGTCACTTTGAGCTGAAACTTAAAGGCTTTGCGTATTGTCTTTTTCATGGTGTTATCCTAGCACAAGTTGTAATTGGCCTATGCAAATCAATCAAGACATTCAACACATTTGTGTAGATACCTATACCCTGAACGGCGGGGTTTTACGCTACTCGTGAATAAGCAATTTTAGAAATCTATTATCCTAGAAAAATCAATTAGCTGGCTATAATGGTAATTATTCACACCGCCTATAAGAACCCATCTCCTTGGCACAAACATGATAGACTTTTTACAGCCATGTAAGGCAGAAGAGGATAAATTGGTGGGAGCCATGAATCACATTTACCTAAAACGGCATGATCCAGACAAGAACCTGCACTGGTTTTACCAGATGTTTGTTACGCCGGGCATTCGATTACTGAATGCGAGAATCGGGCAGAGCCGATTAAATTGAAAACATCACATTTAAAAATTGAGTCCACGACTTTCTGATTTTCAAATTCAGATTAAAAAGCAGTGTCTATCAATTTTTAATCACAATAAGGAAAGTGGTTAATGGAACAATTGTCAGATTTAAAAGCTATATTGCATTCTAAACGAGCCAATATTTTTTACCTGGAAAAATGCCGGGTCATGCAAAAAGATGGTCGCGTACTCTATCTCACCGAAGAACAAAACGAAAAACAATACTGGAATATTCCCATTGCCAATACCACCTGTATTTTATTAGGAACAGGCACATCCATTACTCAAGCCGCAGTGAGAATGCTCGCATCAGCTGGTGTGTTAATTGGTTTTAGTGGCGGCGGCGGAACCCCATTGATAGCCGCCAACGAAATAGAATGGCTCTCACCGCAAAGTGAATACCGACCGACAGAATATGTGCAAGGCTGGATGTCTTTTTGGTTTGATGATGTCAAACGCTTGAAAGTTGCTAAGCGTTTTCAACAATGTCGCCTGGATTATTTACACCGTGTTTGGCATAAAGATAAAGACTTGCAAAATGCAGGTTTTTATATCGGTGATGTTGATACTGAACGCGCGTTAGCATTATTTTCATCACAAATAGAGTCATGCTTAAGCACAGCTGCTTTGCTACTCATTGAAGCTCAATTAACTAAAAGCCTGTATAAAATTGCCGCTAACAGGACAAAACAGCCGGGCTTTGTTCGTGAACATGACAGCGAAGATGACGCCAATGCTTTTTTAAATCATGGAAATTACTTAGCGTATGGGTTAGCGGCTACTACGTTATGGGTGTTAGGCATACCCCACGGCTTCGCTGTGATGCATGGAAAAACTAGGCGAGGCGCGTTAGTGTTTGATGTCGCCGATTTAGTAAAAGATACGTTAATTTTGCCCTGGGCGTTCATTTGCGCCAAAGAACAAATGAGCGAACAGGGATTTCGCCAGCAGTGCCTGCAAAATTTTACCCAGCATAAAGCTTTGGATTTCATGTTTGAGACAGTTAAAACCTTGAGCCTGGAGAGCCATTAATTATGATGGTCACTTTTGTTTCTCAATGTGAAAAAAATGCACTAACTAAAACCCGCCGCATCTTGGATGCCTTTGCTAATCGTATTGGTGATAATACCTGGCAAACACTGATTACCAACGACGGCTTGAATGCGGTTAAAAAACTGCTGCGCAAAACGGCCTCAAAAAATACTGCAGTCTCTTGTCATTGGTTACGCAGTCGCAGTCGTAGCGATCTGGTCTGGATAGTCGGTAATCGCAAAAAATTCAATCCGCAGGGTATCGTACCTGTCAACACCACTCGTAAGACCATCATTAACAGCCAATGGGAAAACGACTGGCACTTGCTACCGTTGATTAAAGCCTTAACGGCATTAGCGGCGTTGTTTCATGATTGGGGTAAAGCCTCACAGTGCTTTCAAGCCAAATTACAACCTAAAAAATCAGCCAAAATAATCGGTGATCCATTGCGTCATGAATGGGTGTCTTGTTTATTGCTTCATGCTTTTGTCAATAGTGAGGACGATGAGCAATGGTTATCTCGGTTGGCGGCAGGGGAATTCGATCAGCAGCAACTAACCGAACAAGTTGCCAAAAACCGTCCTGAACCTTTGCAAGGTCTACCGAAGATTGCCGGTTTAATTGCCTGGTTGGTGTTGACGCATCACCGCTTACCCTTACCTGCAAATGGTTCAAATAATTTCAATCGCCTTAAAGGTTGGTCCGACGCCCCTGACTTTGCAGAATTACTCAGTATGATCAACGCTGATTTTGGTTACGCCAATCAAAGTACCCCAGCACAAATTAAAACCTGCCTGATTTTCCCAAAAGGTTTGCCCAACCAATCAGTGCAGTGGTTAAAACAAGCTAAAAAATGGGCAGTGAAATTACAGGCGGGTATGCCGCTACTGGAACACGCCATCAAGAACGGCAGTTACCGGCTGATTTTGCATCATGCCCGCCTGAGTTTGATGCTGGGTGATCATCATTATTCTTCGCAAGACGCCGATAAAAATTGGCGTAACGGCCTGAAGCTGTTTGCCAATACCGATAATTCAGGCAATCTAAAACAGGTATTGGATGAGCATTTGATCGGCGTTGCTAGATATGCACTGATTAACGCTCATTCATTGCCCGCTTTTGAAAGTGAACAACCGCGTATTTACGACGTAAAAAAACTGAAGAAAAAAAGTACCCACAAAAATTTTCGCTGGCAAGACACCGCTGTTCAAAAAATCAAAGCGTGGAAAGTGGTGGAGAGTTTATCTGATCCTCGCTATGGCTTTTTTGCCGTCAATATGGCCAGTACCGGGTGCGGAAAGACCTTGGCCAATGCCAAAATCATGCAAGCTTTATCCAAGGATGGCGACAGCTTGCGTTACTCGCTGGCGTTGGGTTTACGTACGTTAACCTTGCAAACGGGCAAAGAATATAAACAGCGTATCGGTTTAAATGAAACAGAATTAGCGGTGATGATAGGTTCACGCGCTGTGCAGGAATTGTTTCAGCAAAACCAACAAGTGCAAGCCGCAGACGACAATAACGCAGCGACAGGGTCAGAATCGACAGAGGAATTATGGGACGATAACGATATTGACTTTGATCTCCCTGAAAACGCATCCAGTGTGTTAGATACCTTATGGACCGATAGAAGCGGGAAGATCGATAAACGAAAACAGAAATTCTTATACGCCCCGGTGTTAGCTTGCACTATTGACCATCTAATGGCGGCTACCGAAACCAAGCGCGGCGGACGTTATATTCTGCCAAGCTTACGGTTGATGTCCGCAGATTTAGTCATTGATGAAATCGATGACTTTGATGGTCCCGACCTGATTGCCATCGGCCGTCTCATTCATTTAGCCGGTATGCTGGGGCGTAAAGTGATGATTTCCTCGGCGACCATTCCACCTAATTTAGCCGAAGGTTATTTCAACGCTTACCAGGAAGGCTGGCGGTTGTTTGCTCAAACTCGTGATGTTAAAAATCAAATCGGCTGCGCCTGGATTGATGAGTTTACTACGCAAATTAACACCATAAAGGCCATGGGCATCAGCGACAGTCGACAGACTTACCAAAAAACGCATCAACAGTTTATTACCAAACGCTGTAAGCAACTACAAACACAAGTTGCCAAACGCATTGCCGAAATCGTCACTTGTACGCAACAAGACAGCGAACAAGATTATTTTGCTACCCTACAGCAAGCTGTCATCAGCCAGCATCAGCGTCATGCGCAACCCGACGAACAGAGTGGTAAACAAGTATCGTTCGGCGTGGTGCGCATAGCCAACATATCGCCCTGCATTCTGCTGACTCAGTATTTAGCCGAGGCTCAATGGCCGGACACTATCGATATTCGCGTCATGGCGTATCACAGTCAGCAAGTATTATTGCTACGCAGCGAGCAAGAAAAACATCTTGATACGGTACTTAAACGCAAAGATCCCCAAGCCGTATTTAACAATCCACTGATACGCCAGCATCTGCATGACAGCCCTGCTGATAACATGATTTTTATACTGGTCGCCACGCCTGTAGAAGAAGTCGGTCGGGACCATGATTTTGATTGGGCAGTCGTCGAACCATCCTCTTATCGTTCCATTATTCAGTTAGGGGGTAGAGTATTAAGGCATCGTGACATTACCCCAAAAACCGCCAACATGGCGTTAATGCAGTTCAACTTAAAAGCCCTGAAAAAACAGGATTTAGCCTACTGCCGTCCTGGTTATGAAAGCGAACAGCTGCGCTTAAGCAGTCATGACCTAACAGAACTGATTCCCAGCGTACAATTGGCAAGTATCAATGCCGTGCCGCGCATACAGCACAATCCCACGCCAATACCTGATAAAAACCTGGCGGATTTGGAACAAGTCAGTATTCAACGCTTATTAACCGCCTATGACAGCAAAGGCCCGCAAGCCTTGCAAGGTTGGCTAAGCGAATGCTGGTGGCTGACTGCGTTGCCACAACGCTTAAGCCCATTTCGTCAACAAAACGGTCAGCAAAACCTTTATCTCATACCGGGTGAGAAGAACGATTGGCTGTTAGTTGAGAAAACGCCCAAAGGCGGCACAAACCCGATAGAAGTGTCGTACAAAATAAAACATGACCATAACTTGCCCGCGTGGCATAAAAAATTGTGGCTGTATCGTGATTACGGTGCATTGTTGGAGCAGCAAGTTGAGCGCAGCGGCTTATCCTTATCTCACGCCGCGTTGCGTTACGGGGAAATCAACGTACCTGTGTATGGAGACGATTTGCTAACCGGTTCAGGCTTTGACTATTCCGACCAGTTAGGACTGTGTAAAAAGACCTAAGGCAAGACGCAAAAATAAACCGCTACTTTTGTAGGATGTGCTGAACGGCAGTGAAGCGCATCATTCGTGATTGAGCGATGCGCTTCACTGCGTTCAGCACATCCTACGGAGGTATTTTATTTATTGCGAGTTACCTAAACAATTACAGCAAGCTTTTCATCGCTGAAAAAGGCAGAACCAAACGATTCTTGCTGGCTGACAGCGGCTTGAAGCCAAACTTTTGATAAAAACCAGCCGCTTTTTCATCTTTGGCATCGACTATCATGCCTAACGTGCCGATTTTTTCGGCGGCTTCTGTGGTGATGCTGAACGCATGAAAAATCAGGGCATCGCCATAACCGTGGCCTTGATAAGACAAATCGACCGCCAAACGGCCTAATAACAAAAAAGGTGCATCAGAGTAACCGCCTAATTTGGCGTTATCAGGCAGCTGATCGGTAGGCACAGAATGAGCGCAGATCGAATAATAACCGATAATCTGTTGCTGTTCCGCCAACACATAAACCCGCGTTAAACCGCGTTTCTGATCCTGATTAGCAAATTGTTGCAGATACAAATTGAGCGCAACCACTCCACAATCAAAGCTTTTTCGCTGATGTTTTTTGGGGTCTAAACGCTCAAATTTCATTATCAGCGATTATCTTTTGATAAGTTATCGCGGCTTTTTTCATACGTTCAGTGGGTTCAGTGGGGTTATCGAGCATAGAGAAAAATAGTTGCCAATCATCGGGATTAAAGCGGGTTTTTTCATGTTCTGAAATAATCGCCGCTGCTTTTTCCCGAATGCTTAGTCGAATAAATTTACTTCTATCCAGTTCAACATAGCTTCTGGCTTGTTCAAGTAATTGCAATGTCACCGCATCCATGCGAATTTTCAGGACATCTTGTTGTTTGTTTGTTTCGATAGACATAAACCACTCCACTTTTGATAGTGGGGATATTGTACCCACGAATAAGCAAAAAATCGCCTATTTTGTGGGCACATTAGTGAATAAGCTACCTGTGCGGCAGTGAACTAAAAAATACAACATTAGTAAAACATTTCTAAGCTGCCATTTCGGCAGTAATGTAATAGTCTATAGAGTATTTTCTTAAAAACAACTTTAATTAAACAGGTTGATTAAAAACATAGCTTACATTACACTCCATCTCGCCCCTTTATAAAACAGGAAGTGCCATGTTAGACCCCGCCATCGCGACATTTTTAGCCGAACGCCAAGCCACTTGGCTAAAAGACAAACTCAAACCGTGTAAAACAGAAGCTGAGCAGCAGGACGTTGAAAGTACAGCCAAGGAAAAGTTTTCGTTAGCAAACTGGCTACCTGATGCCGCCAAACGCGCCGGACAATTAGCCATGGTTAGCCACCCCGGAAAATTTACACACCCCAGCACCAAAACCAGCGCCATTATCGCCAAATGCCAACCAAAACCTGACGGTTTCTTACGCACGGGTAACGCCCACGCTGATTTTGATGTCTTTGGAAATGCCGCCGCACTGGATGTGTATAAATTCCTGTCGTTAGAATTAACCAATGGGCAAAGCGTGTTAGCCCATCTTGAACAAGATAGCGAAACGATTAAAGCGCAATTTACCTTACCCAATATTCTATTCACTGAATTACAACAAGACTTATTAGCCATCAAGCAAGCTTCCTGCACCGTTAAAACCTCTGAAAAAATCAAACAAGTGTATTTTCCAGTTGATGACGATTATCACCTGCTATCAATACTCACCCCGTCTGGCTTGATGTTCAAACTAAAACAACGCATTAACGAATTCCGTTTTTCCGAAGCCGCAAAACAAGCCCGCAAAGATCGCCACGATCAAAAATACAGCGAACTAGGCTTTGACGATATTTACGGTCTCACTGTTATCGGCTTCGGTGGCACAAAACCACAAAACATTAGCGTACTGAATAATCAAAACGGTGGTACAGCTTATTTGTTGCCATCAATGCCGCCACCGTTAAAACCGCGTGGTCTACAAATCCCCAAAAACGATTTTTTTAACAATAGTCTGTACTACAAAAACTACCAAGATAGCTTTAAATCTTTACATAAGCTCCTAGTGACTGAGCACAACAATCTCAACATCCGCGAAGGACGTGACAAATGGCTGGTCTCTATCATCGAACAAGCCTTGAATGACCAAATTATTGAAAAACTCTGGCAACTGCGTCAACTGGACACGGGTTGGTCAGCAAACACCGCATTAGAACAACATCAAAAAATCTGGCTGGATAATACTAATGCCGAACAACGCGAAGCTGAGGATGATTGGTTGAACAAAGTCGTCGCCGATTTTGCCCGATGGATCGTTTACGCTTACATAAAAATTATAGGTAAAGAAAAAGCCATCCTGTTGGGTGACGACGAATTGAACCATATCAAACAACTGATTGCAGCCTATCAGGAGGACTTACGATGAGATGCATCCTGTTGTTGCCCAAGTTGGAAATTCACAACGCCAATGCCTTATCCAGTCCGTATACCATTGGTTTTCCTGCCATGACTGCCTGGCTAGGCGCAGTTCATGCACTCCAACGGCGGCTTAATCAAGCCGGTCATCCAGAACTGCGCTTTACCCGTGCAGGTGTCGTTTGTCATGACATTAAACTGCATACTCACCAAGGTCGGGGCGATTATGTACAGTCAATCATCGGCACGGGCAATCCATTGGATAAAAACGGCGGTCGACCTTCGTTTATTGAAGAAGCCCGTTGCGATCTCACCGTCTCTTTGCTGATTGAATATGACAGTTTAGCGCGTAGCGTCACCGCCGATGGCTACATTAAAGCAGTAGAAAAGCAACTACACCTTATCAAATGGGCGAGTGGCGACTTAGTGCATTACGCCGAACCGCAACTTAAAGCCATAGACGATGCAAAATCCCTGCGACAACTGACTCGGCAACTCATGCCCAGTTATACCCTCATTGAACGTCGCGACTTGATGACCGAAGCCATGCAAGACGGTCAAGATGCCATCGATGCCCTGCTCGACTATCTAACAGTACAACACCGCAGCCAACTAAATGACGACAACATCGAATGGACGGCAAACCGAAAAACCAAAGGCTGGCTGGTGCCAATAGCCAACGGCTTTCAGGGTATTAGTGAACTGGGCATAGCCGAAAACCAGCGTGACCCCGACACCCTGCACCGTTTTGCCGAAAGTCTGGTGACGCTAGGCGAATTTATCATGCCCTACCGCGTTAAACACCTGGACGAACTGCTATGGCACAGCCACTACAATGCAGACAACAATCTTTATCTCATTCAACAAAACCCACGTAACGCTTAATAAGGAATACCCTGATGGCTACAAAAGATACAATTAAACCCGCTTCCGTACTTGCCTTTGAAAAAAAACTCGTCCCTTCCGATGGCCGTTTTTACGGCACAACGTGGGAGCAAAGAACCCAAGCCGCCACACCACTCAAACTCCAGGAAAAATCGGTGCGCGGCACTATTTCCAACCGACTTAAAAAAGCCCTGCAAGACGATCCCGCGAAACTGGATGCCGAAGTCGATAAACCGAATTTGCAAACCGTCGATAGTTGCGCCTTAGGCAGCGAGCAAGACACCCTAAAACTCAGCTTTACCTTAAAAATCCTTAGCGGCGTGGAAACTCCTTCCGCCTGCAACAGCGTTGAATTTAACGCTAGCTACGCGCAAGCAGCTAAAACCTACATCGAAACCGAAGGCTTTACCGAACTCGCCCACCGCTACGCCACCAATATCGCCAACGCCCGCTTTTTATGGCGCAATCGAGTCGGAGCAGATCGAATAGAAGTCGTCGTTAACGTGCTCAATCAGGATGATGAGTCAAGCTGGATCTTTGATGCCAAAGATAAAACAATCGGCATTAAAAATTTTACTAACACCCATCCCGACATAACCGCCCTAGCCGTAAAAATCGCTGATGCGCTATCGGGGAAACGCGAATTTTTACTCTTGGAAATCAATGCCTATGCCCAAGTAGGCAGCGCTCAAGATGTTTATCCCAGTGAAGAATTGGTGTTAGATAAGGGCAATAGTAAATCTAAAAAAAGCAAAATCCTCTACCATATCGACAGCATTGCCAGCATGCACTCGCAAAAAATAGGCAACGCCCTACGCACCATCGACACCTGGTATCCGCAACCCGAAGCAGACGACAGCATCGGTCCTATTGCTATCGAAGTCTATGGAGCGGTTACCAATCTTGGCAAAGCCTACCGCAGCCCCAAAGACAAAGCCGATTTTTACACCCTGTTTGATAAATTTGCCCGTGGCGAGATCCTGGCGAAAAAACAAGACGAGCATTACGTCATGGCGGTATTGGTACGTGGCGGCGTGTTTGGTGAAAGTGGAAAGGATTAAGTCATGAAATGTTACTTGGACATTACATTACTCCCCAGTGCTGATATTGATCGTCACTTTTTATGGGAAAAAGTTTATCAACAAATTCATTTGGGGCTTGTCGAAATACAGGATGGTAACGGTAAAATTCCCCTCGGTATTGCTTTGCCGGACTACAGTGCAGAAAAGCATCAACTCGGTAACAAACTGCGGCTACTGGCCGAAACCGAAGCCCAGCTTGAACGTTTTAATGCTAAACAATGGCTAAGCCGTCTGAGCGATTATGTACATCTGACCGGTATACGCAACGTCCCTGATCGCATTAAAACCCATGCTTGCTATTACCGTATTCAACCAAAAAGCAGCAACGCGAGATTGGCAAGGCGCAAGGCAAAACGGGAAAATATCAGCGTTGAACAAGCGCTGTCGGCACTCGAAAAATTCCCGGAGCAGCGTAGCAATGCGCCTTATGTCTGGATTAAAAGCTTAAGTAACGGAGAAAAATTTCGTTTGTTTTTAGGCTATGTTGAAGTTTCTGAACCCGTTAACGCAGGTTTTAATGCGTATGGATTAAGCCGGCAAAGCAGCGTCCCTATTTTTTGACCATTGATTAGGCAGTCCATTTAAAAAAGATTAAAATCAATAACTTATTTTAGGCGTGTTTTTCGATGGTAAAAACAGAAAAATATGCCTAAGCTATTGATGTAATTTTATTATGTTAGTTAAATTTTG
>JAQSDX010000003.1 GCA_029946125.1 Candidatus Methylobacter titanis
TGCCATCGTTAGCATTTCTGGTGGCAACGGTCATGCCGCGTATTTGCGAGGTCATGCGGTTACTGATTGCCAGTCCTGCCGCATCATCCTTGGCCGAGTTAACCCGTAAACCGGACGATAATCGCTCCATAGAAGTCGATAAGTCATTGTTAGTCTTATTTAATTGGCGTTGACTGTTGAGTGCTGAAATGTTGGTGTTAATTACCATGCCGGCCATAGTTGTTCTCCTGGTAGAAAAATAAATTGTAAATGTCGAAATTTGATAAGCTATTTTTATGCCAAAAGTTAAATTAAATTCAAGTAATTGAATTTAATAAGATTAATTTTATTGTTTGTGGTGGAGTCGGTTTTTTGACTAGGACGAATAATAGCGCTTTTGGATGAGTGACAGTTTTTTGCCGCTCAATGTGGCATTGGCGGCAAAGTTTATATTTTTTATTTTGACTTTATATGTTGCGGATAATTTAGGGTATTACCGCCAATGCAGGTAGGCGCTGAATGATAGACATCGAAAAACATGTGTTGCTCTAAGCTTGGTTTAACTGACTTTTTTGAAATTAAGCATTAAAAATTCGAAGGGTGAGTTAAAGTATTGTACGAACAGGTCGATAATATTTTTGATGTCTAAATTTTGGAGGTTTTTATGATAGGTTCAGTAGGTGGTGCGCCGGGATTAGCAACGGCTCTTATGAAAGAGAAGACGGCGATGCAGGATGTGGAGGTCGCGGTAGTTAAGAAAGGTCAGGATATTGAAAAGGCTAAAGGGGAGTCGGCATTAAAGTTAATTGATTCGGCTTCTGGCTCATTGGGGTCGGGGCGTATTGATGTGCGGGTATGATCGACTGATTTTGCGTTGATAGTGCGGCATACCAAGTCGGTTGGCAAAAAAGAGCGGCTTTACGCTGCTCTTTTTTTTGTTCAGATTTTCTTTAAAATAATTTCCAGCACCAGTTTGCTGCCAAAGTAAGCCAGCAGCAGTAAAACGAAGCCGGCCAAAGTCCAACGGACTGCGGTTTTTCCTCGCCAACCATAACGCAATCGGCCTATCAAAAGACAAGAAAAAATGATCCAGGCGATAATCGATAATACGGTCTTGTGTACTAAATGCTGGGCGAATAAATCTTCAATAAATATAAAGCCGCTGATCAATGAAATGGTCAGAAAAAAAAGTCCCGTACCGAGCATTTGAAACAATAAGGATTCCATGGTTTGCAAGGAAGGCAATGACTGGATAAAGCGTTTGGGCGGATGGCTTTTAAGCTGCTGGTCTTGAATGGCGAGCAAAATAGCTTGCAGGGCGGCAATGTTGAGCAGACTGAAGGCGATGATGGAGGTTAAGATGTGGATACTCATTTGCCAGTTGTAGGTGTGCAGTAGATGGGGTTTTTCGGACAGGTTCAGCTCTAGTGCCAGCATGATGGCTGCAAGCGGAAAGATAACGAGACCCAGTTTTTCGACAGGTTTGGTGATTGTTGCTATCAGCAGCAGCAAGGCGACAATCAGGGAAATCAGCGATGCGGTGCTGATAAAGCTAAAATTAAAGCTGGCGTTCTGCTGGAAAGCGATAGATGTATATAATGTGTGCGCGCATACTGCTGTCCATGCCAGATAAAGCGGTGTACGCTTCTGTCTGTTCAGATGGGTATCTCGGGCAATAAACAGCGTGCTTGCCAGATAAGTGCAAATTGACAGAGTAACGAGTGTGGTGTTCATTAGGGTTGTTTGTATGGTTTTGTGATCAAGTGATAACGGTGTGGACTTGTTGCCTGAATGGATGCGGGTGGGCAGTGGCAGCGTCCTCATGATAAGACTGGCGGAATCTACAGGGCAGCACAAATTCCCTTGAGATTAATGCAAAGGCCTCAATGGCTATGTTAATATATCCCGCTCAATAGTCCTAGCGCATTTGTGTTAGTGAGTGGTTTCCTTAAAGATTAATAAAGACACTGATATGTTTGATAATTTAACCGATCGATTAAGTAGCACGCTTAAAAAAATTAAGGGTCAGGGGCGCTTGACTGAAGGCAATATCAAGGACACCCTGCGCGAAGTGCGTATGGCTTTGCTTGAGGCTGATGTCGCTTTACCGGTGGTTACGGACTTTATTGAACGTATCAAGATAGGTGCGTTAGGCCAAGAAGTTCAGTCCAGTCTTTCGCCCGGGCAGTCTCTGATCAAGCTGGTTCAAGCTGAACTGGTTACGGTAATGGGTGAGGCCAACGAAAAGTTGAATCTCAACGCGGTTCCGCCTGCGATTATTTTAATGGCCGGTTTGCAGGGCGCTGGTAAAACGACGACGGTGGCTAAATTAGGCCGCTGGCTCAAAGAAAATCAAAAGAAAAAAGTCGGCGTGGTCAGTACTGACGTTTATCGGCCTGCGGCTATTAAGCAATTGCAGATGCTGGCAAATGAGGTTTCTTTGGACTTTTTTGACAGTGATGTGTCGCAAAAACCGGTAGATATTGCTAAAAACGCGATTGAAGCGGCCAAGAGAAAGTTTCTCGATGTCATTATTATCGATACCGCAGGTCGTCTGCATATTGATGATGAGATGATGGGGGAGATTAAGGAATTGCATGCGGCAATCAATCCTATCGAAACCTTGTTTGTGGTTGATAGCATGACCGGGCAGGATGCTGCGATTACCGCCAAAGCCTTTAATGATGCCTTGCCGTTGACCGGGATTATCCTGACCAAGGCGGATGGCGATGCGCGGGGCGGGGCGGCGTTGTCTATACGCCATATTACCGGCAAGCCGATCAAGTTTATCGGCATGGGCGAAAAAACCGATGCTTTGGAGCCTTTCTACCCGGATCGTATCGCCTCCCGTATCTTGGGTATGGGCGATGTGTTGGGTCTGATTGAAGAGATCGAACAGAAGGTTGATAAAGAAAAGGCTGAGAAGCTGGTCAAAAAGCTGCAAAAGGGTAAGGCCTTTGATCTGGAGGATTTTCGTGAGCAGTTGCTGCAAATGCAGAATATGGGCGGAGTCGGTTCCATGCTGGATAAATTGCCGGGTATGAATGACATTCCGCAGGAAATGAGAGATAAGGTTAATGATAAGGAATTATCGCGTCAGATTGGGGTGATTAATTCCATGACCATGAAGGAGCGACGTTATCCTGATTTGATTAAAGGCGGCCGCAAGAAACGTATTGCTGATGGTTGCGGACAACAATTATCGGATGTTAATCGTATCTTGAAACAGTTTATGATGATGCAGAAAATGATGAAGCGTTTCAAAACAGGCAACATGACCAATATGATGCGGGGCATAAAAAATAATGTGCGCGGCATGAGTATGAGAAGGTAATTATTGTTGCGTTAATGACGGCTTATTCGATGGCTAAAGTGAATGAATTTGACGGGATGTGCGTTGTTCTTTACTTATAGAGAAAATCGAGTAAAATAAGTCGATTAAATTTTGACTAATTGTTTTTGAGGAACTTTGATGGTAACCATTCGTCTTTCTAGAGGTGGCGCGAAAAATCGTCCTTTCTACCACGTTGTTGTAACCGATAGCAGAAGCGGTCGTGATGGTCGTTATATCGAACGTCTTGGTTTTTTTAACCCGTTAGCGCGTGGTAATGAAGAAAAATTACGTTTAGATTGCGACCGTGTTGATCATTGGAAAGCCAATGGCGCACAGCCTTCTGAGCGTGTTGCAAAATTGATTAAAGACGCACGTAAAGCGGCGGCATAAACCTAAATTGTCAAAGCAACAGCATATAAGTGTCGGAAAAATTTCCGGCGTTTTTGGTATAAAGGGATGGGTTAAGGTATTTTCCTTTACTGATCCGAGGGAAAATATTTTAACTTATTCCCCCTGGTTGTTGAAAAAAGACGATGAAACAAAAACGGTTAGTGTTGTTGACGGGCAGCTGCAAGGTAAGACCATAGTCGCTCAGTTGACGGGTGTTAATGATAGAAATCAAGCAGAAAGTCTGATGGGCTGGGTTATTTTCATAACCCAAGAGCAATTGCCTAACGCTGCTAAAGATGAATATTACTGGTCTGATTTGATTGGTTTGCAGGTTGAAACCGTTGATGGTGTTCAGCTAGGCCGGGTTGATAGTCTGCTGGAAACAGGCGCTAATGATGTGATCATTGTTCAGGGAGAGCGAGAACGGGTTATTCCGTTTTTACAGGGACAAACGATAATTAGCGTTGATCTGGTTGCGGGTAAAATTATTGTCGACTGGGATCCTGAGTTTTAATTGCTGTCATGCGTTTTGATGTTGTAACCTTATTTCCAGAAATGGTGGTAGCGGCTGCGGGTTGCGGCGTAACCGGCAGGGCAATCGAACGCAACATCGTCAGTTTGTCGGTATGGAATCCTCGGGACTATACCGTGGATAGACACAGAACTGTTGATGATCGGCCTTACGGCGGCGGTCCTGGTATGGTCATGAAATATCAGCCCTTGCATGATGCGGTCAATGATGCGAAACAGGCTGGCGAAAAAACCGCCAAAGTGGTTTATTTGAGTCCGCAAGGCAAGCCGATTACTCAGGCTTTGTTGTCAGAAGCTTGTAATGAAACGCAATTAATTTTAGTTGCGGGACGTTATGAAGGTATTGATGAACGTTTTGTCGAGTTGGATTGCGACGATGAATGGTCTATCGGTGACTATGTTATCAGTGGCGGCGAACTTGCAGTTTTGGTAGTCATTGATGCAATAACGCGGTTGTTGCCGGGTGTGCTTGGCGATGAAGACTCTGCCCAGCAGGACTCTCACAGCGACGGTTTGCTGGATTGCCCTCACTTTACCAGGCCTGAACAGATTGAAGGACGTTCGGTGCCGACGGTTTTATTAGGTGGTAATCATGCGGATATAGCCCGCTGGCGAATGAAGCAGGCTTTGGGTAGAACTTGGCAGAAACGGCCGGATTTGCTGGAAAAAAAGAATTTGAGTGCAGAGCAGGAAAATTTGCTTAGAGAATTTATTGTGGAGTTGGTTTAAATTAAGGTGTGGTAATGAGCAATATTATTGATGAATTGGAAGCAGAGCAACTGAAACAGATTCCTGACTTTGGTCCAGGTGACACGGTTGTTGTGCAGGTTAAGGTAAAAGAAGGCGAGCGTGAAAGAATTCAGGCTTTTGAAGGTATCGTGATTGCAAAACGTAATCGCGGATTAAACTCAGCTTTCACAGTAAGAAAAATTTCTCACGGTACTGGTGTTGAGCGTGTGTTTCAAACTCACAGCCCTATCATTAGCGAGATCAATGTTAAGCGTCGCGGCGATGTACGTCGTGCCAAGTTGTATTACTTGCGTGACCTGACTGGTAAAGCGGCTCGTATTAAAGAAAAACTTTAATCAGGCGTTTTTACATGAGATAAAAAAGGCAGCTTTGAGCTGCCTTTTTTTATGGCTAATCTTTTATCGAATCATTAAAATTATTTAAGGTTTATTTAATGCCATTTATAATTCAGTGGGTGGAAAACTGTTTGGGATCTCAGGAAGTTGTGAGGCTTCAGACTCCGGCAGGACGACTGGCTTTATATTGCCAGCAGGGTGTGATCATCAAAACTGATTGGGAATTGGGTAATTACCCGGGTCTGACCGGTGAGCATGAATTAAACTCGTATTGGCAGCATGTCGATAATCGCATTAATATTAAATTGTTAAAACAAGGCAGTGTATACAGAAACCAGGTCTGGACTGCACTTTGCCAAATACCCTTTGGCGAAACCATGACTTATTCTGCATTGGCAAAAAAAATAGGTTCTTCTGCACGTGCGGTCGGTAATGCGTGTAGAGACAATCCCTATGCTTTATTTATTCCCTGTCATCGGGTGGTTTCTGTTTCCGGTATGGGCGGCTATTGCGGGCAAACTGAGGGCGATTTAATGGCTATAAAACACAAATTACTGGAATTTGAAGCCAGCCATAAAAAATGAATGCAGCTGTTTTGATCGACCAATTTCTTGATGCTGTTTGGGTAGAGCAGGGCTTGAGCGAGAATACGCTTTCAGCCTATGGTAGTGATTTGAGGATTTTTGCCAAATGGTTGGCAGGAAAACCTATGCTCGACGTTGATGGTGGAGAGTTATCAAGTTTTCTTGCCAGCCGCTATAAAGACGGCATAGGCAACCGATCTACTGCGCGCATCTTGTCCAGTCTTCGACGGTTCTATGGCTATTATATCCGAGAAAACAGCATCAAGGTCGACCCCACCGCCTTGATAGAATCGCCCCATATTGGCCAACTGTTGCCCACATCGCTTTCTGAAAAGGATGTCGAATTATTGTTGGCAGCGCCGGAAGTCACTAATACCTTGGGTTTTAGGGATAGAGCTATGTTGGAAATGCTTTATGCCACAGGACTTAGGGTGTCGGAACTGGTTAATTTAAAGTTTGAGCAGATCAGTTTTAGGCAAGGTGTGGTCAGAATTATCGGTAAAGGCAACAAAGAGCGACTGGTGCCGGTCGGTGAAGAAGCCATGAGCTGGCTGGAGGATTATATGAACCAAGCGAGAAAGACCCTACTTGGTGAACGCCAATGTGATTATTTGTTTGTTACCAATCGAGCCGACGGCATGACTAGGCAGGCTTTTTGGCATATTATCAAACGTCATGCAAAAAAAGCCGGCATCAACAAAGAACTGTCGCCACATACCTTAAGGCATGCTTTCGCTACGCATTTGTTAAATCATGGCGCGGATTTGCGTGTGGTACAACTATTGCTCGGGCATTCGGATTTATCGACCACGCAAATTTATACCCATATTGCCCGCGAAAGACTCAAAGAATTACATGTAAAATATCATCCAAGAGGATAGCTAAGATGGCTCAAAATATTCACCCGACCGCTTACATAGCACCGGATGTGTCGCTGGGAGACAATGTCACGGTAGGGCCTTTTGCCGTTATTGAGACCGGTGCTCAAATGGGTGCTAACTGCCAGATAGGCGCTCATGCCGTAGTACATAGTCATGTAAAAATGGGCAATGGCAATATTTTACATCCGCATGCGGTATTGGGCGGATTACCGCAAGATACCGGTTTTAAAGCCGAAACGGTTTCCTGGCTTATTTGTGGCGATAATAACGTTTTTAGAGAGGGTTTTACTGCACATCGAGCCTCCAAAGAACATGCCGAAACGCGCATTGGCTCGGGTTGTTTCTTTATGAACAACAGTCATGTTGCGCATGACAGCATAATCGGAAATAACACTATATTCGCCAATAATGTCGCGATTGGCGGACATGTTGAGGTCGGCAATAATGTTTTTATCGGCGGGGCAGTGGTTGCGCATCAGTTTTGCCGGATCGGTTCGTTTGCGATAGTGCAAGGCACAACCGGTCTTAATATGGATGTTATTCCCTTTATGCTGATTGGCGGGCGTCCCGCGCGGCATTATAAGTTAAACACCGTAGGATTAAGACGTGCAGGAATTACCGGAGAGCGCTATAAGGTGCTGTCGGCGGCATTTCGCCTGTTAAAGAACAGACAAAGCCTGGATGACTTGGAAGAAACGGAAGAATTAAAGCAATTGAAAGACTGGCTGGCCGTTAAGTCCAAGCGCGGCGTGCATGGCTTTGTTGATGTGTCGAAAAAGTAGGGTGAGCAGTGCTTTTTTTGCCCGCATAAGATTTCAAGTCGGATGAGGATTTCAATCGCTGATCCCCTTCAATGTGGAAACGTCAATTCAGTATTGCGGCTAATGATGGATGCTGAAAAATTAACCTTGTCCGGCTTAAATTTCCAGTATCTGGTATCATAAGCGATTGAATTACGGCACTTCGCCGCCATTTACGTCAACATAAAGAGTCCTTAGTGAGTACTGCCAAATTTTCATCCCTAGCTTTAAAACCCGCCCTGCTTGAAAACATCGAATCCCTGGGTTACACCCAATTAACGCCGATACAGGCGGAGAGCCTGCCGCATATTCTTGAGGGCAGGGATGTGATTGCGCAGGCTAAGACCGGCAGTGGCAAAACTGCTGCATTTGGTATTGGTCTGTTATCCAAGTTGGATCTGAACAGTTTTAGAGTTCAGGCGATGGTTGTTTGCCCAACACGGGAACTTGCGGATCAGGTCGGCAAGGAGATTCGGCGCTTAGCGCGATTCACGCAAAATATTAAGGTATTGACCTTGTGCGGCGGCGTACCTTTCGGGCCGCAGCTGGGTTCGTTGGAGCATGGTGTTCATGTGGTTGTCGGCACGCCGGGCCGGTTGCAGGAACATCTGCGCAAGCGCAGCTTACGATTGAGCAATCTAAAGGTACTGGTGCTGGATGAGGCAGACCGGATGCTGGATATGGGCTTTGAAGAGGCTATTACCGACGTGATTTCCTACGCACCGACGCACCGGCAAACCTTGCTGTTTTCAGCGACGTATACCGATCCTATTCGGGAAATAAGCCAGAAATTTCAGTTTAAGCCGGTTTCCGTCAGTATTGAGAGCAGTCACCATGACAGCGATATTGAGCAGCGTTTTTACCAAGTAGAAAAGTCTAAACGGATCAACGCGCTGGCTTATCTTTTATCTTACTATCGGCCTGAATCAGCCGTGGTCTTTTGCAATACCAAACGCGATTGCCAGGATGTGGCAAGTTCGCTTGAAAACAGCGGTTTTTCGGTTCAGGCCTTGCATGGCGATTTAGAGCAAAAGCATCGGGATCAGGTATTGGTGCGCTTTGCCAATAAGAGCTGCTCTGTTTTGGTGGCGACCGATGTGGCCGCGCGAGGACTGGATATTAAGGATATGCAAGCGGTGATCAATTACGAATTGCCTTGGGATCCTGAAATTTACGTGCACCGGATTGGGCGTACCGGCCGCGCCGGTAACAAGGGCCTGGCGCTTAGCTTATGCACGGAACAGGAATTAAACCGGGTTAAAGCGATTGAGGAGTATCAAGCTATTCCGGTTAAGTGGGACGAAGTGGCGCCTTTCCAGATGAGCCATGAGCCGCGCTTTGAGCCGCCGATGGTGACCTTATGGATAGACGGCGGGCGAAAAAATAAAGTGCGTCCGGGGGATATACTCGGTGCGTTAACGGGTGATTCGGGAATTGCCGGCAGTGAAGTCGGTAAAATCGATATTTTTGATGCCCATGCTTACGTGGCTATCAAGCAGGGCAGTGTTGATAAGGCCTTGGCTTGTTTGAGAAACGGTAAAATAAAGGGCCGCAATTTTAACGTTCGTAAGTCCCAGTGGGGATAAGCGAAAGGGCGACCTGCCGGTCGCCCTTTTAACGGTATAGGCTAAGCGGGACGGAGTTTGCAACCCCGTTCTTAACGTTTTGCTAACCTGAGTGATGCGGCAAAGGGACGGTCAGCACGAAACGTTTCGGACGGGGCAACAGTCTCCCGTCCGGCTGTCGCCAAGTAGCTCGATAATCTAAGCGCTTCTTGTCCGAGGCTTATTTCTGGACTGATTGCCGCCGGCCGGCTTGCGCGCTTGGTTTGAGTTTCTGGTCGGACGTGGGCCGCGCGGTTCCTCTGGCGGCATCGGCGGGGCCACTGCGGAGGCTTCAAAGCCGACAATTTGTTCGCGTTTGATCTCCTTGCCGATCAGTTTTTCAACCGAACGCAAGAAGCTGTATTCATCATGGGATACCAGTGATATGGCTTGACCTTCCTCGCCGGCGCGTCCGGTGCGGCCAATTCTATGCACATAATCTTCCGGCGCTTTGGGCAGTTCAAAATTGACGACATGCGGTAGCAGGTTGATATCAATACCGCGAGCTGCCACATCGGTCGCCACCAGGACTCTGATTTCACCGGATTTAAAACCTGATAAGGCACTGGTTCTGGCGCCCTGGCTTTTGTTGCCGTGTATGGCCGCCGCCTTGATATTAACCTTGTTGAGTTTTTCGGTGAGCCGATTGGCGCCGTGTTTGGTAGTTGTAAATACCAAAACCTGTTGCCAATCATGCTCTTTTATCAGGTGACAGAGCAGTTCGGTTTTATTGGCTTTATTAACCAGATAAGCGACTTGCTGAATCAGTTCGGCTGCGGTATTACGCGCGGCGACTTCGATTTTTATCGGATTGACCAGAAGCCCTGTCGTCAGTTTGCGTATATCTTCTGAAAAAGTCGCCGAAAATAGCAGGTTTTGGCGTTTTTTCGGCAGGAAGGCAATAATTTTGCGAATATCCCGAATAAAACCCATATCGAGCATGCGGTCGGCTTCGTCGAGTATCAGTGTTTCTACTTGATCGAGTTTTACCGCATTCTGATTGACTAGGTCTAAAAGCCGACCAGGCGTGGCCACCAGTATATCGACGCCACCTCTTAATTTCATCATCTGCGGGTTGATTTTTACCCCGCCAAAAACGACTTCGGATTTTAAACGGGGATGCAGATGCGCCCCATACTTGTTTACCGATTCGCCTATTTGCGCAGCAAGTTCTCTGGTTGGAGTCAGTATCAATACCCTGACCGGCCGGTTATTGCCGTAAGCCTTTTGTGATAAGCGGTGCAGGATGGGCAGGGTAAATCCTGCTGTTTTACCGGTTCCAGTCTGTGCGGCCGCCAAGACATCATGGCCGCCTAAAACGGCTGGAATGGCTTGTGCCTGAATGGGGGACGGCGTGGTATAGCCGGCATCAGCAATGGCACGCAACAGTGGATCAGATAAACCGAGGGTGGTAAATGGCATATTTTTAGAGTCTCAATAAAAGGTTGCTGTTGACAAACGTCTTACAGCTTGGTGAAAACAGTGTAGGGCTTATTAAAAAAACGCGGCAATGAATGATGGTTAAGTTGATTGCGGTAATATTGGCGTTTTGATAGAGGTGGAATGTCTTGTCGCGGGTAGGCGAGTGTAAGTCGTTGATATGAATGGTGCCCCGAGGCGGATTTGAACCACCGGCCTGTCCCTTAGGAGGGGACCGCTCTATCCAGCTGAGCTATCGGGGCAAAAACAGAATGAATTTTACCATAGATGGCTATTTAATTCATTGGTTCTGTGCGGGTTAAGTGATTATACCGAAATTAAGGTGCGGGAATACCGGTCACTCTTGGCTGAGCCATCGGAACCGTAAGTATTTGCGAATTCCGGCTTGCCTTTTAAAATATCCAGTGAACGTTTGGTGTGACGAGATAAAAGATCAATACCGGCACCGTTTTGTTCATTCAAGCTTTTGCATTCTGTGCAGACAAGCATTAGCTGCGCCCAGTTGCTAATGGATTCGGCGGTTAACAGGCCAGCTGTTTCAGCCCGTTTAAAATATTCGCTGATACTTTTTTGATCATTAGGCAGCTTTTCGGTTGCCAAGACTTGAGCGAGTTGCGTATTGAACTGCTCCAGTTGCACAACCAATTGCTTTTTGTTGGCTGCGATAGTGCTAATCAATTCAGCTTGCTGCGTTTTTTTTAAGGCATCAAGTTCCCGATTGAGTTCCTGATGAAGCTGCTGCGCCAATTGTAGTGCATTAAGGATGAGTTGTTCAGTAATGGGGTATGTTTTTTGTATCATGGCTATGGACTATTTTCTTGGGGCATTAATTTCTCAAGTTGAAGCATTTTCTTGGCAACTTTCTCCGCATCTACCTGATAACTTCCGTCAGCAAGCGCTTTTTTTATCGAGTTGACCTTGTCAATATCTACGGGTGAGGCAGAAGATGAGCCCAAGGCTCTTTTTATTTCTTGCGTTGCGTTCGTCAATGCAACACTGTCGTCTTTTTTTGTCGGGGGAACAGCAACTTTTTGCCCGCTATCGACTCCCGTTTTCGGGGTCGTTTTGAGCGGCACCGGACTGTTCATTCTGCCGTTTATCTCGATAGCCATGATAAATTCCTTAATAATTTTTTCATTTGAGATTTGTATCGGCAGAGCGGTAAAAAACTTTAACGATTTTCTGTGCGTTTAGTCATTAACGGAGACTAATCCAGGCTCGATAACGGTGGCATTAATCAGGCGTCCTGAGTTCTGGTTTTTAATCCTGATCAGTTGCCCTTTAGTGCCGTCCATCATCGCTACTCCGCTCATCTTGATAGAAAAATTCGGTTTTGTTGAGCTGATAACAACTTTATCCCCTCTTTTGATAAGCTTGGGTTCGACAAGGTTTCTCAGGCTGAGAATGGTTCCGCTATTAAGTTGGCGTGTGACCTGTTTGTTTTCAACTTGTTCCAGTTGAGTGGCAAAATCTTCTCTGAGGTTAGACACGTCTCTTTTTTCGATAGCAAGATGTTGCCGGGTAATGATGTCACCGCGTTGTACCGGGTGAGATAGGACGAAGACCATTTGATAAGTCTTGATGATCGCAGAAGTAAAAATCGACCATTTTTTTCCTGTGTTACAGCGTACACCGATAGCGGTTCTGCCTGCCTTAATGAGATTGTTGGTTGTGTATGCCTCCAGCGGATCGATGCATTGAGGTAAATTTAAGCGACTGTCCAATGGAACTAGACTGACTTCGTATTCTCCCGGGAGGTTGATATTTTGTGCAATATAACCGTTAACGGCCTCACCAATAGATTCGTGAGATTGCGAACCTTGTTCTGCGTTGGCCGGGGCGAAAAAGATAAAGAGTAATGCCAAAAAAAGAGGTGTTTTTTTTATCATGGTAGAACTTTGTTTTATGACGTGGTCAGGTGACTCGGTATGATTAAAATCAGCTTGTTTGATAGAACAGCCAATTTATTGACATGTTATTTGGACTGCAAGTCGATTAATTGGCTGGTTATTTATTAGCGGCTACTTTTTGCCGGATTATTTAAAGGTATTCTAATCCTAATCAGTTGCCGAGTAGTGGCAAATAATTTTAAAAAACCATAGCTAATTGATTTTAATTGATTTGTGTGTTTTTGGCATATGCTGTGCTTTTGTTTTTGTATCAGTAATCAGTGAGGCAACTATCATGGCTATTAATTTTGACACAGCGCTTGGCATTGAACCTAAGGCCCTGGCTTTTCGAGAAAAACGGGGTGAGATACTGGCGGCTAATTTAGCCAATGCAGATACGCCCAACTTTAAAGCCCGTGATCTGGATTTCAAGTCAGTTTTGAAACAAAGCTTGGCTTCGGGCGTAAGCATGGAGCGTACCCATGCCGGGCATATTACACCGCAGCAACAAGTATTTGGCGCTAATGTCATGTATCGGAATCCCAGTCAGGTGTCATTAGATGGTAATACCGTCGAAGCGCATGTTGAACAGGCTAAATACGCTGAAAATGCGGTGCAATATCAAGCTAGTCTACAGTTTATTAATGGTAAGTTTTCCGGCCTGATGGCCGCTTTGAGAGGGCAATAGTCATGACGGCTTTAAGTATATTCGATATTGCCGGCAGCGGTATGAATGCTCAGTCGTTAAGGCTGAATCTGGTCGCCAGCAATATATCCAATGCGAACAGTGTCAGCAGCAGTGCGGCGGAGGCATACAAATCCAGGCAGCCGGTATTTGCCGCTGAATTACATAATGCGATGAATAAGCATAATGCCACCAGTAAGGTCAATGTGCTGGGCGTAGTCGAGAGCCAAGAGGCTCCTGTTATGGAGTATTCCCCGAGTCATCCTATGGCTGATAAAGACGGCTATATCTTCAAATCGAATGTGAATACGGTCGAAGAAATGGCCAATATGATGTCGGCATCACGCTCTTACCAAAATAATGTCGAAGTGTTGAATACGGCAAAGCAGATGATGCTTCAGACCTTAAAAATGGGACAGTAGGGAGATAAAAATGGCTATTCAAGGCGCAGTAAATCCATACAGCAATTTAACCGCCACCGCTAAATCAGAATCAGCGGCAACACCTAAAAAAACCTCATTAGGACAGGAGCAGTTTTTAAAGTTAATGACCACGCAGATGACCCATCAAGACCCGACCAAACCGATGGAAAATGGTGATTTTTTGTCGCAAATGGCGCAGTTTGGAACGGTATCGGGTATTCAGGACTTGCAAAAGTCATTTGGTGATTTTGCCGGTTCAATCAATTCCAGTCAGGCCTTGCAGGCAACGAGTTTGGTCGGACGATATGTGTCGGCGCCAGGGACGCAGGGCTTGTTGAACGTCGGGGGGGATATATCCGGTAATATTAATTTAACCGACAGCGTAACCAATATTAAGGTCAAAGTAACTAACGCTGCCAGCGGAGAGCTGGTACAAGATGTCGATATGGGTAGTCATAGCGCGGGAAAAATACCTTTTGTTTGGGATGGCCTGAATTCAAACGGTGTCATGGCCAATCCCGGCGTCTATAAAATTGAAGCAACGGCGAGTATCGACGGCAACAATACCGTATTGGAAACAGATATTCATTCGCAGGTTGACAGTGTCAGCATGGCTAGCGGCACTACGGGAATGAAAATTAATCTGACCGGATTGGACAGCGTTGCTTTTAATCAGATCAAACAAATTCTTTAGGACTGGAGGTGTAACATGGGTTTTGCAACAGCATTAAGCGGCTTAAAAGCCGCATCAACAAGTTTGCAGGTAACCGGCAATAATATTGCCAACTCGCAAACGACCGGTTTTAAAGAATCACGGGCCGAATTCGCTGATGTCTATGCGTCCAGTATCGGTGGCGTCAGTAAGACGCAACCAGGTTCTGGGGTAAAGGTCACCGAAGTGGCTCAGCAATTTAATCAGGGCAATATCGAGTCTACTCAAAACAGTCTTGATCTGGCCGTCAGTGGCAATGGTTTTTTTGTATTGGCGGATACGGTGAATCTTCCTGACAAAAATAACCCGAATGCCCCCGTGGACCCTTCGGTACCCAGCGCCTATACCCGTAATGGCGCGTTTCAGTTAGACAGCTCAGGTAACGTGGTTAATGATAAGGGCCAGTATTTATTGGCTTTTGCCGCTAACGGCACTACTGCAGCGGAGGGTTTTAGTGTCGGGGTTTTTAGGCCGCTGACGATTGATACTGCCCAGGGCTTGCCCAACGCTACCGAAAATATCAATATGAAACTGAATATCAACGCGGCTGCCGCTGTGCCGCCAACGGCAGCGTTTGATCCTACCGACCCTTTGTCCTATAACAATACGACATCGGTCACGACTTATGATATCCAGGGTAACGCGCATATCGCATCAACCTATTATGTGAAAACAGCGACGGCTAACGAATGGGATGCTTATCTGTTTCTTGATGATTTTGGCATTACAACGGGTGGACCTGCGGTGCCGCCAGGAGGAGCACCGCCATCGACAGTGGTTACGCCAGTTAATACTCCCGGAACGCCAATGAAGTTGGCTTTTACTTCGACAGGGGTACTCGATACCGTTAATGCCGTTCCCGCGACCAAGGTGGATTTTGGGGCTATCGATTTATCGGACATTGATCCTAATATCAGTGTCGATCCGATGGCCTTTGATCTGGATTTTTTTGGCACTACCCAGTTTGCTACGCCTTTTAGCGTTAATGGCTTGGATCAGGATGGTTTGCCTGCCGGTAATCTGACCGGCATTGATGTCGATGCCACCGGGGTGGTATTTGCAAGGTACAGTAATGGCGGCTCCAAGGCTTTAGGGCAGGTGGCATTGGCCCGATTTCCAAGTAATCAAGCGCTGGCAAAATTAGGCGATACTTCCTGGGCAACGACATCAACTTCCGGAGCGCCTATTTTTGGCGCGGCCGGCGACAATAATTTTGGTGGGATACAATCGTCAGCGTTGGAAGGTTCCAATGTGGATTTGTCCGAGCAGTTGGTTAAACTGATTATTGCACAGCAGGCTTATCAGGCTAACTCTCAAACGATCACCACCGAAAAAACCTTGATACAAACCATTCTGAATGCGTAATGGGCTGTTTTCAGATTGCTGAAACGATATTTGCCTTTATTTTGTTTTAAAGTTCTGGTTTTAAGCTAAAGGGGAACTGTTATGGATCGTAGTTTATATATTGCCATGAGCGGCGCCAAGCAGACGCTGATGGCGCAAACGGTGAATGCCAATAATTTGGCGAATGCGCAGACGACCGGTTTTAAATCCGATTTGGAGCAGTTCCGCAGTAGGCCTGTGCTGGGTGCTGGCTTTCCTACCCGGGTTTATGCGATGAATGAAGAGCCGGGGGTCGATCTTTCTCAGGGCGGCATGCAGACGACAGGCGGCGATTTGGATGTGGCTATTAACGGTGAGGGTTATTTTGCCGTTCAGGGAATTGATGGTAAAGAAGCTTATACGCGCGCCGGTGATCTGCGGGTTACTCCGGAAGGTTTATTGCAGACCGGAGCGGGTTTGCAAGTGCTGGGGCAGGATGGGCCTATCACCATTCAGCCGGCAGAAAAGCTGACCATAGGCAGTGACGGTACGATCAGCATTATTCCATTGGGTTCGGGTAACGCGACTACACAGGTGGAAGTTGGCCGTATCAAAATGGTTACGATAGAGACGGACAACCTGGAAAAATCAAATGATGGCTTGTTGCATGCCAAAGATGGCAAACCGGTAGTAGCCAGTGCTGATGTCAGACTGGCACAAGGCGTTTTGGAAGGCAGCAATGTGAACGCGATTAGCGCGATGGTCGATATGATTGAGCTGGCAAGAAATTTCGAGCTGCAAACGAAGGTGATGAAGAGTGTCGATGAAAACTCGGCAGTGGGTGCCAAGTTGATGCAAATGGGCTAGGATAAGCCCAAATTTGCACATTGTATCGTTCCCACGCTCTGGCGAGGGAACGATAGAGCAGAATTTATGTTCACAAAAGCCGAGCTAAGCTCGGCTTTTTTTTGCGTGGCGAATTGGGCTTTAGATAGCTAAAAAAATGGCACAGATCATGCTTTATATTTAATTAAGACAATAAATTGGCACTGAGGAGATTATCATGACAGAACGCGCATTATGGGTGGCTAAATCCGGTCTGGATGCCCAACAAACAAGAATGGCGGTTATTTCCAATAACTTGGCGAACGTCAATACCACCGGGTTTAAAAGAGGCCGAGCTGTTTTTGAAGACCTGATGTATCAGAATATTCGTCAGGTCGGCGGGCAGTCCACGCAAAATACTCAGCTGCCGACGGGTTTGCAGTTAGGAACCGGTGTAAGAACGGTTGCCACCGAAAAACTGCATACGCAGGGCAATGTTCAGCCGACGGAAAATTCGCTGGATGTGGCAATAAATGGCCGGGGGTTCCTGCAAATATTAATGCCTAACGGCGATACCAATTATACCCGCGATGGTTCGTTCAAATTAGACGCCACGGGGCAGTTGGTTACTTCAGGCGGGTTAACCTTGAATCCTGCGATTACCGTGCCTCAAGATGCGCTGAGCGTCACTATCGGCACTGACGGTACGGTATCCGTTTTGCAGCCGGGGGTTGCGGCACCGAGCGTGTTGGGCCAGATACAGACCGCCAATTTCATTAATCCTACCGGGTTGGAGGCCATTGGCGAAAACCTTTATCGGGAATCTGCCGCCAGCGGCGCCCCGATAGTGGGAACGCCCGGGGAAGCAGAATACGGGACGTTGACTCAAGGCGCATTGGAAACCTCCAATGTCAATGTCGTTGAGGAACTGGTCAATATGATTGAAACGCAACGGGCTTATGAGATGAACTCCAAGGCGATTTCAACCACCGATCAGATGCTGTCCTTTGTGACGCAACAATTATAAGTTAGGGGTGACGGTATGATGACTAAAAAACCTGGCTTTTCCTTAAGCATCGTTGCCGTCACGCTGTCGCTGCTAGAGGCTTGCACATCGATACCGTCAAGGGATCCTGCATTTGCTCCGGTTGCGCCAGCCGACTTAAGACCGCCGGTACAAAGCAGCGGATCGATCTATCAGGCCGGTTACGATATGCGCCTGTTTGAAGATCACACGGCAAAAAGGGTCGGGGATATTCTGACGATTACTCTGTTGGAGAAAACCCAGGCAAAAAAGGCTGACGATCTTAAAACGCAAAAAGATACCTCAATGTCAGCCGAGGTTCCCTCAATGTTTGGCATTGCGGCATCTGCCTTGACGGGGCAGGATGTTAGAACCACGCTGGCGTCAGCAAAGGAATTTACCGGGAAGGGCGCTGCCGATCAAAGCAACAGCTTAATCGGCAATATTTCCGTTACGGTTGTCGAGCTGTTACCCAACGGCAATTTAAGCGTACGGGGCGAGAAAAGAGTCACCTTAAATCAGGGCGATGAATTCATCCGCTTATCCGGCATCGTCAGGCCGGTCGATATAAACTCAGCCAATATTATCACCTCGGATAAAGTGGCCGATGTCACTATTATGTATGTAGGCGAGGGTGCCATGGCCGATGCCAGTAAAATGGGCTGGATGGCGAGGATTCTTAACAGCCCCTGGTTCCCTTTCTAATAAGGATTTTGATGTGAACGCATTATATAAGTATTTTATCTTTCTGTTCATGCTGGGCATCGTCTCCAGCGGCCCGGTTTATGCGGAACGGATCAAGGATATCGCCTCTATCGAGGGTGTACGCAGCAATCAGTTGGTCGGTTACGGTTTGGTCGTCGGACTGGATAAATCCGGTGATAAAACGACTTTTACCGGACAAAGCTTACGCAGTATGTTGGCGCGTCTTGGACTGACCTTGCCTCCCGGCATTGATCCTAAATCAAAAAACATTGCAGCGGTTTCTATTCAGGCAGAACTGCCGGCATTTGCCAAACCGGGTCAAGCGATTGACGTCACCGTATCTTCATTGGGCGATGCAAAAAGCCTGCGAGGAGGGACCTTGTTAATGAGTCCTTTGAAAGGCGCAGATGGACAGGTTTATGCCATTGCTCAGGGTAGTTTGATTGTCAGCGGCCTGAGTGCTTCAGGTCAGGACGGTTCAAGCATTACCGTCAATAATCCCAATGTGGGCCGTATTCCCAATGGAGCGACTGTTGAGCGTACCGTTAACACCTCTTTTTCTGAAGGCGATGCATTGGTGTTTAATTTACATACTTCGGATTTTACCACCGCCAATCGGATGGCGGAGTCCATTAACAAAATATTGGGTGCCAATACCGCAAAGGCGCTTGATGCGACTTCGGTCAGGGTTAGTGCGCCGCTGGATCCCAATCAAAAAGTGACCTTTGCGTCGGTGGTCGAAAATATGACGGTGATTCCGGATGATGCACCGGCGCGTATTATTGTTAACTCCCGTACCGGGACTGTCGTTATTAACGGTAAGGTCAGGGTGCAGCCGGCGGCGGTGTCTCATGGCAGCCTGATCGTGACTATCAGTGAAACTCCGCAGGTCAGCCAGCCCAATGCATTATCCGGCGGACAAACGGCAGTTACACCGCAATCTAATCTCAAGATTGAAGAAGAAAAAAATCACATGTTTGTGTTTAATCCCGGCGTTTCCCTGGATGAAATTGTTCAGGCGGTCAACAAGATAGGTGCCGCACCCAGTGATTTGGTGGCTATTCTTGAAGCGCTGAAATCAGCCGGCTCCTTGCATGCCGAGTTAATTGTTATTTAAAGTGGTTAGTTTTTAAGCGCACATTTAGCCGGGGGTTGTTATGTTAAAGGTACAGCATGCCGATGTTTATACCGACTTTAATGGCTTGGCTAAATTAAAAGGCGAGGCCCGAAAAGAGTCGCCGGAAGCGTTGAAAGAAGTTGCCAAGCAATTCGAGTCCATTTTTCTCAATAATGTGCTGAAAAGTATGCGTCAAGCCAAGCTGGCCGATGGCGCCATGGATAACGATCAAAGTAAATTTTATAACGATATGTATGATCAGCAGTTGGCCGTCCATTTGTCGGGGTCTCCCGGCGTTGGTCTGGCCGACTTGATCGTGAAGCAATTGAGTCACGATAAACCCAAACATCAGCAGCAGGATACGGAAGATGCTCTGAATAGATCCGGGGGAATATCACCTAGCGGTTCTGAACCGGCTCAGGCCGTTAACCGGCAGGCAAGCGGCAAAACCGACAGCCCGGTCGTCGCCAGCTTTAAAGACGGTCAAGTGATGCTTACGCCTTATGTTCATGACCGAAGCCCACTTGAGGCGGCAACTGAATTGCCGATGCAGTCTATGGGTGGATTAAAGACGGGTCACGTCTTGCCGATACAGTCAGCAGATGAGTTTGTCAGTCGCCTGCATCCCTTAGCCGTCCAAGCCGCCAGAGAATTGGGCATTGAACCCAAGGTTCTGTTGGCACAAGCCGCGCTGGAAAGCGGCTGGGGGCGTTCGGTGATAAAAAACAGTCATGGCGATAACAGTTTTAATCTGTTTAATATTAAAGCCGATAAAGCTTGGCAGGGCAAACAGGCGCAGGTGTCTACACTGGAGTTTGATCAGGGTATTGCTAGAAAAGTGAATGCCGGGTTTAGATCCTACGATTCCTACGAAGAAAGCTTTAGGGATTATGTCGACTTTATAAAAAGCAATCCACGTTATGGCGACGCCTTAAAAAAAGCAGGCAATGCGGAACACTATATGCATGAATTACAACAGGCGGGTTATGCCACCGATCCGAAATATGCCGCCAAGGTCATGAGTATCTATCAAGGCAAGACCATGGCCGGATTTGAGCCTGATGTCACCGTGGCCATGAACTAATGATCACGTTAAGTTTGGCCGTTAACTCTCGGAACAGGACGCACTCATGAGCGGATTACTATCAACATCATTATCAGGTTTGATGGCTGCTCAGCGCTCATTGGAGACTGTGCAACATAATATTTCCAATGTAAACACCGAAGGTTATAGTCGGCAACGGGTAGAACAAGCAACCAACGCGGCGCGCTTTACCGGCGATGGCTATATCGGTCAGGGCGTCAACGTCACCAATGTGACGCGCAGTTATGATCAGTTTATTAATAAGCAATTGAGTTCCAGCCTTTCTGCCTTTGGCGATGTCGACCGTTACCACCGACTTGCCACTAGCATCGATAATATCATGGCCGATCCCAGTACCGGGATAGCGCCGACGATGAATCGTTTTTTCAATGCGATCAATGAAGTGGCGGATGATCCTTCATCGGTGCCTGCCAGGCAAGTGATGTTGTCTGAAGCCGAAATTTTGACGCAAAGCTTCAACACCATGAGCGGCCGCTTTGAAGAGATCCGCACGCAGAATAATAACGACATGATTGCCATGGTTAACGATATTAATTCTTACGCGACGGCAATCGCGAAGCTTAATGTACAAATCGCCGAAGGCATCGGTAAAGCACAAGGCCTGAAACAGCCCAATGACTTGCTTGATCAGCAGGACGCTTTGATTGCAAAGTTATCCGCAATCGTCAATGTGTCTGTGTTGCCGCAGGAAAATGGTACCTCCAGTATTTTTATCGGCAATGGCCAGTCATTAGTGCTGGGCGGCGGCACCGCAACATTCACCACCCTGCAATCTACATTCGATTCAAACCGCTTGGAAATTGGGCTGGTAACAACGAATAGTGTCACGGAAATCACCACTCAGATCAGTGGCGGTTCTTTGGCGGGTTCATTGCGCTTTCGGGATGAAGTACTGGATCCGGCGCAGCAAAAACTCGGGCGGGTTGCTGCGGGTTTGGCCATGGAGATTAATGCGCTACATGAAAAGGGTTTTGATTTGAGCGGTAACGCAGGAGAGGCCTTATTTAGCTTTTCCGGTGATGAAATTCCGGTTATTAAAAGTGCCCAGAATACCGGTAATGCAATCGTTACCGCTAATTTTCAGGATGTTAATAGCAATCCATCAGCGGCTGGCAGTCTGGATTTTAGCGATTTTCGCCTGGAGTATGTTAGCGGAACTGATTACACCCTGACTAGGCTTCGGGATAATCAGGTGTTTAGTCTTACCGCTAACGCCACGGCAACCGCCGGCGTTGTTAGCTTGTCGTCGGCAACTGGTTTGCCGGGTATTGACATAACCGTTGATCAGAATGCGGGTGTATCAGGAGGCGATCAATTTCTAATCAGACCAACCTACAATGCGGCCCAAAAAATGGCTGTCGCTATTGACGATCCGAGAAAAATAGCGGCGGCCACCAATATAGAACTGGATACGAATGGCGATCCTGTTGATGATGGCTCGGGCAACCCCGTTATTATCAGCGGCGCCATGCCCGGTGATAATAGAAATGCCTTGCAACTGGCAAATCTGGCTAATAAATTGGGCATGTTAGGCGGAACCGCGTCATTTAATAGTGCTTATAATGAAGTGGTTTCCGGTATCGGAACGTTGACGCGGGCCGCTAAACTGGGTGCTTCCGCACAGGAAACCTTATTAAATCAGGCCAAGGGCGCCAGAGAGAGTCTGGCTGGTGTGAACCTGGATGAAGAGGCGGCCAACTTGATAAAATTTCAACAAGCTTATCAGGCATCCGCACAAGCTATTTCGGTAGCCAGATCCTTATTCGATACTTTATTAGGCGCAGTGAGATAGGAGCGATAGCGATGAGAATTTCAACAGCTTGGGCGCAACAGCTTAGTGTTAACGCAATGGGCAAACAGCAAACCGAATTGGCTAAGGTACAGCAGCAAATAAGCTCTGGACGTAAAGTGTCTACGCCTGCTGAAGACCCGGCGGCAGCGGTAAGGGTGCTGGATTTAGATAAGACGATTGCAAAAACAGAGCAGCATCAAAGTAATATTGCCACGGTTCGCGGACGGTTGAATCTTGAGGAATCGGCTCTGGAAACGGCCAATAATATTATGTTTCGCGCCAAAGATCTGACTATTCAAGCCATAAGCTCCGCCACTCTAAATGACAGTGACAGGCTATCGATAAAGTTTGAAGTGGATCAATTAATCGAACAATTGGCCGGCGTTGCCAATACCCAAAATGCCAATGGTGAATTTATTTTTTCGGGCGATCTTTCGACGGTACCCGCCTTTACCAAACAAGCGGCAACAGGCGAATATGTGTATCAAGGCGGCACGCAGCAGCGGGCTTTGCAGATTGGCTCTAGCAGGCAGGTAGCGGATAGCGATTTAGGTTCTACTGTATTTGACAATATAACGTCGAGCAGTCCGGCAGCCGATGAAAATGGCAAGCGTAGTATTTTCAATACGCTAAAGGCGCTGTCTGACGGCTTGGGCGCATCGCTTAACCCGACTTCAGGTGAAATTACCGGCGACCGGTTTTTACGCTATGGCTTGGATTATTCTACTGCCCCAGCTACATTTGACTTGACTGCCGATGGTGGGGCGCCGATACCGATAAGCTTAAGTGGTCAAGCGTTTCCAGGTGTGGAAGATCTTGCCACTGAGATTAACAACCAACTTGCAGCCGCCGCTGCACCCGTTTCTGCGACTATGCAAGCGCGAAGCAACGGCAATAGAATCGAGTTTGCCTCGGTAGCTACAGGTGCGGCTTCCAATATACAAATTAATAACACTTCAGGCACATTTTTAACGGATGCCGGTTTTACTGAAGGCCAGAACCAGGCCGGGGTTGTCGCCCAAACCTATCAAAACCAGATGACCAGTGTTTTGGGTGATCTCGATGCAGCGCTAGGTAGATTTTTAGAGACAAGAACCAGTGTCGGAGCCAGGATGAATGCTTTGGACAACCAAGAATCTCAAAATGAAAAATTTGTCTTAGACACCACGACAACGCTTTCTGAAACTCAAGATCTCGATTATGCCGATGCGATCAGCAAGTTTCAACTGCAATCCATCGCTTTGCAGGCCGGACAACAAGCTTTTGCCCAAGTCAATAAATTATCGTTATTTAATTATCTCTAAATATAAAGGCCAAGAGTGAAAGACGAAAAAATCGACTTTCACTCTTGGCCATTTTCTACTCGTCGAATAGCCCGTGTAGGCTTACGGATAAATGACTTTAGGCTGAAAGCTGGCCGCCGGGTATTTAGCATCAAACTCGATTGCCTTTTCGGCGGTTTTTGGGGTTGGACATTTAGTTGAAGGCTTGACTGAATCTTTATCGAGATAGATGACTTTAGGTTGAAAATTTGCTGCCGGGTATTGGGCATCGCTTCCGGCTGAAGCCGCTAATGACGCCAACGCAATAACAGCGGTCGTCAATCCTAAGATAATTATTTTTTTCATATGATTTAACCTAGTAGTTGGTGCGGTAAGCCCCGCAGAAGTCACTCTAACAAGGCTCGACGACTCAAGAGTATCGGATATTTTGGCCGAGGCTGCAACTGTTTTTCCAGCCGGAAAGTGATCACAAAAGTTGTTTTATTTCGGGATGATTTTTCAGTAATTGCTGCCTGAATGATTCAATAACCAGCTCATTGCCGCGCTCACTTCGGGGGATAGGTACGACGATTTCGCTAACGACCTGCATCGGCGCTGCCGATAAAAATATCAGTCGGTCAGCCAAGGCGATGGCCTCGCGCAGATCGTGGGTGACAAATAAAATCGTATGCGGACGTTGTTGCCATAGATTCAGTAACAGCTCCCTGACTTGCCTGGCGGTCGGCGCATCCAGCGACACAAACGGCTCATCCATCAGCAACACCTCGGGATCAACAGCAAATGCCCTGATGATCGCGACCCGGCGACTCATGCCCAATGACAGATGTTCTGGATAACTATGCTGCGATGCGGTTAATTGCATCGCCTCAAGCATCGCATCAATCACCTCGCGAGCTTGATGCTTATCCACTGCCAGCTCAATATTTTCCCTGACCGTACGCCAAGGCAGCAGGCGCGGATTCTGGAAAACGTAACCGATCTTGGGGGAGGTGTGTTGCTGGCCCACTAGAATATCGCCCTCGTAATCATTATCCAGGCCGGCAATAATATTTAACAGCGTGGTTTTGCCGCAGCCGGACGGGCCGACCAGACAAATAAATTCCTCCGAAGTTAGCGACAGTTTAAGGTCGACGATACTGGGATCGGCCGCCGCCTGATAGGTTTTGTTGTCGATTTGGATTTGGATGTCGGTCATTTGCGCCACCGTAGGGCTTTTTTGTCCAGAGGTTTTAAAATCAGCAGTTCTATCAGCTGAATGACCGCAACAAAAGCGATGGTATAAGCCAGTATGCTGGCGACATCGAACAGTTGAAAGAACAAATGCAATTGATAACCCATGCCGTTGCTGCGGCCTAATAACTCGACCACCAGAATGATTTTCCAGATCAAGGCCAGACCGGAACGGGTTGCGCCCATCACAAACGGATGCAGTTGCGGCCAGATAACGTGAGTCAGGGTTTTACGTTTGCTGAAACGGTAACAGCGCGCCATGTCCAGTAAGTCCTGATCCAGCATGCGTGTGCCTTCCCGGATCGTAACAATGACATTGGGCAGTTTGTTGATCACCACCGCGAGTATCGCCGCCGATTCAATCAGGCCGAACCAGACATAGCACAAGATAATGGTGACCAGAGCCGGGACATTTAAGAAGATTACCAGCCAGTTGTCGAAGAACGCATCGAGTTTTTTATTGCGCCCCAGTACGATACCGATAGCGCAACCGAGCAACATCGCAATCGCAAAACTGATCACCAGTCGCAGCAGGGTGACGCCCAAGTGAAAAGGCAGCTGTCCCGATACGCAGGCTTGCCAGAAAACCTTGGCGACGGCTTCGGGCGCCGGCAAGGTGTTGCTGTCTAAATAAACAGCCAAACCCTGCCAGATGACTAAAAAAGCCAGTAATGACAGGGTCGGTAAAAGATTTTTAAGGCTAATCAAACCGAATCCTTTATTCAATGGACCAGAAAGTACCGGGTTGCAGGTGCTCTGATTTCCCGGTTAACTGATTGTTACTTAGCTGACGGAGCATCGTATAAATGCGCTCCGCAGCCAGCTGTTCCGGTTTGCCCCAATGCTCAATGCTGCCTTCACAATAACGCTGGCGCAGTTTGGTCTGGGTGGGCAAATCATCCGCCTGAGTTAACGGGATAACTTTTTTCCAGACGGCATCAGCCGTACACAGCTGATTTTTAGCCTGCTTGCTGGCGTTAAAAAAATGGTTGACCGCCTGTTTGTGTTCATTGGCCCAGCTTCGTTTGAACACATAACCCAGGCTAGGAACATCTTCCATAATGCCTAAGCCTTCTAAAATCCCTTTGCCGTCAATAAGCTGGCGATACTGCTGGGCTTCAAGTCTGGCCGCAAAATGCCAATAGGTGAGCACCGCATCCACGCGGTTGTGCTTGATTTGCTCGGTGATCAGCGGCGGTGCGCCGAATACTTTTTCCACCGAAGCATTCAAATCGAATTGTTCTTGTTGAGCTAGGGCCTGTAGCAACAGCCAGTTTTTGTCCAGCTCGCCACCGGCAATTCCCAGGCGTTTATCGTGGAGATCTTTTATCGAATGGATCGGGCTGTTTTCCGGTACAACCAAGGCACCCGAGGTATTCGAATAAGGGTAAAAAGTAAAATCGGAACCGGTAGCGCGCAGCCTGGAAACCCAAATCCAGTCCGACACAATCATATCGACAGCGCCGGATTGCAACGCAATCTTGCCCGCTTCCGCATTGGCTAAATGCTGTATTTCCAATTGAAAGTCAGCGGCTTGGGGATTATCCTGTAAAGCCGCCAATTCCCAAGCGGCGGTGCCGAAAGCCTGAACGCCGATGCGAATGACGGTTTTTTCCGCAGCATAACTGTTGCCTGAGGCAAGCAGGCACAGGCCGATAAAAAAGACATTAAACTTCATAGAAACTATCTCAATGACTAAGGAGAAAGTTGTCTATTCTATCTGGACGCAGAACTTGGTGCGAGGATGATTGCAATTATCGGTGTTGCCGCATTTCACTTTTGGGGCGGCGAATCCCCGCGGGATACGAGTAAATTTGTACCCTAGGTCTGCCGATTAAAACTTGAGCTGTCAGCACTTTTTCGGTATCGAACCTTTTGGATTTTAAGCGTTCCTGATCAGTTTGCGTGCTCAATTCTCCGGCTGAGCCATTGATCGATTCGTTGCAAAATTGCTTTTCGGCGTTTGGGTTCTGAAAAAAGCTGTTCGTGGTGACTGGCTCCGGATAATGCCATGACTTCATTATCGGCGTGTTTTCCAAGCGTCACAGCGGCAAAGTAAAATACGCCATGAATATAAAAAAAGTTATTAGACCTCGATCCGCGTTTGGTAAAGCGTCACCAATTCACGAACTACCCAATGCTTGTATCGGGTCGGTATATTTTAAGCCGAACGCTTCCGCCACGGCGGGATAGGTTACGGCCCCGCGATAGGTATTGAGTCCGCATTGCAACGCCGGATCTTTACGTACGGCGTCCAGGCCTTCGTTTGCCAGATGCAAGGCGTAGCCGGCCGTTTGGTTGTTCAGCGCAAAAGTACTGGTGCGCGGCACAGCGCCCGGCATGTTGGCGACGCAATAATGCACCACGCCGTCGATTTCATATGTCGGATGGCTATGAGTCGTAGGGCGCGTGGTCTCTACGCAGCCGCCCTGATCGACGGCCACGTCAACGATCACCGAGCCTTTGCGCATGGTCGGCAGCATGTTACGGGTAATCAGCCAGGGCGCTCGTCCACCGGGGATTAAAATCGCGCCGATGACCAGATCGGCGGTGTCGATGACCTCTTCGATAGTCGATTCATTGCTGATACGCGTTTGCAGTTGACCGCGGTAAATGTCATCCAAATATTTTAAGCGGGTATGGCTGATGTCCAGTACCGTGACTTGCGCGCCCAAGCCGACCGCGACCCGCGCGGCGTTGGTACCGACGATGCCGCCGCCCAGAATGACGACATTGGCGGGAGCGACGCCCGGTACACCGCCTATTAAGACCCCGCGACCACCATGCGACTTTTGTAAATAGATTGCACCCACTTGAGTCGCCATACGTCCTGCCACTTCACTCATCGGTATCAATAAAGGCAAACTACCGTCTTCGGTTTGTACGGTCTCGTAAGCGATACCGGTGGTTCCGCTGGCTAACAGGGCGTCGGTCAGCGCTTTATCCGAAGCCAAATGCAGATAGGTGAACAGCAACAAGTCCTGACGCAGATAGCGATATTCCGATGCAGTCGGCTCTTTTACCTTGACCACCATATCAGCCGCCCACGCATCTTCTGCATGGGCAACGATTTGAGCGCCGGCAGACTGATATTCTTCATCCGAAAGCGAGCTGCCTTCCCCCGCGCCGCTTTGTACCAGCACCTGATGACCCCGGCGCGTTAACGCCTTGACTGAACCTGGCGTCAGACTGACTCGATTCTCGTTGTCCTTAATTTCTTTGGGTAGTCCGATTAGCATGGTTTGACTCCTGATCAGTGGAATGTAATACGCGGTAATAACAGTCTTGCAGGTCGAATTTACCCGCAGTGCCTAAGAGCGTAGCATAATCCGAGGTGATTTTTTTAATTACAGCTTAGTGCGATTGTCCGGTTGAATAAAGCGACATTATTAGATACTTATATCTACTAAATAGATGGCATCGTGCAACTTTTTGATAAAAGTTGCATGTGCCTTGACAGAGCCTGACAAGGCAAAGTATTTTAAAAGCCAGTAAGCTGAGCGGATAACCGGAAGCCGGTGGTCTTGATGGCTTACCGGCTTTTTTTGGGCCAAAATCTAAGTAATGGCGGGTATTGTAGGTCGGGTTGACATAGCGTAACCTGATCGGAAAAAATTGCAAAATGTTGCGCTACCCTACATCCATTAAGAGCCGGGTTATTTCTATGCACTTATTATTACCTGAACGTAGCCAGACGCCATTAAACGACGATCAGCGCCATCTTCTCCAGCAATTCATGGCCGCTTTATCGCCGGAGCAAGCCGCCTGGGTTGGGGGATATTTGACCGGGTTGGCGGCCAACAATTTAACATCCGCCCCAAGCGCCGACGATATTGCCGATATTACCATTCTGGTCGGCTCGCAAACCGGCAACAGTGATGCGTTGGCCGAACAAATGCACCGCTTGGCCGTCGGTCGCGGCTTAAAAACGGTCATCAAAAAAATGGGCGACTATAAGCTTCCGCAATTGAAGGCCGAGAAAAACCTGCTGGTCATTGTCAGCACTTACGGTGAAGGCGAACCGCCCGACAATGCCAGGGAATTGGTCGAGTATTTATTCAGCAAGCGCGCTCCGTCACTCAAGCAAGTGCAGTTCGCCGTGCTGGGCTTGGGCGACTCCGGTTACGAGTTCTTCTGCAAAACCGGCGTTGATTTTGATCGCCGCCTGGAAGCGTTGGGGGCAACGCGGATTCATCCGAGGGTTGATTGCGATGTGGACTACGAGTCCAGCGCCGAAGCTTGGATGGATGCGGTGTTGAATGAACTGTCGATGCGGCTGGACATAAAACCCCAGGCGGCAGACTTGTCGTTGCCATCTGTTGCGAGCGTCTCCACTTATTCGCGCAAGAATCCGTTTCCAGCGGTTTTACTGGAAAATATCGTGCTGAATGGGCGAGGTTCGATCAAGGAAACCCATCATCTGGAATTGTCGCTGGAAGGTTCCGGCCTGACTTACGAACCGGGCGATGTGCTCGGTGTTTATCCGAGCAATGCGCCCGACGTGATCGATGCCCTGTTGCAGACCCTGCACTGTGGCGGCACCGAATGGATTATGCTTAATGGCAAGGACGGCTTTCTTTATGACGCACTGTTTAGTCATTATGAAATCACCGCCATTACCCGGCCTATGGTGCAAAAATACGCCTTGTTGGCGAACAACCGCAAGCTGGATCAGTTGCTGGGCGACAAGCATAAACTGAACGACTATCTGCGTGGCCGTGAAATTATTGACCTGGTAACGGATTTTCCAGTTGAGCACCTGTCGCCGCAGGCCTTTGTCGATTGTTTGCGCAAACTACCGCCGCGATTGTACTCGATTGCGTCCAGCCTGAAACAGCATCCCGACGAGGTGCATATCACCGTGGCTGCGGTGCGTTACCACTCGCATGGCCGGAATCGTAAAGGGGTTGGCTCGACGTTTCTGGCCGAGCGCATTGACGAGGATGGGACCATTTCTGTTTATATCGATCACAACACTAATTTCAAGCTTCCGGTCGATCCTGCCACGCCGATTATAATGATCGGTCCCGGCACCGGCATCGCGCCTTTCCGCGCTTTTGTCGAAGAGCGCGAAGCGGTGGGCGCGACCGGTAAAAACTGGCTGTTTTTCGGCGACCAGCATTTCGAGACCGATTTTCTGTATCAAACCGAATGGCAGCGTTATTTGAAAAACGGGGTGTTGACCCGTATGAATGTCGCCTTTTCCCGTGATCAGGAGCAAAAAATCTATGTTCAGCATTTGATGGCTGAGCACGGTAAGGAACTGTATGCGTGGTTACAGGAGGGCACTCATCTTTACGTCTGCGGCGACGAAAAACGCATGGCGCACGACGTGCATCAGGCGTTGCTCAGGATTGTGGCGGCTGAAATCGGTTCGGACAATGCGCAAGATTATCTGGCGAACCTGCAAAAGGCAAAACGCTATCAGCGGGATGTGTATTGAGTGAGGATTAAACGATAAGCTATGTAACGTATACCCTGGGCCGGACGGGGTTTGCAAACCCCGTCCGGCTCGCTGGAGTGCAGGCTTTGCTTGTAAGCGCAAGCAAAGCTTGCACTCCCGTTTGTCTCGTTCCCACGCGCTGCGTGGGAATGCAGTCAAGGCGCGCTGCGCCGCGAGTCGCGGGCAACGTGTCGAAATGTGGAGTGTATCGACGTAGGACGCAGCGCGTCCCATATCGCATTCCCACGCAGCGCGTGGGAACGAGGGCAATCTCGCGAAGCTGGGGCTTCGGCTACTGGGTTCCCAAGCAGGAGCTTGGGAACCAGCGTAAACCCGCGTAAACGTTATCAATGGGATGTGTATTCAATGAGGATTAAACAATGGCCTATGTAACGCCGGAAGAATTGGAAGAAGAATTAAACAAGTGGGTTGAGGTCGAGCGGATCAAGGATGCGAGCAATTACCTTCGCGGCACGCTGGTCAAGAGCCTGGAAGACCCGCTGACCGGCGCGCTGGCCGAGGACGACACCCAGCTATCCAAGTATCACGGCATTTACCAGCAGGATGACCGTGATTTGCGGGACGAGCGCCGCAGGCAAAAACTGGAGCCTCACTACCAGTTTCTGGTGCGCATCCGCGTACCGGGCGGAGTGTGTACGCCGACCCAGTGGCTGGAAGTAGACCGCATCGCCAATACCTACTGCAACCCTACTATCCGGTTGACCACGCGGCAGGCTTACCAGCTGCACGGCATCGTCAAGCGCGATTTGAAAAAAACGATTGCGGAAATCAACGCCGCCTTGCTGGATACCATTGCCGCTTGCGGCGACGTGAACCGCAACGTCATGTGCAATCCCAACCCTTATCAATCGAGGTTGCATGGGGAAGTCTACGAATATGCCCGCCGCCTCAGCGAGCATTTGACGCCCAGGACCACCGCCTACCATGAAATCTGGCTGGACGAGGAACTGCTGTCCTCAAGCCGACAGGACGAAGAGCCGATCTACGGCAAACATTACCTGCCGCGCAAATTCAAGATAGCGCTAGCCATTCCGCCGAGCAACGATGTCGATCTGTTTGCCAACGATCTCGGCTTTATTGCGATCGCCGAGAACGATCATCTGCTCGGCTTTAACGTCAGCGTCGGCGGCGGCTTGAGCATGACCCACGGCGACACGTCGACCTATCCGCGCTTGGCCGATGTGATCGGCTATTGCCCCAAGCACAAGACGCTGCAAGTCGCCGAGGAAATCGTCAAGATTCAGCGCGATTTCGGCGATCGAACCCAGCGCAAACACGCGCGCTTTAAATACACCATTGAGGACCGGGGCCTGGACTGGTTAACGTTCGAGCTCAACCGGCGCTTGGGCTGGGCTATGGAGCCGCCCAAACCTTTCGTCTTCGAACATTCCGGCGATCGCTACGGCTGGGTCGAAGGCGCTAACGACGCTTGGCATTACACGGTGTTTATCCCGAACGGCCGCATACTCGACACCGAGGATTACCCGATGATGACCGGGCTGCGCGAGATTGCCAAAGTGCATGACGGCGATTTCAGGCTCAGCGCCAACCAGAATTTGCTTATCGGGCAGGTCAGCAGTAAGCGGAAACCGGTCATTGATGCGCTGCTGGAAAAATACCGGCTGGCTAATACTCATGACCAGACCGGGTTGCGCCTGAATTCGATGGCCTGCGTGGCTTTTCCGACCTGCGGTCTGGCCATGGCTGAAAGTGAGCGCTACTTGCCGTCGCTGCTCGATAAGCTCGATGTGATCATCAAACAGGCCGGGCTTGAACACGATCCGATCCTGATCCGCATGACCGGTTGCCCGAACGGCTGTGCGCGTTCGTCGCTGGCGGAAATCGGTTTTATCGGCAAAGCGCCGGGCAAGTACAACCTGTATCTGGGCGCGGGTTTTTACGGCCAACGCCTGAATAAGCTGTACCGCGAGAATATCAACGAGGAACAGATTTTTGCCGAACTAAGTCCTATTATTCAACGGTATGCCCAAGAGCGGGAACCGGGCGAACGCTTCGGCGATTTTGTGATCAAGGCCGGTTATGTCAAGGAAGTGCTGGCGGGCAAAGATTTCCACTCATAAGAATGTCACGCCAGCTGAATTATTTACCGGCAACGCATTTACCCCGAGTAAAAATTTCTTAGCCATTGCATGAGGTCGGTTAAGTTGATGAAAAATCACCGGTGCCGACAATAAATTCAAAGGACTAGCCATAGACGCTGGCTCCGGAATCACTTGATTCCGACAACAATACGGGGGCTAATGATCGTTCATAATAACTACCCTGCACCAGATCAAAACCGGTATTGCGAGCCAGGGAATCAGATCTCTTTTCATCAATATGTTGCAGAATACTTTGCCCGCCTGTATTGGTCACCAAGGCTTTCAATTGGTGTAGTTTTGCCGGTAAGGTATTGTCACGTACATTATCCAGATACCGCGCTGATAAGCTGACATAATCGGGGGATAATTTTTGAATGAATTCAAATGATTGACTTTCTTTAGCAACGGAATCGAATTTAAGTCCAATTTGATAACCTCGATGTCGATAGTTTTCCAAGCCTTCAATCAGTACTTGATGATAACGTATATATTGGCTGTTTACGGCCAATATGATAACGATATTTTTAGTTTCTAATCCGCACTGCGTAATGACTTCTTGAAAATAAGCGCCGTGATCCTGTTTCACGCCAACTATATGGCGTGGATCTACCTCCAAAAAAAGCAGGTCGTGCAAATGCGTTAACGGTAAAAAATTTAGCATGTGCACGGTGCGGGATAAGCGGTCAAAATTAATGATAGATTCAAATTCATTGGTTTGGAGTGAATGATGAGGCAACAGATTTTCAATTTCGCTTGAATACAGATGCTGAACTTCATAAGTGGACACTTTGATTTTGGCGGTATGTCCAATGATCGCCGCAGGTTTTAAGGTCTGTCGTAGCGGCGAAAAACTGCTGTCTATCCGAACCGGGCCGAACAGGCCGCTTATTTTCCCCTGTTCCAGAATAAAGGGCCTAAAACTGGAGCGATGCTCCTGCCCGAATCGGTCATTGAAATATTCAACTAAATTTTGTAATGGCATAACTTTATTCCTTAACTCTAATAAAAACGTGTGAGCATCAGCGGGTTTCCGCTTATGCCATTCTCTCCCGGCGAAAAAAAAGCGGGTCGGAACCCGCTCAAGAAACATCCTTGTATAGTTAGGAGGACGGACTTAAAAAGCTTCATCGTTTTGATGAGATTGGAAATAGTGTAGTGCGATTTTTGTTATTAATATAATGATATTATTCGATGTTTATATCGAATAAATTGATATATAGGCGGTATTTTTCATTCAGCCAACAAAGCGGTTAAGGGCCAAAAGGATCAACTTCATTGAAGATGATAGCCGGTGGGTGCTTTATTACGCTTTCCGCGTTTAGTGATATTGCGTTCGTCAAGAGCGCTGCACGACAATGATACCGCTGCAACGCCTATACGGCCCGTCGCGTTAGGCTGTGGCAAATGTTGCGGTCAGAAGAGATTAAAGGGGAATTCCGCATGAGAACGATTAAGAACGAGCAAGAGGGTGAGTGTGTCTCTTGCTCGCCTGAGGATGATTAACTTTTTCCGGGCAACATGCCGACCGAACCGGGTTTGATGCGTTTGCAAGTGACAACCATATCTTCCAGATGACACTGGCTTTTGCCTTGATTAGCGCCAGCGCATGGTGTGCAGGCCGCTTTACCTTCATCCTTCACTTTTTCAACATGCCAGCCGTAACCTTGCGACTGGCAAAATGTTTTGCTGTATCTTTTAATATTATAGGCTTTTGATGCGGTTGCAATGGCTTGAGATTCTACGTCACATCCCGCCGAGGGCAGCGTATTAGCCATAAGATCCCGGTAAATATATTCTGTCGCTAACGTTGTTCCGGAAAAAAAAGCTAATGCCACCGATAGGCAGATCAAATTAAGTTTCATGGTGCTCTCCTGATTAGTATTTTACGCGGTGTGTACCCACGCTAAGGTTGATAACAGTTATCGCCTATCTACAGACAGGTTAATTAAAGCCTGCTGTCTCTTTTAATAGGGCGTCTTGTCACGAGGATAATGAACTTCAGTTCAATACTCGGATATTCATCTGGGCTGTTTCTTCTTCCAGCTGCTGTTTGATGGGAGCGAATTTGTCATCTTCGCTTTGCTTGACTACGGTGATAACTATCAATAAAGCAGCTATTGTACAACCCACATACAGCCAGAAATTGTCTTTTTTTTGTGCTATTGCGCTCATTTTTTTATACCTTTTGTTGTGTTAAATCATCAATGGACGTACCAAGGTTGATATGAGTACTATGCCTTTCATCAACGCAGGAACCGATTTCCACCTGAGGTTTATGCATCCTCTGGATAAACTACTTCACGTTGATATTTTGAGCGGTCAACAATCTTGGTGGCCAAGTTGGCACAAGCATGATGCATAAAATATCCTCTTTTTAGTATAGTAGCGGATCAATACTATAAAAGAATCTCAAGAATACTGTCAATTAATATCGATTCGATACGGGATGGGTTTGTTAAAACGGTTCTGCGAACCTGGTTCGCAATTGATGCACTTCGTTCCCGGTACAGTGCTACTGCGCCTGCATTCGTCAGGTCATCCTATGACCCTAAAGCAAATTCTGCGACAATAAGATGTTATAATCTGCTTATAAATTGCTGGGCTGATGCCTGCTATCACTATTTACTCATCAACGCATTTATGAACGAAACAACAGTATTCAAACCTTGTGATCTGGTTATCTTTGGCGCTTTAGGCGATTTATCCCGCCGTAAGTTGCTTATTTCTCTGTATCGACTTGAAAAAGCTAATTTGCTTGAAGCTGATACTCGTATCATTGGCATAGATAGGCATGAGGGCGATAATTCAGGGTTCATCGAGATTATCCATGAAAGTTTGCAAGAGTTTTTAAATGAAATAATCGATGAAAAAATCTGGGCGAGGTTTTCGGCAAGATTGGCTTATCTGAAAATAGATTTAACTCAGATGGATCAATACCCGCTGTTGAATACCCTTATTGATGGGCAGTCCAGGGTCATGGTGAATTATTTTGCCGTAGCCCCTTCCTTGTTTACCAATATTTGTCAGGGACTGTCTAAGTGCGGGGTTTTGAATGAAGAATCGCGCATGGTGATGGAAAAGCCGATAGGCCACGACCTTCAATCTTCAAAAGATATTAATGATGCAGTTGCCGAGGTGTTCAACGAAAAACAGGTCTATCGTATCGATCATTATCTGGGTAAAGAAACGGTACTTAATTTATTAGCCTTGCGTTTTGCCAATGCTATTTTTACGACCAACTGGGATCACAATACCATTGACCATGTTCAAATTACCGTCGCTGAAGAAGTCGGTATTGAAGGGCGCTGGGATTATTTTGATAAAACCGGTCAGTTGCGTGACATGCTGCAAAATCATTTGTTGCAGATTCTGACTTTTGTAGCGATGGAGCCGCCAGTCAATCTGGAGGCAAAAAGCATACGCAATGAAAAAATAAAGGTTCTTGCCGCGCTACGGCCGATTACCAAGGAAAATGTCGAGCTAAAAACCGTTCGTGGACTGTACTCGGCGGGGGAGATCAAGGGCAAGCCGGTGCCGGGCTATCTTGAAGAAGTCGGCGCTAATACGGAAAGTACCACAGAGAGCTTTGTCGCGTTGAAAGTGGCTATTGATAACTGGCGTTGGGCGGGGGTGCCGTTTTATCTGCGCACGGGTAAGCGGATGTCCTATAAGCGTACTGAAATCGTTATTAAGTTCAAACGCTTGCCGCATAACATCTTTAAAGAAAGCTTTGACGAGCTGCCGTCTAATAAACTGATCATTCACTTGCAGCCGAATGAAGGCATAGAAATTCAGATGCTGAACAAAATTCCGGGTATCGATGAAAATATTAAACTGCAAAAAACCAAACTGGATTTAAGTTTTTCTGACACCTTCAAAAACAGCAAGATTTTCGGCGGTTATGAGAAGTTGGTGCTTGAAGCCATGCGGGGCAACCCCACCTTATTTCTGAGTCGTGAAGAGATTGAGCAGGCATGGACTTGGGTCGATTCAATACAGGATGCTTGGGCGCATGCCAATGTTGCACCGAAACCTTACTCCGCAGGTACTTGGGGGCCAGAGGCCGCTGACCAATTAATCGCCAGAGACGAAAGAGCTTGGGAAGAATGAAATAGATAACAAGCCGGTATGGCTATCGGCTATTGCCGCTACTCATCTTGCTACAATGATTAACTGTAGAAAAAGGAACAACTATGCATCCCGTATTAGAACAAGTGACTAACGATATTATTGAACGCAGCCGTGAAACTCGCGCCGCCTATCTGGCGCGTATTGATGCGGCAGTAAAACAAGAGCCGCATCGTGCCGAGCTTGCATGCGGCAATCTTGCCCATGCCTTTGCCGCTTGCGGTGCCGATGAAAAAAGTGATTTAACCGGTCATCAAAAAGCCAATATTGCGATTATTTCTTCTTATAATGACATGCTGTCGGCACATGAGCCGTTTAAGGACTCTCCGGCGCTGATCAAGGCCGCCATCAAGGAAGCCGGCGGTGTTGCCCAGTTTGCTGCTGGCGTACCGGCCATGTGTGACGGCGTCACTCAAGGCCGTCCCGGCATGGAACTGTCGCTGTTCAGCCGTGATGTGATTGCAATGGCTACGGCCATAGGTTTAAGCCACAACATGTTTGATGGCGCATTGTACTTAGGCGTCTGCGACAAGATTGTGCCCGGACTGCTGATCGGCGCTTTGAGTTTCGGCCATTTGCCTGCGTTGTTCGTACCGGCAGGTCCTATGCCTAGCGGTCTGCCCAACAAAGAAAAAGTGCGTATCCGCCAGCTTTACGCCGAAGGGAAAATCGGCCGTAAAGAACTGCTGGAGTCTGAGTCTGCGTCTTATCACAGTGCCGGTACTTGTACGTTTTACGGCACCGCAAACAGCAACCAGATGATGGTGGAGATTATGGGCTTGCATCTGCCGGGCAGTTCGTTCATTAATCCTTATACGCCATTGCGCGATGAACTGACCAAAGCCGCTGCCAAACAGGTTTTAAAATTTACTGCGCTGGGTAATGATTTTCGGCCGATTGGTCATATGATCGATGAAAAAGCGATTGTGAATGCGATTGTCGGCTTATTGGCAACGGGCGGCTCCACCAATCACACCATCCATCTGGTCGCCATTGCGCGTGCAGCCGGCATCATTATCAACTGGGATGATTTTGATAACCTTTCCAGAGCCATACCGTTTTTAACCCGTATTTATCCGAACGGTCATGCCGATATTAATCATTTCCAGGCTGCCGGCGGTATGGGGGTACTGATTGCCGAACTGTTAAAGAACGGCCTGTTGCATGAAGATATTCTGACGGTTGCAGACCAACGAGGCATGAAGAATTATGTACAAGAACCCAGGCTGGTTGACGGAAAATTAACCTGGGTGCCTTGCCCTGAAGCATCTTTAGACGCCAAAGTTATCAGTACCGTCGCCAAACCCTTTGCAACCGGTGGCGGTTTGCATGTTATGCACGGCAATTTGGGGCGCGGGGTGTCAAAAGTTTCTGCTGTGGCAGAAATACACCAGATCGTTGAGGCGCCGGCGATGGTATTTGATGATCAGGACGATGTGGTTGCGGCCTTTAGACGCGGCGAAATGGAGAAAGATGTTATTGTGGTGCTCCGCTTCCAGGGGCCGAAATCCAACGGTATGCCCGAACTGCACAAATTGACGCCGCCTTTGGGTGTGCTGCAGGATAGAGGCTTTAAAGTCGCGCTGGTGACGGATGGACGCATGTCCGGCGCTTCAGGTAAAGTACCCTCAGCCATCCATATGTGTCCCGAGTGTGAAGAGGGAGGTCCGTTAACGAAAGTGCGCACCGGTGACATTATCCATCTGAACACCCAAACCGGCGAGGTCAATGTACTGGTAGATGCGGATGAGTTTAATGCCCGTATTCCGGCGGCGAATAGTGCCAAAGGCCATCATTTCGGCATGGGCCGTGAGTTGTTTGGCGGTTTCCGTCTGGGTGCATCTTCTGCTGAAACCGGTGCCTCCAATCTGTTTGTCGTCGATTAATAACTATAAAAATTTGGTATAACAATGACTAAAAATAACTGGAAAATTCAACCTAATATTATTTTAAATACTTGCCCGGTAATGCCTGTAATGGTCATCCAGAATTTAGAGGATGCTGTTCCTCTGGCCAAAGCTTTGGTTGCTGGCGGCATCAAAGTGCTGGAAATCACGTTACGCACGCCGATAGCGCTTGATGCGATCAGGCTTATCAGTCAGGAAGTCGAAGGCGCTATCGTCGGTGCGGGCACCATTACTACGCCCGAACAATTGAAAGCAGCGGAACAGGCCGGTGCCGTTTTTGCGATCAGTCCCGGATTAACGCCGAAGCTTCTAGCCGCCGCTCAGGCCGGAAATATAGCTTTGATTCCGGGCATAGCCACCTTGTCGGAACTGATGTTAGGCATGGAGTATGGACTGGATCATTTTAAATTCTTCCCTGCCGAAGCAGCAGGTGGCATACCCATGCTAAAATCTATTTCCGGCCCCGTTCCTGGCGTGACTTTTTGCCCGACAGGCGGTATTTCGCCGGAAAATTACAACAGTTACTTGCAGTTAAGCAATGTTGCCTGCGTTGGCGGATCATGGCTGGTGCCAGCAGATGTGATAAAATCGAAAAATTGGGCTAAGGTGACTGAACTGGCAAAACAGACCCTAGACAGAGCTGTTTCGGCTTGATTGCATACTTTACGCCACTAGCTAAATAGATGAATGATGTTTTGGGGACTGTTATTGTATAAGTAAGTTCCCTTTAGAATACTAGCGAAGATCAATTGCACAAAAGGCCGGCTAAATCTCGTAACTTAACGATTTAGCTAGCCTTTTTATGCCGCTACAGACTATGTTTCAACACCGAGAAAACCTATGACTAAACTGCGCAGTGTTACCTTAAATGAGAAAGCTCAGTCTTTATGTGAGCTGCCGATTTTATCTGGAGCTACGGGGCCCGATGTAGTAGATATTCAAACTTTGTACCAACAGACCGGTATGTTTACCTATGACCCCGGGTTTACCTCCACGGCCAGTTGCAGTTCAGCGATAACCTATATAGATGGCGAGAAAGGCATACTGCTTTATCGCGGTTACCCTATCGAGCAACTTGCAGAACATTGTACTTTTTTGGAGGTTTGTTATCTGCTGTTGAATGGCGAATTACCCGACACCGATGAAATACAGAAGTTCGAAGACACCATAACCCTGCACACGATGGTGCACGATCAGCTGACTAACTTTTTTAAAGGATTCCGTCGCGATGCACACCCGATGGCCATTATGGTGGGTGTTGTTGGTGCATTGTCATCGTTTTATCATGACGCGCTGGACATTAAGTCTAAGAAAGATCGTGACCTGAGCGCCATTCGCCTGATCGCCAAAGTACCGACCATCGTGGCGATGTGTCATAAGTACAGCACCGGCTTACCGTTTATGTATCCGCAAAATAAGCTAAATTACGTTGAAAACTTTATGCGGATGATGCTGGGTACGCCTTGTGACGAGTTCTCGCCTAATCCTGTCTTGGTCAGAGCGTTGGACAGAATTTTGATCCTGCATGCCGATCATGAACAAAATGCGTCGACGTCAACCGTGCGCTTAGCCGGTTCCAGTGGCGCCAATCCCTATGCCTGTATTACTGCCGGGATTGCCTGCCTTTGGGGAGCAGCCCATGGCGGTGCTAATGAGGCTGTACTCAATATGCTGGAGGAGATTGGCGATGTTTCCAACATTACTACCTTTATAAACAAGGCCAAGGACAAACGCGATCCGTTCAGACTGATGGGTTTTGGTCATCGGGTTTATAAAAACTATGACCCGCGTGCCAAGTTAATGCGTGACACTTGTCATGAAGTACTCACGGAATTAGGCCTGCACGATGATAAAATATTCAAATTAGCGTTGGAGTTGGAGCGCATTGCCCTTGAAGATCAATACTTCGTCGAGAAAAAACTTTACCCGAACGTCGATTATTATTCCGGCATTGTGCTGCATGCATTAGGCATACCCAGTAACATGTTTACCGCGATGTTCGCTATGGGTCGAACCGTGGGCTGGATTGCTCATTGGGATGAAATGATAGCCGATCCTGAGCAAAGAATAGGGCGTCCAAGGCAGCTTTATACCGGTGCAGCAAAACGTGATATTCCGCCGCAGCATATTAAACGGGCTTAGTGCTTGTAAAGTTAGCCATTATTAATGGGTAATACCGCGAACGACTGCATGCAAAAGCCAATAGCTATTTTTGCGGTCGTTCGTCGTTTCAATCATTTGCTGAAGGGCATCTAAAAATTGAATTGATAAACGCTGAAATGTGTTGAATTTCTTCAATGCAAAGACTGTGTTCCATAATGTAATCATGCCATTCGATATTGTAATCCATCAATTTTAGCGTATCGAATGCGGCTTTGCCGGACTCGACTGCAACGACGGGGTCTATGATGCCGTGAGCCATAAATATCGGTGTAGCCTTATTGGCGGCTGAATGCTCGGTTTTTAATTGTTCAATTGTCGGCAAATAAGTCGACAGCGCAACAATTCCGGCCAATTGATGCGGGTACTTTAAGCCGGTATGAAGCGCAATCACGCCTCCCTGGGAAAATCCGGCCAGTAAAATATGTGTTGATGGGATACCCTTGTCAATTTCCTGCTGGATCAATGGTTCAATCAAGTTGGCTGATTGATAGATACCGTCAATATCGACTTTGCGTTCCAGCGACATCTCCAAAATGTCGTACCAGGAGCGCATCGACATCCCTCCGTTGATGGTGACAGCCTGGATCGGCGCATTGGGAAAGATGAAATGGATATGGGCTTTCGCGGTTAACAGCAGTTCGGGAATCAGTCCTTCAAAATCATGACCATCGGCGCCTAATCCATGTAACCATATGACGGAATATAGGTGCTCGGATTCAGGCTGTATTTCGATGGTGCTAAGTTGTCCGGAATTCATAAATTCTCCAAAATAGTAATCAATGCAAGGGATTGCCGTTAAATTTCGGCAGATCAGGGTTCATAGTGTCCCATGGCTGGGCATCTGCAACCCAAATATCTTTTTTGGGCTGAAAAATACCGGGATCATCGAGCGTTGCGGCGGCGACTGTTCTTATGTTGGTAAAGGTGCTGTTCCTGCCAAACAACGAGGTTCCGCATTCCGGGCAAAAAGCACGATAAACGGTATTGCCACTTGCCGCAACTGTGGCATATTCTTTATAGTTACCGGTTATGGTAAGGGCTGAGCTTGGAACAAATAGGCCGGCAAAATAGGGGGCGCCAATCGCTTTTTGACAGGTTCGACAATGGCAGTTGAAACCACTGATAGGTTTAGTCGATATTTTATATCTGACCGCACCGCAAAGACAGCCGCCGGTAATGGGCAGTTTCATATTTTTCTCCTTCGACTGCACGGACAGATATTTGCCCCCTGTAATTGCAGGGGAGATTTGCCGGAAAATCTTAGTACAATAGGGCGAATATAGCTAAGTTTTAGTAAACAACACAGGGTCATAAACAATGTGGGATGATCTTATTTTAATCGCTTTATTGCTGGGTGCATATCTGTACTGGTTTAACGGGCAGCAGGTCAAGGAGATTGCACTTAAAGCAGTCAGGGCGCATTGCTCGAATCTGGATGTCCAAATGCTGGATGAGTATGTTGCGCTAAACAGCATCCGGCTGGTCAGAGATCAAACCGGGAAGATGGGAGTGCGACGGGCATTTTTGTTTGAGTTTTCTTCAACCGGGAATGAGCGCTATAACGGAGCTTGTATTATGCTCGGGCGGCGAGTCAAATCCATTCATATGGAGCCGTACCGGTTTGACGAGGAATTTTAAAAAATAATTTTGTGGAGGATCAAATGAGTCAGTGTTCAGTCTGTGGTCATGAACGTAACGATAGTGATATTAAGTGTCCGGAATGTGGCCATTTTTACTCAAAAATTGCCGAGATTATTGCCGAACAGGAAGCGCAGGAGGAAATGCAAACATTTCGTGGGCGATGTAAAAGAATCTTTAACGCGGAGGATAGTAAGCTCGCATTATTGACCGAGTTGAAGCTGATGAGGGAGGGACTGACTAAAAAAGGCCTATTTGCGCTTTTTGTCATTTTCGTCTTTGTGTTTGCTTTGGTTGCTTCTGTTTTGTAGTCATCATTAAGCGATGACGTGCGCCATACGCTAAGCTGTTAGCTTTCCACAAACAGCTTAAGGTATGGCGCTGGGTCTAAGCTAACCTATCTTTCCAATAGATCGAGTTTGCCTTCTTTCCCGTTCCAATCATCCGCATCAGTTAAAGGCGGTTTTACATCGGTAATAATAGGCCATTGTTTGGCCAGTTCAGCATTTAATGCGATGAAAACTTCCTGTCCTTCAGGCAATTCATCTTCTGCAAAAATTGCGTTGGCGGGGCATTCAGGTTCGCATAACGTGCAATCGATACACTCATCTGGATCAATAACCAGAAAGTTAGGGCCTTCATGAAAGCAATCTACAGGACATACATCTACACAGTCAGTAAATTTGCATTTAATACAGTTTTCGGTGACTACAAAAGTCATAATTATTACCCGGAAAGTTGATTTCTAATTTAAGGCGTTATTCTAGCAGAAAGCATGGGATGATTGAATGCCGAGTTTGTTAAACACATCATTTAGCCGGGTTTGCTGTGATACCGAGGCAAGTAATGGCATCGTCAATAGAGGCTCATTTAGTCTTCGCGCCATTCTGAATAAGGATGTATTGCAAGATTGTTATTGTAATAACGTAAATCCCCGGTGACTTCCAAGCCTAGCCAGTAAGGTTTTGAAAAAGATTGTCCTGTTTCGTCCAGTTCAATTTCAGCGACTATCAAGCCCTGATTGTCGCCTGCAAACTCATCTATTTCCCAAAGATGATTATCATCAGTGACGAAATGACGGGTTTTTTCGATTAATGGTTTTCTGCAAAGATTCATTAATATTTCGTTTGCATCAGTCATTGGAATTTCATATTCATATTCATGCCGGTGAGTGCCGACAGTCGCCGTTTTTATGTTCAACCACGCATGATTATTGCTGATGCGCACCCTGATTGAGCTGGTTGCCTGAGAGCTTAAATAGCCTTGTCGATATTCTACCGAATGGCTAACGTATTTGCGCCAGTCATCATTGGCGAGCAAAAATTTATGTTCTATTTCTATAGCCATGAGTAGATGTCTTTAGTATGGGTTACCATTCAGCTTGCGTAGCCAGACTAACCGGATTAATGGAAAAAATGATCGTCATCGGCAACTATGTCGTCATTAGAATAGTCGTCCAGCGACAATGATTCTCCGGGAATTGTCTTTTCTTCCATTGCCCATTCTCCCAAATCAATCAATTTACACCGTTCGGAGCAGAATGGTTTGGAGACTTGTTCAGGAGTCCAGAGTACAGAGCATCCGCAGTTAGGGCACTTTACAATCAGTGTTTTATTGGATGTCGACATTAGAAGAGACAGCGGGTTAGATAAAAAGGAATATCGTCAGGACTTTGTGTTGGGCGTTTATTGTCGGTAGACGGCACCATGAACCGGATGGTGCAGCGGTGTTTGCCGCCACTGATTTCTGCAAAGCAATGTATGGATTTATCCAAGCTGACTTTAAGCAGTTGGTGGAGTTGGTGGGGTTGGTGGGCGTCCAGCGAAAATTGAAAAAAACCGGCTTCAGCTATCTCATGAGTAGGGGCGCTGCAATGACGAATAAAATTAAGAATCAGATCAATTGCGATACGAATGTCATTAAATGGGCTGCTCCAGTGTTCCAGGTCTTTTAATCGGGTAGCTTCATCCTGCTCAAGCCAGTAATGGAATTCGGGTAAGTCGAAAGAACAGGTTCCGCCAGGGATGGAACTACGTTGAGCAATGCTCTGGAATAGGTCGCTTTCCATGACAAGGGTGCCGATTTTTCCGTTAGTGGCATAGAGGTTTTTACTGGTTTGATTTAATGTGCTAAGCAGTTCTTCCAGTTTTTGAGTATCGACGCTTTGGTTATGGGCAATTTTATTGAGTACGTTGGCATGCCGATCCAGCTCTTTCAGGATTTCTGATTTGAGATCATTGCGTCTAAAAATAGTCATGATATCGAGCAGCACGCTGATTGCAGCGCGTTTATCGTTAACCGTATCGCCCGTTAAAAAATGGCTGAATTGCAGGAAAAGTTGTTCTAGCCGTATAAAAACCCGGATGCGTTCATTGAGCGGGAATTCATAGGTAATAGTAGTATTCACAGACAAGTTAATCCTGGTAAGCGCTTAATGAAAGGTATAAATTGTGCAGTTTTTTTACCTGTTCTGCAAGTCTATAATCAGTATTCGAGTTATCAATCAGATCGTCGGCTTTTGCTTTTCTGAATGCTCTGGACACCTGGTTGTCGATTATGGACTGTATTCTGGCAACGGTCAGATTATCTCGAATCGTAACGCGTTCAATTTGCGTCTCAACAGGGCAGTCGATAACCAGTATCCGGTCAACAAGATGCGTCATGCCGGTTTCGAATAATAATGGAATGCTGATGATGCAATACGGAGCAATGAGTTGTTCAAGTTCTGTTTGCAGGGTTTTGTAGATTAAGGGATGAAGTATCGATTCAAGTTTTTGTTTCTGTTTGAGATCGGAAAAAACCAGTTCCCTGAGATTTTGTCTATTCAACGAGCCGTCCGGGTTGAGGATGGCGGGGCCAAATTCCTGTCGTATTCGAGCAAGTGCCGGCTGTCCTTTTTCGACCAGTCGATGGGCTATTTCATCAGCATCAAGCACCGGGATATTTAAAGCAGAAAAAATCCGGGCAACTGTCGATTTTCCACAGCCTATGCCACCGGTTAATCCGATTTTCAGCACGATTTTACAAACCTACAGTGGTCAAATAGAGTTGGTTAAGATCGTTTCCCCATAATAGCGCGATCCATCCTGCTGCTGCTAAATAAGGTCCAAAAGGGATGGGCACGTTATGATCGTGTTTGACAAAAATAATCATGCATAGACCGATGATTGCGCCGACCAGTGATGATAATAAAATAATAATCGGCACGTACTGCCAGCCTAGCCAGGCACCGAATAAAGCCAGTAATTTGAAATCGCCATAGCCCATGCCTTCTTTTCCGGTTATCAGTTTAAACAGATGAAATACCGACCAAAGGGCTGCATAGCCGACAACAGTGCCGATGATGCTGGCGTGAGCATCAGTAAATACATCAAATAGACTCAGGCACAGACCCAGCCAAAGCACCGGTAGAGTGATGGAGTCAGGCAGTAACTGGTGGTCAATATCAATAAAGACTAATGCAATCAACGACCAAGTCAGCAGCAGGGCGAAAGCGGCTTGAGGCGTGTAGCCAAAATGCCAGGCGACTATGAATGATGTTATCGCGGTGAACGCTTCTATGAGCGGATAGCGCATCGAAATGTGACAGCCGCATTGTGCACATTTTCCTCTTAAGAAAACATAGCTGATGACCGGGATGTTCTGGTAAGGCTTGATCGGCGTGTTGCATTTTGGGCAGCGTGATAAAGGAAAAGCCAGGTTGAAAGTTTCTTCTTTTTCGGTTTGCGCCGTTTCCTGATTAAGTTGCAAGTATGCGGTACATTCCTTGCGCCATCCTTGTTGCATCATGATGGGCAATCGATAGATGACGACATTGAGAAAGCTGCCGACCAGCAAGCCGATAACACCGGCTAAAAGTGAAAATAAAGGGCTTATAGTTAAAAAGGTATTAAGCTGTTGCATCGGTATTTTTTGAGGAGTGAGTGAAGGGCTAAAGGCTAAAGGCTAAAGGCTAAAGGCTAAAGGCTAAAGATAAATTGTATTGGCGCCAGGGTTTTTCGCCTTTCGCCTTGTACCTTTCGCCTGATTTTTTTTCAAATCGCCGCACCCATTTTAAATATCGGTAAATACATTGCGACAATCAGACCGCCGACTAAAATGCCCAGTATCACCATAATAATAGGTTCCATTAAGCTGCTTAAATTATCGACCAGGTTGTCGACTTCTTCGTCGAAAAAATCGGCAACTTTCAACAGCATGGAATCCATCGAGCCGGATTCCTCGCCGATAGCCACCATCTGTATCACCATGTTCGGCCAAAGATTGGACTGTTGCATCGCAAATTGAAGCCGTTGCCCCGTTGCTACTTCCTCGCGCATTTTTAACACGGCTTCTGAGTAGATAATATTGCCGCAGGCTCCGGCGACGGACTCCAACGCTTCGACCAAGGGTACCCCGGCTGCGGACATGGTTGCCAAAGTTCTGGCAAAACGCGCAACGGCAGACTTGTTTAAAATGAGGCCGACTACCGGTAATTTCAGCAGGGTTTTATCCATGAAGTGATTGAATGGCTTGGAACGTTTTTTAAAATAGCCAAATACGTAAACGGCGCCAATAACAACGCCAACAACAACGTACCACCAAGCCTGCATCCATTCAGACATATGGACAACCATTTTAGTGAAGGCGGGCAGATCCGCACCAAAACTTTTAAACATATCGTCAAATACCGGCACCACAAAAATCAGCAGGATGGTAGTGACGATAAAAGCGACAACAATAACCGCGATCGGATAGGTCAGCGCCTTTTTGATCTTTTTCTTCATCGACTCGGTTTTTTCTTTGTAGGTAGCGATTTTATCCAGCAGCGTTTCCAATACCCCCGCCTGTTCGCCAGCTTCAACCAAGTTACAAAATAATTCATCAAAATACAGCGATTTTTTGTTTAGCGCTTCGGCCAAGGTGTCGCCGCCTTCAATATCGGCTTTGATGCTCATCAGCAGGGCTTCCATGCTGGGATTATCATGGCCTTTACCGACAATCTCGAACGACTGAACCAAAGGTACCCCTGCCTTAAGCATGGTGGCAAGCTGTCTGGCGAAAATGGCTATGTCGCCCGGGGTGATAGCCTTGACTTTTGCGCTGAATAACGGTTTGGGTTTTTTCTTGAGTTTAATGACGCGGTAGCCTTGTCGTCTTAGCTCCGTTTTTGCGGTGATTTCACTTCTTGCAGAGATTATGCCACCGGTTTTCTTTTTGTTTTTGTCGGTTCCCGCCCAGACGAAATCTATTTGTTCAGTTTGCTGTGCCATGATTATTCCTTGGTAATCCGATCAATTTCTTCCAGACTGGTTATTCCCATGCTTACCTTGTTGAGTCCCGATCTACGCAAATCATTAAAACCTTCAGCCAGCGCGCACTCCGCCAGTTGATCGGTATTGCCGCCGTTTAAGATGAGTGTGCGCATTTTTTCGGTCAGCGTCAGGACTTGATAAATACCGACCCGACCTTTATAGCCATTGGTGCAATGATCGCAGCCGACCGCGCTGAACATCTTAAGATCGCGTAACTCTTCCGGTTTGAAGCCGGTCTCAAGGAGCACTTTGTCGGGAAGGTGGGCCGGGACTTTGCAGTGTTCACAAAGCCTCCGGCCCAGACGTTGCGCCATAATCAAATTAACCGAAGAAATGATATTGAACGCAGGTATGCCCATTTGCAGCAGTCGATTTAAGGTTTGCGGGGCGTCATTAGTATGCAAGGTTGATAGCACCAAATGTCCGGTTTGTGCGGCTTTAACGGCGATTTCGGCGGTTTCCAAATCACGAATTTCGCCGACCATGATGATATCAGGATCCTGCCGTAAAAAAGCCCGTAAAGCACTGGCAAAGGTCAGGCCTGCTTTAGGGTTCATATTGACCTGGTTGATGCCTTCTACGGTGATTTCAACGGGGTCTTCGGCGGTGGAAATATTGCGCTCCACGGTATTCAGGATATTTAAACCGGTATAGAGGGTAACGGTTTTACCGCTACCCGTTGGCCCTGTCACCAGGACTAAACCGTAAGGTTTGTTGATGGCTTCAAGGAATATCCTTTGTTGTTCCGGTTCAAAACCCAGTTTTTCGACGCCCAGCTGGGCGCTGGTAGGATCCAAAATACGCAGTACGACTTTTTCGCCGAATAGGGTAGGACAGGTATTTACCCGGAAATCAATCGCGCGATTTTTGGATAAGGTCATTTTGATACGGCCATCCTGAGGGATCCTCCGTTCGGCAATATCCATTTTAGACATCACCTTGATGCGGGAGATAAGTCTGTTGGCGATGCTTTGGGGTGGCGTGGCAACTTGGCGAAGTATGCCGTCAGATCGGTAGCGGATGCGGAAAATTTTTTCGTAGGGTTCCATGTGTATATCGGATACCCCCTGTTTGATCGAGTCTAACAATATCTTGTTAACGTAACGCACAATAGGCGCATCATCAATATCTGAGTTGACTTCGGCTTTAGCGGCATCTTCTTCGCCCCCGCTGATGTTCAGGTTGTCCAAATCCTCGTCAAGCATATCCGTCATTGAGGCATCGGCGGCCTCTAAGGCGGCCTCAATGGTTTTGGTAAGCTTATCTTCTTCAACCAGAACGGCTTCGGGATTAAGGCGGCTGTGGAACTTGATGTCATCCAGGGCGTGAAAATCGGATGGATCGGATATGGCGACAAATAGTGTTTTTCCCCGGGTAAAAAGGGGAAGCGCATGGCATTTTCGGATGAGTTTTTCACCTACCAGCGTTACCGGGAGTTTACGGAAGTCGATGGCATTCAGGTCAAAAAAAGGCATTCCAAATTCAATGGAGGCTTGGAATGCGATCACCTTGCTGTCAATAAGCTTATTGCTGACAAGATAGTGTATTAACGAGACCTGTTTTTTTTGCGCTTCCTGGTTATAGGCTCGCGCATCATTTTCCGTTAGCAATCCTTTTTCAATCAAGCGCCGTATAAGGCCGCTAAATTGTAAATCTGTTAGTGCGGTATTCATAGGATGATTGCTGGGGCAGTTGTTTGCAGTTGTTTGAGCAAATATAGGTTAAAAAGGGGTAAGGTACAAGGCAATGGGCTAAAGGCTGTGGGGGGCGGCTTTAGCCGCCCAGTGGCGACTGAAGTCGCCCCCACATTCAGGTGCCTAACTGTCAGAATAAAGTTGACTGAGTACTAGGCGCGAATAAATTCGCGCCCACAGAAGCAATAATTGCCTCTTCACCTGCCTTCTTATAACGCTTGAATTTTACGCTGCTGTTCTTCCAAGTTGTTAAGTATCGAACGTAAATCAGCCAGCTTGGCTTTTTCTTTATCGATAACTTCCTGAGGCGCTTTGTCGACAAACGCCGGGTTATTCAACTTACCTTCGACTCTAGGCAGGTCGTTATGGATTTTTTGTATTTCCTTGTCCAGTCGTGCCAGTTCCGCTTCCTTGTCGATTAAGCCCGCCATCGGGATCAGGATTTTCATCTCGCCGACTAGCGCCATTGCCGATTCGGGTGTGGCGTCATCAGCGTTTAACCAGGTAATCGATTCCAGCCTGCCCAGCTTTTGTAAATAAATCCGGTTGTTGGCTAAACTTTGTTGATCGGCATCCGAGCCGCTTTGCAATAATATCGGCAGTGGTTTGCTCGGAGCGATATTCATTTCGCCACGAATGCGGCGCACGCCCAGAATAAAACTCATTACCCAGTTGGTTTCGGCGATGGCGTTAGCATCGATTTGCGCTTCATCGGCAACCGGGTAAGGCTGCAACATGATGGTATCCGCTTTAATTCCCGCCAACGGCGCAACCCGCTGCCAGATTTCTTCGGTAATAAACGGCATGATCGGATGCGCCAAACGTAAAATCGACTCCAAAACCGTCAGCAGGGTTTTACGGGTGCCGCGTTGCAGCGCCTCGTCATCCGATTGCAACGATATTTTTGACAGTTCCAGATACCAGTCGCAATACTCATTCCAGGTGAACTCGTAAAGGGCTTGAGCGGCCAGGTCAAAACGGTAGTTGTCGATCGCGTTGGTGGTTACGGCCGTCACCTGATGCAGACGGGAGGTAATCCAGCGATCCACTTGGCTGTATGCGCACGGTGCGTCGGATAAACCATTATCCTGCTCTTCGGTATTCATCAGCACGAAACGCGCAGCGTTCCACAGCTTGTTGCAGAAATTGCGATAACCTTCGGTGCGGGCAAGATCGAAACGAATATCCCGGCCTGTAGACGCCAACGAAGCAAAGGTAAAACGCAACGCATCGGTACCGTAAGACTGAATGCCGTCCGGAAAATGCTTGCGGGTATCCTGCTCGATTTTTTTAGCTAAATGCGGCTGCATCATGCCGGAAATACGTTTTGCCACCAGCGCTTCCAGTTCAATGCCGTCGATGATGTCAATCGGATCGAGTACATTGCCCTTGGATTTGGACATTTTTTGCCCTTCGGCATCGCGCACCAAGCCGTGGATGTAGACTTCCTTGAACGGCACTTCGCCCTGAAATTTCAAGCCCATCATGATCATCCGTGCCACCCAGAAAAAAATGATGTCAAAGCCGGTCACCAGTACGCTGGTCGGGTAATGCTTGGCCAGTTCCGGTGTTTGCTCGGGCCAGCCTAAGGTGGAAAAAGGCCACAAGGCGGAAGAAAACCAGGTGTCCAGCACATCTTCATCCTGTCTAAGCGAATAGTCGGCGGACAGATTATGCTTGGCGCGGACATCCTGCTCGGAGTTGCCGACATAAATATTGCCCAGTTCGTCATACCAGGCCGGGATACGGTGCCCCCACCAGATTTGCCGCGAGATACACCAGTCCTGAATATTGCGCATCCAGTCGAAATAGGTGTTTTTCCAGTTATCCGGCACAAACTTGATGTCGCCGTTTTCAACGGCGGCAATCGCAGGTTCTGCCAATGGCGCAACCTTGACATACCACTGGTCGGTCAACAGCGGTTCGATAATGCTGTTGCTGCGGTCGCCGCGCGGCACCATCAATTTATGGTCGGCGATTTTTTCCAGCAAACCCAGAGCATCAAGATCGGCGACTATTTGTTTGCGCGCGACAAAGCGATCCAGGCCGATGTATTTGGCTGGAATCAGCTCGTTTTCGCCGTCGTCGTTGCCGCGTATCGCGGCGTCAACGGTAAACAGATTAATCAAGCCGCCATGCGGCAAATCCTGAATAACCGAGGTATGACGGTGGCGCGTCCAAACCTCGTAATCGTTAAAATCATGAGCCGGAGTGATCTTGACGCAGCCGGTGCCGAATTCGGGATCGACATACTCATCGGCAATAATCGGTATGCGGCGGCCTGTTAATGGCAGTTCCACGAACTCGCCGAGCAGATGTTTGTAGCGCTCGTCGTTCGGATGTATCGCCACCGCCGCATCGCCCAGCAGGGTTTCAGGGCGGGTCGTGGCGACGATCAAATGCCCCTGACCATTAGACAGCGGATAACGCAGATGCCACATGAAACCGTTTTCTTCTTCCGACAACACTTCCAGATCGGAAACGGCGGTATGCAAAACCGGGTCCCAGTTGACCAGGCGTTTGCCGCGATAAATCAGGCCTTCCTCATACAGCCGGATAAACACTTCCTGCACCGCATCGGACATGCCCTTGTCCATCGTGAAGCGCTCCTTGTCCCAGTCCAACGAAGAGCCCATGCGCCGCAACTGACGGGTAATGGTGCCGCCGGATTCCTCCTTCCATTCCCAGACTTTTTCCAGAAATTTTTCGCGGCCCAGATCATGGCGGGTAAGGCCTTCCGCATTGCATAGCCTTTCGACCACCATTTGCGTGGCGATGCCCGCATGGTCGGTGCCCGGTTGCCACAAGGTGCTGCAGCCTTTCATCCGGTGATAGCGGGTCAGCGCATCCATGATGGTGTCCTGAAAGGCATGGCCCATGTGCAAACTGCCGGTGACATTGGGCGGCGGAATCATGATGCAATAGGATTCACCCTCCGGTTTGGCCGCTGCCGAACCTGCTCCAGGCAGGTTTTCGGCATACACACCATCCCTGGCGCTAAAATAGCCTTTGTCTTCCCAGGTTTGATACCAGCGTTGTTCGATTGAATGCGGGGCGTATGTTTTTTCCATGGATGCGTTATTATTTTCGTGAAAAGTTAGCTATTTTAGCAGGATTAAGGTCGGGAATCAGGCTAGTGGATTTGATGATGGATTTTGCAGCCACATACTTATATTGCTTCTTATTTTATTAAGTCTGAGAGTATCAATAGTTCCCAGTTTGCCTATCAGGATGTTTTCATCAACAACAGCCAGTCTGCAGGCGCGAATTAAACTCGACTGCTTTAAGCCCGTTTGCTGGAAATCGGGTTCTTCCAAGTTAATAATTTCATCCAAAGCTGGAGCTGCTTGATGAAGCTGGCTGGAAATCATGCAGATAAGCCAATCATCAAATTTCCCCGGCAGTTTCCGAAGTATCAGTGCAGGACGAAGTTTGCCGTCCTTTTGATCTGTTTGAGGAAAACGTAAAAGAACAATCTGGCCTTCTAAAATCATCAGAATGTTTCTTTCAAGTCAGCAACGGAATAATTGGAATCTTCATTTTCCATCCCCCTCATTGCGGAGCTAATAGAAAAATCAGTCCAATGACTGTTTTCCTCTTTTTCCGTTTTAAGCTTAAGGTATTCTACAAAATCAAGTACTTCTGCCTGTTTTGATTCGGGTAATGACGTTACGGTTATTAATATTTTTTCTGACAAATTCATGATTGTCTCCGGTTAAGCTGCGAAGTTTGTCGGTTGGGTTAGGCGTTAGCCGTAACCCAACCCATACACGCAAAATGTCGGCTTACGCTATTGCTAACCCAACCTACGGTTGCGTATTCTGGTTTTAGCTTTTAAATTTATACGTATATTGTATCGTTTCTACGGCAACCGTGGGAGCGATAACTGTCGTGGGCGCGGCCCGCTCCTACAAATATTATCCGTACAAACATTTATCGCTGTATTCGTAGGAGCGGGCCGCGCCCGCGAGCTTCGACAATTAAAAAGCAATAAATAGATGCTTAAGATGCTGGCGCAGGTTCCATTTGGCATCGGTATTCAGGGCGCGTTCCAGGCAGATAAAGGCTTGCGGGTTTTGCAGTAATTGATCGACGGTTTTATTCGACAGCGTATTGTCCAGGCAAATCAATGCCGATTTCTCGCCATCATTGACAAGGCTGACAGCGTTGGCGGTGAATTGGGGTTGTTCCTGTAGCTGGTAATTGAGGCGGAAGCCGTTTTTCAGTAACACTTCATCGCGTATCTCGTGCGGCTCGAACAGGCCGATCAGTTGCGCTTCTTTTTCGGTGATGTAAGCTTCCAGCCGTTGCAGGTTTTCCGCTTCCGAAGCTTCCGGGTCGGGTTTGAAATCAACGCGCGGAAAATGCGATTTGGTCAGTTGGTAGACTTTGAAACCGGCATTCAAAGGTTGGGGGTTTTCGCCATAGCCGTTAATCACCCGATTTACCCGCTCGATGGTGATGTCGGATATTTTTTTGAAACCGGCTTTATAAGCTTCGGAATCGGCTTTGGTTTGTTCGGGCAGTTGGACGAGGATAAATTTGCGGTTGCCGTTGTCTTGCTTGTTAAGCTCCAGGACGGCTTGAGCGGCCACTCCAGAACCAGAAAAGAAATCCAGAATCATATCATCTGGCTTAGTGCAAACTTGTGAAAGAAGCGTTTTTAATAGTGAGACCGGTTTTGAGTAATCAAATATATTGCCACCTAAAAGTTGCTGAATTGCTCGTGTGGCTTCGGTATTGAGACCAACTTTGTCCATCATTAAAGAAGAAAATGGATTGTATGTGCTTTTTAATTCGTTTCTGTACCGCTTTAGCATTGGACGTTTGCTGTTGTCCTCAGGAAAATAAACTCGTTCTTCAGCTATCAGTTTATCCATTGACTGAGGGATGTAAGCCCAAACTCTATTAGGATTAAATGGAAAAATATTGCCTGTAGCCGGATCAATAAGATCATAAGCCTGATTTGGACGCATGGAAGCCGTCATGCCAACCGTTAAGTCTCCTAATACCCATTCGCCACGAGAGTCATCATCAGGATTCGAGTAACTTTTAAAATCTTTGGCATATCCAGCAAAATCATTTAGCTCGCCTTTGTGATAGCAAATAACATATTCATGGTCAGTTGAAACATTATTATCAGCCATAGCTGAGGATGCCCGACGCTTCCAAAGTAACTGTACAACAAAATTTTCCTCCCCAAACACCTCATCCATCGCCTTGCGCAGGTTATGCACCTCATTGTCGTCTATCGAAACAAAGATCACGCCGTCGTCTTTCAGCAGTTGCCGCGCCAGCAATAAGCGCGGGTAGATCATGTTCAGCCAGTTGGAATGGTAGCGGCCGTCGCTGTCGGGATTGGTATCGACTTTTATCCCGGCTTCCGCGCCGCCGGTTTGCTCCCAGTAGGCTTGGCGCTGTTCGTTGTAATTGTCCGAATAAACAAAATCCTTGCCGGTGTTGTAAGGCGGGTCGATGTAGATGCATTTGACCGCGCCACGGTATGCGGCCAGCAGGCATTTAAGGCTTTCCAGGTTTTCACCCTCGATAATCAGGTTGCCGTTTGCCTTGCCGGGATTGACCGAGCGGGTTTCGTCATAGGTCAGCGCCGCCGTGGTAGGGTTGTAAGCGGCCTGTTTGGCGTTGCGCTTGCCCGACCAGGTGAAATCGTAACGTTCCTTGTTGTGGACGGTTTCTCCCGCCAATTGTTTAATATCGTCGAGTTTAAGCCGGCCTTCGCCGTCAAACAGGTCGGGGAACAGGCGTTTTAATTCCTGCAAGCGTTGTTGCTGTCCGTCGGGGGTGTTAGGCATTTTTTGTTGCAGGGCGGATTCGTTCATTTTTAGTTGTATTGTTGGATGGATGATTTATCGTTCCCACGCCGGAGCGTTACTGCTATTCAGTTAAGCTTCGTAGGAGCGGGCCATGCCCGCGAGCGATGCCGATTAACTTTGGTAATCATTGTCGTGATGTCGCGGGCGCGGCCCGCTCCTACGAAATCTTTTTGTGTTTATCGTTCCCACGCTCCGGCGTGGAAACGATGTCTATAGCTTTATATCGCCATAGTCTTTAACCGGCGCGTGAAAGCTGGCTTGTTGGTAGCCGCCCGGTGTTTCTTTGACTTGGTAAGTTACATCGCCGCCAATTTCGGCGCGAATGCCCAAGGCCTGAAAATGCTTAACCGCGCATTGGATTTTGGTGCGTTCGTCTTCGGTCAGTGCGTGGGTGTCGTTGAGGTCATTGGTGCTTTTGGTTTCGATGACAAAATACAGCTCTTTATCGTCGTCGCTGTTTTTAAGGCTGCAATGTTTAACGACCAGCCCAAAGTCAGGTTGATAGTTACCGATGGGTGTGGGTATCTTGTAAAGATCCGGCAGTTTCAGCACGCAGACGACTTTGGGATCGTCGTCGGCATTATGGGCAAAGTTGTGTTCCGGCATTGAGTCGGCATCACATATTGCAAAATCGTAAAGGCCTTTATTGGGCGTCGGCTCCACCGGCGAGTAGGTGTGAATGGCCTCTTTGAACAGATCCAATGGAAAGCTGTCGCCGGTCTCATGGTAACTGAGGGTGCGCAGCATTTCCGCCAGTTCAATGCGTTTGAGTTCTTTGCTTGCTTGTTGAATAAATAGCGGCGGATTGCGCAGTATCTGGGCCTTGTTATCCAATGCCTTGATGATCCTGAACACCACGCTGTAGCTGAGTGAGGTGTTTTCGCTGATTTGTTCGACAATATCCGCCGCCGAGTAACTGGCTTTAAGCTGGGCAATTTCCCGGCCGATTTCCTCGCCTTGGCCTTGGATATTTTGCAGTTCTTTGATACGGGTCAGGCGTATCTCTGCTTCGTAACTGGCTATTTTTATTTTGCCCAGTTCTTGTATGCCGCGATTGATAATTTCAGCTTCATCAAAACTCACCGTGTATTGAGTTTTTCTCGCCAATGACTGCCAGAAGTTGCGGAAACTGTCGCTGTTGAAGCGCGCTTCGTGCCGGGTCAGTTTGTTTTGCTTTTTGTTGCCTTTGTGATTGTTACGCAGGGGTGGCTGTTTACCGTCTGTGCCGAATTCATCCGACAATTGCGCCTGATATTGCAGGGCGAAGGTTTCGTAAGTTTCATTGGGGATCAGGGTTAGCACATTGACTTCATCATCGGCATCGTTGCTGGCCGGGTCATAAATACGCTGGCCTTGCTGGTTAACACAGATACGCAGGCCCCGGCCTATCTCCTGACGTTTTTTGATTTCGCTGTAGGTCTGGTTAAGCGTGGCGATGTTGAAAATATTGGGGTTATCCCAGCCGACGCCCAGCGCGGAATGCGAGAAAATGAATTCGACCGGATTGTCCAGCGACAACAGTTGCTGCTTGTCTTTGAGGATAAGGTCGTAGATTTCCCGGTTTTTGAGCATCGCGCTTTCGTTGTCGGTAAATTCGCCTTTGCCGGTACGCGCAAAGTAGTAGCCTTGCACGGCGATAATTTGCGCCGGACTGGTTTGCTTGCCGGTGCGCTCCTGGTGAACGCGCTGATATTCTTCGGCAAACAGGTGTTTTATCAGCGGCTCGGCACCGATGTAATTATCGACTTTGTCGATAAAAATCAGCGACAGGCATTTGATACCGCGCGGGCTGAGTTTTTGCTGTTTATCAAAATGACTGCTGATTAACCAGTACAGTTGCTGGCGGAATATGCCGCCAATATCGCCCTGGCGCTGGTTTTGTTCTATTTCCACGCCGTTGCTGAAATGGATTTTCCAGTGCTTGTCGCGCAAGCCTTTGTAGATGCGCTCTACGGTAAAGTCTTGATAGCTGATGTTGTTGGTTATTGCGCCCAAATTATCGCCGACTTTAAGCCATTTGCTGGGTTTAAGCGTAAAGCCTGCCTTGATGTTGTGCCAGAGATTAAGCTTGGCTTTTGGGTCTTGTCCGGCTTGGGCTTGAATCTCCTGCAACTCTATTTTTAAGGTGGCTTCGTCGTTGATTTCTGCCACCGACAGCACTTCAATTTTCTTTACCAGACCTTCGGCGTAAGCATCGTAAGGCGTCAGGCGATAAAGCCGGTTGATGATGCGCTTATGGGTGGCCGAATAACGAAACACAAACAGCGGCGTTAAGGTAGTCAGGCGTTTTTGCGCCAGCTCGGTATCCATGCCTTCTTGCGGCTCGTCCATGATAATGATGGGGCGGGTTTGACCCAAGGCTTCAAGATAGCTAAAGCCGCCGATGCTGTCATCCCGGCCGGTTTGGTTGAGTATGCGATCTTCGGCAGTGAAGGCCTGAACGGTGGTCAGCATGATTTGCGGCTGATCGTCATTGATAAAATGTTTGAGTTGATTCAGGCGTTTGCTGTCGTATTCAAACCAGTGGATGTTGTGTTGATAATAGTCTTTAAGCTGTTCGGCAAAACTTTCCAGCGTGTTGATGATGCCTTCTTTCACCGCTATGGAAGGCACCAGAATGATGAATTTGGTATAACCGTATTCTCGATAGAGTTCGTACAAAGTGCGGATATAAACCAGTGTTTTGCCGGTGCCGGTTTCCATTTCGATGCAGATTTGCGGCTCTTCGCTTAAGGTGGCTTCATTTTCTGCAAGGGCGTTTTGTTGCAGGATGGCGAGTTTATTTTTGTGTAGCTGCTCCGGGCTTAGCAAGCACAGGTTTGGGGTAATATCGGATGCATTGGTTTGTGATAGTAACGGACGCTCGGATATATTTTTGCTTTGACCTTTGAAGAGTTCAACCGCGCTTTGTATGGCTTTGTTTTGATAGAGCAGGTCTTCAAGCTGAAGTTGCATCGTGTTCCTTGGTTTGCGCTAAAGGGTGAAAAGGTGTGCTTACCAATCTTTATGCATCGTAATCTTGATGCCTGACTGCTGATAGCGGCGATAACGATTTCTGCCGGCTTCTTTGGTGGTTTCGCTGTTATCCAGTATTTCAAGAATGCGCTCGGTTTGCGGTCCTATGTCAGGATAGCGGGAAGACAGGTTGAATAGGACTTTTTGCCTGTTTTCGGGCGCGTCCAGCGAGCCGATCAAGATGACTTTTTCTGTGGCCGCACTCGCTCCCGGCGAGTCTGCGGCATACACACCAACCCTGGCAATATCGGGCAGTTCGCCGGTATATATCTGGTGCGGGATAAAACTGCCCGCCCTGAAAGTCCAGAGCAGGTCGTCTATGATTTGGCTTTGTTCGGCTGAATCGGTGAGCACATAGCAAAAACTGCCGTTACGATAGGCTTTTTCGATCAGTTTGCAGGCAAACAGATACCTGTCGTCCAGCGATTCAGTCGGCAGTATATAAAAGCTGACTTCAGCCACTTAGGTGATTTCCACTAATGAATCGACTAAAAAAAACGTCCACGAAAAATACAAAAATTCTCATAACACGATTGTTGTGACGGCTTTTTTCGTGTCTTTCGTGGAGAGGGTTTTTCCTGCGGATCACCTTATGCCTTCGGCTGTTGAGCGCGGTTAATCAGATACTGGCTTAATAACGATACCGGGCGGCCGGTTGCGCCTTTGGTTGGGCCGGTGCGCCAGGCGGTGCCGGCAATGTCCAGATGCGCCCAGCGGAATTTTTCGGCAAAACGTGCCAGAAAACAGGCGGCAGTGATGGTGCCGGCATCTTTGCCGCCGACATTGGCCATGTCGGCGAAATTGGATTTAAGTTGTTCCTGATATTCTTCCCATAGCGGTAAACGCCAAACGCTGTCGTTGGCGGTTTCACCGGCTGCAAGCAGGTCATTGCACAAGGCGTCATCGTTGCCGAGCAGGCCGCTGGTTACACGGCCTAAAGCCACCAGGCAGGCGCCGGTCAGGGTGGCCAGATCAATCACTACCTCGGGATTGAAGCGTTCGGCATACGTTAACGCGTCGCACAGCAGTAAGCGGCCTTCGGCGTCGGTATTTAACACTTCAATGGTTTTGCCGGACATGCTGGTCAAAATATCGCCCGGTTTATTGGCGTCGCCATCCGGCATATTTTCTGACGAGGGAATCAGGCCGATAATATTCAACGGCAGTTGCAGTTGCGCCACGGCAAGCAAGGTGCCCAGAACAGACGCGCCGCCGCACATGTCGTATTTCATTTCATCCATGCCCGCAGGCTGTTTTAATGAAATGCCGCCGGCATCGAAAGTCAGACCTTTGCCGATCAGCACGATAGGCTTGGCGTCTTTATCGCCACATTGATAGTTTAGGGTAATGAATTTTGCCGGTTGACGACTGCCGCGCGAGACCGATAAAAGAGCACCCATGCCCAGTGCAGTCATATCGGATTCTTCCAGGATGCTAACATTCAGACTGGCGTATTTTTTACTCAGCTCTATCGCCTGTTCGGCAAGATAGGTTGGGGTGCAGATGTTGCCCGGTAAATCGCTCAGGTGTTTGGTCAACTCCATGCCTTCGGCAATAGCCTTGCCTTGCAGCATTCCGGAATGCGCCAAAGTTCGTTCGGCTTCGGTGGCGGCAATAGAAATTTTTTGAATCTGACTTTCTGTTTCTTTATCGGATTTTGTGTGGGTAAATTGATAGACGGCATCGTTAAAGACTTCGATGATATGCCGGGATTTCCATTGCCGGTCACGGCCTGCAACATCGCATTCCGCCAAACAGCAGACTATCGATTTTATTTGCGGTTTTTTCAGGCTGTTAACGGCGGCCAGCAGCGCTTTTTTGTAGTCTTTAGCGGATAAAGGCTTATTTTCGCCCAGTCCGACCAGCAAAATGCGTTCAATCTTGCTGTCTGGAACCGCGTTGATTAACACGGTTTCGCCGTTTTTTCCGCTCAGGTCGCCACGGCTGACGATGGTGTTAATGAGTCCGTGGGTGATGCTGTTAAGCGCGGTTGCTGACGGACTGAGTTGTTGGTCTTGATAAACGCCGACAATAATACAATCACATTGCAGGTCTTCTAATGGCGCGGTTTCTATTGAATAATCCATAACTTAACTCGTTGATGTGTAAGAGAGCGTTATCTTGAACAGGTCGAAGAAGCTGTCGCAAGATGAGCCGTTTAGACGCAATTATACAACATAAATATCGATTTTTGATTGAGCCGGTACGGTTGGCGGTAAATTGGATAGTTTGGATTCATCATCGAAAACATCAAGACCGGGGCTGCCAGCTTAAGGGCGGACAAGTACCACGGCTTAACTTTTAGGCTGTCTTCATTTAAGTTGGTAGCCAAAACCGGCGTTGTTTCTATAAAATGGCTGATAATTTACCCGTTTAAGGCAGGAGACAGTGCTCTTTTGACCTTGTATCGTGGACTTTCGTTGTACAACACATACGTTTTTGATGGGGAGAATACGCTTGGAAGCAGCTTGGACTAAAGGCTATAAAACGGGGCGGCGCAAGATAGTCACTGTTCTGGATAAAATGGTTGCTTTGGATTTGTTAAGGACGTTGCTGGCGGTTTGGTCGGTGATTGTCGTGATTATCGTCAGTCGGCAGTTTATCAGGATTCTTGATAAGGCCATTGAGGGGCAAGTATCCAATCAAACCCTGATGACTGTTTTAGGGTTGAAAACGATTATTGCCAGCGCGACCTTTTTGCCTGCGGCCTTGTTTATGGCGGTGTTAATGGTTCTGGGCAGAATGTACAGGGATCAAGAAATGTCGGCAGTGGCCTCGGCAGGAGGCGGTGCCGGAACGGTCTATCGAGCTATATTCTTGCTGATTTTTCCTGTCACGGTGCTGTCAGCCGGCTTGTCATTTTATGCCTCTCCCTGGGCCGAGGCCATGATGGAGGAGTTGATGCATCAGGATAAGGAATCCGCCGATCTTAGAGGTATTGCCGCCGGAAAGTTTAGTGAATACAGCCAGGGAGATCTGGTTTTTTATGTAGAAAATATTGATGCCGATAAAGAAATGCATCAGGTTTTTGTACAGCACAGACAGGGGGATCGTTTGGCGATTATCAATGCGGAAACAGGTCGGTTGAAAGATTTGCCGGACGGGCGCTATGTCATTCTGGAAAACGGTGAGCGCATACAAGGACAACCGGGGGCGTTAAATTTTGTGCTTGAACAGTTCACGGAATATGCGGTCAGAATAGAGAATAAAGAATCTATTGCTAATTTTGGCAAGGAGTCGATTGCCAGTGATACGTTAGTGGGTTCCGGCCAAATAGCCGATATTGCCGAGTTGCAGCGCCGACTGTCTATTCCTATGGGGATAATATTGCTGAGTTTTATTGCGGTGCCTTTAGCGCAAATGTCGCCTCGTGGAGGTGTATACGGGAATATGCTGGTTGGTTTTATCATTTATTTTAGCTATGGCAATCTTATTCGGGTCAGTCATAGTTGGGTTTTGAATCAAACCATTCCCGCCTGGCTCGGTATTGTTGGCGTCAATACCTTATTATTGTTGGTAGGCGGGGTTTTGTTGGCACGGTTATTTGGCTGGCAGTGGTTGCTGATGAAGCTTAGGGAGATCAATAAGTGAATGTATTAACGGGCTATATCGTCAGGGAAATAGTAAAGGGCTCTTTTATTGCCATTTTATTATTATTGACCTTATTTAATTTATTTACTTTTAGCGACCAGCTAAAGGACCTGGGCAAAGGGAGCTACGGCTTAACAGAGATTTTTTATTATCTTGCCCTGACCTCGCCGACCGTTTTTTATGAATTGATGCCTGCCTCGGCATTATTAGGCAGCCTGTTTATCTTGGGTGCGATGGGTAATAACCGCGAACTGATTGCGATGCAAGCCGCCGGCTTATCTGTTATGGGAATTATCAGAGCGGTGATGCTGGCGGGTGCTATTTTAGTTTTTATTGCCATATTGGTCGGTGAATTTGTGGCCCCGGTCACCGAACGGACAGCTCGGGTATTGAAAGTTACCGCCCAGAATGAACAGGTTGTTATGGGCGGCAATTACGGACTGTGGCTGCGCGAGGGTAAAAAATTCATTAATGTACGCAAAATACAAGATGATGGAAGCCTAGCCGACATCAGTATTTATGAACTGGACGATCAGCGCCATTTGAGACAGTCAACGCATGCAGAGAAAGCCTTTTTTCAAGGCAATAAGCAATGGAAATTAGAGCAAATCAAGCAGTCGGATATTTCAATACAGCAGGTGACGGCAAGCAGTCAAAATGAGCAGCTATGGCAATCCTCTGTTGCCCCGGATTTATTAAAAATTGTTGTAGTCAATCCGAATAATCTGTCCATGTATGATTTGGCTATGTACATTGGCTTTTTAAAGGACAACCATCAAAAATCGCATAGTTTTGAATTGGCTTTCTGGGGGCGGGTGGTGAATCCTCTGATTGTTTTTGTGATGTTGCTGGTGTCTGCGCCCTTTGTTATCGGCGTTAAACGCGGCGTTAACGTAGGCGGAAGGATGATGATAGGCATTGTCATTGGCATGGGATTTAATATCGTCGATAAAATAGTCGGGCATATCGGCTTGATTTATGAGATGAATCCGCCGTTAATGGCATTTGCTCCCAGTTTGGCTGTTTTGGCGGTGGCGTTATTTGCTTTGAAACGGGTGCAGAGCTAATTCGACCCCCTGTGCACACGGCGTCAAGGGATGAAAATTAACGATACCTTGGATGCTTAAGCTTTCCGTTTTTGCACGTCATCAAGTCCATGTGGGGGCAACTTTAGTCGCCCCCACAATTTGCTGGGTGTTCAAATTATTTGGACTCCATTCCTTAAAGTGTGTCAAGCGAGGTTAGTGTGACCATTAGAAAATTTAACGATAAACAGCCTAAAATCGGCAAAGCGGTGTTTATAGACGATAGCGCTGTGGTGATCGGCGACGTTACCTTGGGTGATGATGTCTCTATCTGGCCGACGACGGTGGTCAGAGGCGATGTTGAAACTATCGCTATCGGCGATGGCACCAATGTTCAGGACGGTTCGGTATTGCATGTATCGCATTTTGGCAAATTTACCGACAAAGGCCATCCTTTAACCATAGGAAGGGGCGTCACTATCGGGCATAGAGCGGTTGTTCATGCCTGCACTGTGGGCGATTATTGTCTGATCGGCATAGGGGCGATTATTATGGATGATGCCGTTCTTGAAGATTATGTGATGCTGGGTGCGGGTGCGTTGGTTCCGCCGGGGAAAAAACTGGAAAGCGGCTATCTTTATGTCGGCTCGCCCGCCAAACAGGTACGGCCATTAACAGAGACCGAAAAAGAGTTTCTGGAATACTCGTCTCAACATTACATTCATTTGAAAAATGAATATTTGAAGGTGTAGGGGCGACCGGCGGGTCGCCCATTTCAAGGTTTCCGCTCTGAATTCAACAGCTCAATAACCGGCCGAGTCTTTGGACGAATGCCTCGCCAGATAAAAAAAGCCTCTGCCGCCTGTTCAACCAACATACCCAGACCATCCAGGCTTTTTAGCGTATGGTTTTCCTGTCCCCAACGCACAAAAGCGGTTGGCTCGTTGCCGTAGGCGAGATCGTAACACACACCTTCTTTAGCCAGTAAACCGGTCGGCAGTGGCGGCATGCAACCGCTTAAACTGGCGGAGGTTGCGTTTAAAATCAAGTCGAATTGCCGGTTTTTTAAGGCCTCAAAACCGCAGCCGGTGATTGAACCGCCGTTGTCAAATTCGGCGGCCAGCTTGACGGCTTTATCAACGGTACGGTTGGCGATAACAAGGGAGTGCGGGGTTTGTTCAAGAATCGGGGCTATGATGCCGCGACTGGCGCCGCCTGCACCCAGAATCAATATGCGGCTGCCCGATAAGGCGATGCCATGATTGATGGTCAAGTCGGTTACCAGGCCGATGCCGTCGGTGTTGTCGCCTAACAGAGAGCCGTCCGCCTGGAGTGCGAGCGTGTTGACGGCTTTGCTCAGTTGAGCCCGTTCGGTTTTATGGGCGACGTAGTTCCAGGCGAGTTCTTTAAGCGGTACCGTGCAATTTAGGCCTTTGCCGCCTCCAGCAAAAAAGGTGGTAACGGCGCTCTGAAATTGTTCGGCGGGAACATCTTGAGCTGTGTATTCCAGTGTTTGTCCGGTTTGTTCGGCAAAAAGCCGATGAATACGGGGTGATTTGCTGTGTTTGATGGGATGGCCAAATACAGCGTAGCGATCTAGTCGTGTCATGATTGTGCTTTTTTTTCCATGCGTAATTCCCAGAAAACAGTCGCCGTAACGATCAAAATAGCGATACCCAACTCTACCCAGAGAAAGTGGGCCGTATAAACGGAAACAACCGCAGCAACGCCCAGAAAAAGTCCGACCAGACTGAAGCGCCAGCCTACGCGCAGGCCGTCGAGCATGGTTGAAAGCGACAAGATAAGCAGGATAATCAGTCCTGCATCTTCTTCGGCTATCCGTCCGGAATGATGAATGATAAAGGCACCGCCAACCACCAGCAACGATGTCGCCCAATGTATGGACTGCTCTCGCAGGATAATCCAAACATCGTCGCTACGATGTTTGGATTGCAGCCAGCCGATAATCATCGCAAACAGGCAAAAGACAAAAACCAAAATCAGCCAGTAAAAATAGCCGTCGGCGGGGGAAAAGTCCATGATGCCAATACCGACCAGTGACAGTATCAGCAGCAAAACCAAAATGGCTTCCTCCACATGAAATCTTCTTTTTTCGGTGATTAAGATATCTTCTGACATGAAACAGGCTCCGCTTTAATGTTAGATTAATAATTATGCGTTCAAATTACTCTTGTAGCCACTGGGCTACAGATTTGGCGTAATAGGTCAAAATGGCATCGCTACCGGCGCGTTTGAAGGCCATTAAAGATTCCAATACGACGGCTTTTTCATCCAGCCAGCCGTTTAGGGCTGCGGCCTTGAGCATCGCGTATTCGCCGCTGACCTGATAGGCGAAGGTCGGTACGCCATATTGGTCTTTTACCCGGCGGATAATATCCAGATAGGGCATTCCGGGCTTGATCATGATCATATCCGCGCCTTCTTGCAAATCCAATTGAATTTCGCGCAGGGCTTCATCGGAATTGGCCGGATCCATTTGATAGCTGAATTTATTACTTTTGCCTAATGTTCCGGCGGAACCGACCGCATCCCTGAACGGGCCGTAAAAGCTGGAGGCATATTTCGCAGAATAAGCGAGTATCAAGGTATTGATATGATTTTCCGCTTCCAGTGCTTGTCTTATTGCGCCGATGCGACCATCCATCATATCCGACGGCGCCACAATATCGGCCCCGGCTTCAGCATGGGAGAGCGCCTGCCGGGTCAATACGTCGATGGTCTCATCATTCATCACGTAGCCATCGGCATTGATCAGTCCATCCTGTCCATGTGTGGTAAAGGGATCTAATGCGACATCGGTAATAATGCCCAATTCAGGAATGGCTTTTTTTAAGGCTCTTACGCTACGCTGAATCAGTCCGTCAGGATTATAGGCCTCGCTTGCCTGCTCCGATTTTTTATCGGCAGAGGTCACCGGAAACAGTGCGATCGCGGGAATACCCAGCTTATAAAGCTGATGGGCTTCTTCAATTAATAAGTCCAGCGAGAGTCTTTCTACTCCGGGCATCGATGAGACGGATGCCCGTTGATTTGAGCCTTCAGTGACAAACATCGGGCAAATCAGGTCGTCGACAGAGAGGCAGTTTTCGCGCATTAAACGACGGGAAAAATCGTTGTAACGCATTCTTCTCATGCGTGTTTGAGGGAAGTTGATGTTATTATATGTCATCTTATCTTTAGGCTCTGAGGGTTTGGAAAGATCTTAAATTTCTATGGAGATTCTAAGCACAAAAGATTTATTGTATCAGGGAACACCGCTCTGATATTTAAACAGTAAACATATTCGTTAGTTTGATTTTGAGGGTTTTATGAAAGCTAAGCAAGTTTCAATAGTGGGTTTACTCGTGGCATTACTCGGTTTAATGCCTGTTACTAACGTGATCGCGGCTGACTTGTTACCGCCGCAACAGGCGATCAACGTAGCTTCGATGCAATTGCAGGAAAGGATGCAGGATAAGTCGTTTACCACCGATTTTGCCAAGATTACAGAATTCGTTAACAAGGCCATTTATCCGCATACCGATTTTGACAGGATTGCGGCATTAGTACTCGGAAAGCTCTGGAAAACCGCGACTAATGACGAACGTGAACGTTTTAAACATGAATTCCAAACGCTGTTGGTAAGAACCTATTCCCGTGCTTTTGTGGAGTTTAAGGATTGGTCTGTTCGTTTCCTGCCTCTTGACATGGAAGGTGACGCAACAAAAGTTATTGTAAAAACAGAAGTGTTGCAGCCCGGTATACAACCTATCGGCGTTAATTACCGGATGCTGCTAAGCAACGGCGAATGGAAAGCCTACGATATTATGATTGAAGGCGTGAGTCTGGTAACTAACTATCGCACCACCTTCACCAATGAAGTTCAAAGCAAAGGTTCATTAAACGCCGTTATTGATAGCCTGGCTAAGCGTAATACTGAAGCATTGGCGGTAAGATCTAAAGCAAGATCCTGACTTTAATAGGAAGTTTGCCCTTCGTAAGGGCGACCAACCGGTCGCCCTTTTCATTCTCTAGTTATTCCGTCCTGTGCGATTTTCTTGTTAAATTCATGTTTCAATCCACACCCAACCGCATCCGTCGAATGACACCCGCCGACGGCTAGAGGTCGGCGGATTGTTCCTCTCCGTAAATGAAGAGGCTACCAAAAAAGATAACGATGCGGGTGTATCGTTGTCAAATTCACATAATCCCCCTGAAGAGGGAGGTTTCAGACCAGCAAGGAAATTTGATGAATTCCCTCAAAGACTCCATCTATGCCAGTCCGGTTGGCGAAGTCGGCGCTTTTAAGTTTGACGAAACAGTAGCCAGTGTTTTCCCGGATATGATCCAGCGATCCGTTCCCGGTTATAACGCCATTATTTCCGCGATAGGTCTTTTGGCTGGACGTTTTGCTCGCGAACATAGTGTTTGTTACGACCTGGGCTGCTCTTTGGGTGCGGCGACCTTATCGATGCGCCATCAGATTGAAGCTAAAGATTGCCGCATCATAGCTGTCGATAATTCTCCGGCGATGGTGACTGGCTTTCAGCAAGCATTGCAAAAAGATCAGGCCACGGTTGCAGTCGATGTCGTGTGTGCCGATATTCGAGAGCTTGCGATAGAAAATGCCTCGGTGGTCGTCTTAAACTTTACCTTGCAGTTTATTCCGCTTGAAGATCGGCTCGATTTTTTGCAAAAAATCTACCGGGGACTATTGCCTGGCGGCATATTAATCTTGTCGGAAAAACTCAAATTCGATGATGATAGACAGCAGGAATTGCAGACGCAAATGCATCACGCCTTTAAAAAAGCGCAAGGTTACAGCGACCTGGAAATCAGCCGGAAACGCACCGCGCTGGAAAATGTGCTGATTGCTGAGACCTGTATTCAGCATCAAAACCGCTTGCTCCAAGTCGGATTCAGCAGTGCCGAAGTCTGGTTCCAATATTTCAATTTTGCCTCAATGATTGCCTTGAAATGATCGACTACCAACCCTTATATAATGCGCTGATCGACGCCAAGGCCGAAGCCTGGGCAAAAATACTGCCGCAACAGCTTGAACAGAGCCTTGATCAAAGTAAACATGGCGATTTGGCGCAGTGGCAGGCTTTAGTCGATAGCGTGCCGCACATACCGACCGCACATCGAGTGCTTGATGCCGATGCGGTGCAAATAGGCCGTTCGGATGAACTGCCGGACGAGTATTGTGGGGGCGACTTTAGTCACCCTGGGCGACTAAAGTCGCCCCTACAAAGCCAGTTAAAAGCCCTGCGTCCCTGGCGTAAAGGCCCTTACAACCTCTTCGGCATCGATATAGACACCGAATGGCGTTCGGACTGGAAGTGGGATCGGCTAAAAGACCATATCGCGCCGTTAGAGCATCGTTTGGTGCTGGATGTCGGTTGCGGCAACGGCTACCACTGCTGGCGTATGCTGGGAGCCGGAGCAAAAATGGTGGTCGGCATCGACCCCATGCTGCTCAATGTGATGCAATTTCATCTGGTTAGAAAATTGTATGGCGAAGCGCCGGTCTACGTCTTGCCCATGGGCATAGAAGAACTGCCTTATGGTTTGAAGGCATTTGACACGGTATTTTCGATGGGGGTGCTCTACCATCGCCGATCGCCTATCGATCATCTGCTGGAATTAAGAGACTGCCTGAAACCCGGCGGCGAACTGGTATTGGAAACTCTGATTATCGACGGTGGATTAGGCCAAGTATTGTTGCCGGAAGACCGTTATGCCAGAATGCGCAACGTCTGGTTCCTGCCCAGCTGCGACACTCTTATCAGCTGGTTAAAACGCTGCGGCTTTAAAAATATCCGCCTGATTGATGTCAGCGTAACCCGTATTGAAGAGCAGCGGACTACGGAATGGATGACTTTTCATTCGCTGAAAGATTTTTTGGATGCCGATAATCCGCAATTGACTTGCGAAGGCTTGCCGGCTCCGAAGCGCGCTATGGTTATTGCCAATGCGGCGTAGAATCAGGGGTGGAGTGCAGGCTTCGCCTGCCTTGCAAGCGAAGCCTGCACTCCGGGTTGCGGAACTAAAAAATCGCCAAAACCCCCGGCAGAAAAAACTCACTCACCAGCATTTGCCGATGCGCAATCGCATAGACGGTTCTTCTGCCCCATATCGACTGGTTGATATGGCCTTCAGCTAGCGCCGACTGTGTCCAGGCCGGTGAGTCAATCAAAGTGACATCCATTTCGATGCGTTCCAGCTTGGGATAGGAAAAAATCACTTCCCCCAGCGGCCGACTGCCGAGATGTGCCAGGTTGCTTTTAGCCACTTTGATGGTTTTTGCCGGGATGATGGTTCTGGCTAGAATCAGCGGCTTGCCGTCGGCATGCAGTAAAACTTCACGGATCAGGCTGTACTTACTTTCGTGCAATTTAAGCAGTCTGCGTTCGCTTAAGAACGGTGTGTTCCATTGTCGCAGCAGGATTTTAACGCTAATCGCATCGCCGTAATAATCACGCAGACGCTGAGTCAGCGACCCCGGTTCATAGACCCATGACTGCACGTTTTCCGGCAGGGTGTGACGGATGCCTGGCCGGTTTTCAAGCCATAAGGGTTCCCGGTTAAATAAAAAGCTTTTGCTGGCCAATGTAGTTTATACCTCGGAATATTCGGTGGATGTGCCCAACCAGCGATCACACAAAGGTTGTATGGCCTGGGGCGAGTGAGCAAAAAAGCTGTCGCCAGCCTGCTGAACAATATCCAGCACATCGGTATCTCTGGCTAAGTCGGCAATCTTAAAATGCATTTGCCCGGTCTGCCGGGTACCCATAACTTCGCCGGGACCGCGCAACTCAAGATCTTTTTCGGCAATCACAAAACCGTCGTTACTGTCCCGTAAAACCCCCAGACGATGGCGGGCGGTATCGGACAATGGCGCTTGATACATCAGCAGGCAATAACTGTTGTCATTGCCGCGACCGACCCGGCCGCGCAATTGATGCAGCTGCGACAAACCGAGGCGTTCCGGGTTTTCGATGATCATTAATCCGGCATTGGGTACGTCGACGCCGACTTCAATAACGGTGGTGGCGACCAGTAAATCAAGTTGGTGATTTTTAAAGGCCTGCATGACGGCATCTTTTTCGGCCGACTTCATGCGCCCGTGTATCAGTGCAATGCGCACATTCGGCAAGGCTTCAGTCAGACGTTCAGCGGTTTTTTCTGCCGCTTCGCATTGTAAAACTTCCGACTCTTCAATCAGCGTGCATACCCAGTAGACCTGTTTTTTTTTCTCGACCCAGCCGTTAATCCGGTCGATCACGTCGTCGCGTCGCTCAGCGGGAATCACGCTGGTGACGATCGGTTTTCTGCCCGGCGGCAGCTCATCGATAATCGATATATCCAAGTCGGAATATTGCAGCATGGCCAGTGTGCGCGGAATCGGCGTGGCGGTCATCACTAATTGGTGCGGCCTGATATCGCCCTGTTGGCCTTTTTCCCTTAGCGCCAGCCGCTGGTGTACGCCGAAGCGGTGTTGTTCATCAATAATAATCAGGCCGAGGCGATGAAAGTTTACGCTGTCCTGAAACAAGGCATGAGTGCCGATGATGATTCCGATGGTACCGTCTTCCAGTGCTTCTAAAACGGCTTTCCTGGCGTTGCCTTTAAGTTGTCCGGTTAAGTAGGCTACCTGAGTCTGAAAGCCTTCAAACCAGATGCTGAAGTTGCGCTTATGCTGTTCGGCCAGTAACTCGGTCGGAGCCATTACCGCAACCTGATAGCCTGCGGTTAATGCCAGCAATGCTGCGTAGGCGGAGACCACGGTTTTACCCGAGCCGACATCGCCCTGTACCAGACGCATCATCGGATGTTGTGATTGGCAATCGGCTTCAATTTCTGCAATCACCCGTTGCTGCGCGGCGGTCAGTTTAAACGGCAGCGAGCGGATGAAGTGGTCGGTGGCGATTTTGCCGGTCGCAGTTTCTGAAAATGAGGGCGCTTGCCAGGCTTTGGATTTATTCCGAGTGATTCTCAGACTTAAGTAATGCGCCAGCAATTCTTCAAAGGCCAGCCGTTTTAGCGCAGGTACGCTGCCGTTTTGCAAAGCTTCAATCGACACTGACTCGTCCGGCGCATGTAGGGTCTGGATTGCCTCGGCGAGGGTAGGATAATGATATTGCGTTAGGATCGACTCGGGTATCCAGTCGGTCAGCAGTTCGGGAAACTGCTTGCACAACTCTAAAGCCTGTTTGACCACCTTGCGTATGACATTCTGGCTGAGACCTTCGGTCAACGGATAAACGGGGGTCAAGCGGGTTTCGGTAATGCAATCGTTTGGATTGCCGATGATTTTGTATTCGGGATGAACCATTTCCAGCCCGGCATAGCCATAACGCACTTCGGCAAAACAGCTGATCGTTGTGCCGGGTTTCAACGTGTTGTGCTGGCTGGCGCTAAAATGGAAAAACTTCAGGTTGATAAAGCCGGTAGGGTCGCTGATTCGGCAGATCAGGCTTTTTCGGCCTCGGGGCGAAACGTCGATAAACTCAACGGTGCCGCTGATCAACGCGGTCATGCCGGGTCTTAGCGAGCCGATCGGATAAACATGGGTTCGATCTTCGTAACGCAGGGGCAGGTGAAAAATCAAATCCTGAATAACGCAAAGGCCGAGTTTTTGCAATCGGTTTGCGGTTTGAGTCCCTATCCCAGTTAATAGGGCGACGGGTTGATTCAGGATATGAGGGGTCATTAGCGGGCTGTATTAGCCGACAATCAGGAGGCCGGATATTCCTGCGGCTTTAACACCATGATCGCATCCATTTCCACATCGGCGGCTTTGGGCAAGGCAGTAACACCGACAGCGGCGCGTGCGGGATAGGGTTCTTGGAAATAACGCCCCATGATTTCGTTGACTATCGGAAAGTGCGCCAAATCGGTCAAAAAAACAGTCAATTTGACGATATCCGAAAAATCGCCACCCGCAGCTTCAGCAACGGCTTTTAAGTTTTCGAACACCTGAGTTGTTTGTGCGGAAATGTCGCCCTCAATAAGGACCATGGTTTCAGGTACCAAAGGGATTTGTCCTGAAAGATAAACCGTGCGATCCACTTTAATGGCTTGCGAATAAGTGCCGATGGCTTGCGGCGCTTTATCAGTCTGGATGATGTATTTGGACATGGTTGATCCTTTAGGCTTTAACGCGAGTCAGTTTTAATACGATGGATAGTTCTTTCAAGCGGCGCATGATTTTGGCTAAATGCACGCGATCTTTGACGGTTAAGGTGACTAAGTCGACGCAAATACGATCATCCTGATCGACGACGGTGACGTTTTCAATGTTGGAGTTCAGTTCGGAAATAGTCGAGGCGATGGTCGCCAGCGAGCCGCGTTGATTGAGTATTTCTATGCGAATTTCAACGGGGAAATCGCCGACTGCATCCTCGCTCCATTCAACATCCAACCAGTTGGTTTGTTTTTTTCTGACGATATTGCTGTTACGACATTCGTGATGATGTATGACGATGCCTTTACCGGGATTAAAATAGCCTATGATCGAATCGCCTGGAATTGGCCTGCAACATTTTGCCAGGGTAATGACCATGTCTTCCGTGCCTTTTATCACTAGCGGTCTTTTGTGGGCTTGGTCATTACCGTCCAATTTGATAGTGGCATTAATATCATCCTGAGTAATGCGCTTGGCGACCAAAAACGGCATTTTATTGCCTAGTCCGATATCTTCAAGCAATTCATCCAGTGATTGTTTAGCGGTGATCTGAAGCAAGGCTTGTATTTTGGTTTCGTCAATATCTTCCAGATGTAAATGCATGACTTGCAGTTCTTTTTCCAGTAAACGACGCCCAAGATCGATAGCTTCCTGCTGTTTGAAATGTTTAAGATAGTTGCGGATACCGGAACGGGCTTTGGCGGTAATGACATAATTGAGCCAAAGTGGATTGGGTCTGGCCCACAATGCGGTAATAACTTCGACGGTGGAGCCGTTTTCCAGTTGGGTTTGTAGCGGTACCAGTTGTTTGTCGACTCTGGCGGAAACGCAAGCATTGCCCACATCGGTATGCACTGCGTAGGCAAAATCGATAATGGTCGCGCCGTGAGGCATTTTAAGAATCTCGCCCTGTGGCGTGAATACAAAGACTTCCTGAGGAAATAAGTCGACCTTCAGGTTGTCGATAAATTCCAGCGAATCACCGGCAGATTTTTGGATTTCGAGCAAATCCCTCAGCCACTCGTTGGCGCGATCCTGGACTTTTTCAGTTTTATCGTCATCGGATTTATACAGCCAGTGCGCGGCGATGCCGGATTCAGACATACGGTGCATTTCATGGGTTCTGATCTGGACCTCAATCGGCACAGTGTAAGGCCCCATTAATATTGAATGCAGGGATTGATAGCCATTAGCCTTGGGCAAGGCGATATAATCTTTGAAACGTCCGGGAATCGGCTTGTATAGGTTATGCATAACGCCCAGAACGCGGTAGCAGGTATCAACGTCATCACAAAAAATCCGGAAGGCATAGACATCAAAAACATCGGCCAGGGAGATTTTTTTGTTGAGCATTTTTTTATAAATGCTGTAAAGATTTTTTTCTCGTCCGGCAACGTCACAGTTTATGCCGACTTCTTGCAAACGATTTTGTATGGTGCTTTCGATGATGTCGACAATTTTACGACGGTTGCCCCGCGCTTTTTTTACCGCATTATTTAACACATTATGCCGCATGGGGTACATCGCTTCAAAACTCAGTGCTTCGAGTTTTTGCCGGATATTGTTCATGCCCAGACGATTGGCAATCGGCGCGTAAATGTCCAAAGTTTCACGGGCAATACGGCGCTTTTTTGCCGCCGGCATGATGCCGAGAGTCTGCATGTTGTGCAGTCGGTCTGCCAGTTTGACGATGATAACGCGTAAATCTATAGCCATGGCCAGAAACATTTTGCGGACATTTTCCGCTTGTGTTTCTGCATGTGACTTATTGTCGATTTTGGTTAGTTTGGTAACTCCGTCAACTAATTCTGCGACTTGTGTACCGAACTTGTCAGCCAGTTCTTCTTTGCTGATAGGGGTGTCTTCGATAACATCATGCAGTATGGCTGCCATGATGCCGTTGGCATCCATGCGCATTTCAGCCAGCGTAATGGCGACAGAGATAGGATGGCAAATATAGGCTTCGCCGGTTTTACGAAATTGACCGGAATGGGCGGCTGCGCCAACTTCATAAGCTTGGATACATTGATCGATTTGGGTTTGATCCAGATAGCCGGACAAGGTCGTGCATAAACGCCGAATCAGTTTGTCTTGAGGGCGTTCCCGCTCGATCGTGTCCGCTATTTCCAGCATAGGCTTTATAAATTAGAACATGGGGTTATGGTGATCATGGACTTCGCCGACACGATGCAGCAGATCGACATTTTCAGCGGTGACATGGCCTGCCGCAATTTCGCGCAAGGCGACAACCGTATCTTTATCTTTACCGCGCGGGACAAATTCAGTCGCACCGTGGCTCAGTTGGCGCGCCCTGGTGCTGGCTAATAAAACCAGTTTGAAACGGTTTTCAACATGTTCTAAACAATCTTCGATAGTGACTCTAGCCATTTTTAATCCTGATTTAGTGGGGGTAACGACGAAAGGCAAAAGGCAAAAGACACCGGGCAAGAAACTTTTTGTCTTTTGCCCGGTGTCTTTCGCCTCCCTTATGATCGTAATTTTAACACAGAAACAGCGGGAAGTTCTTTACCTTCAAGAAATTCAAGGAATGCGCCGCCGCCGGTCGAGGTGTAAGACACGTCATCGTTAATGCCATATTTGTCGATGGCTGCCAAGGTATCGCCGCCGCCCGCAATCGAAAAAGCTTTGCTTTCGGCAATCGCAGTTGCCAACACTTTGGTGCCATTGCCGAACTGGTCGAATTCAAATACGCCTACCGGGCCGTTCCAGACGATGGTGCCGGCGGTTTTTAATAGCTCGGCATACTGTTTTGCGGTTTCTGGCCCTATGTCCATAATCATGTCATCCGCTTCGACATCGGCCACTTTTTTAACGGTAGCGACAGCGGTCTCTGAAAATTCTTTAGCGCAAACCACGTCGACAGGGATCGGAATGTCAGAGCCGTTGCTTTTGGCTGCTGCAATCAGGCGTCTGGCTTCATCCAGCAGATCGGCTTCGTAGAGCGATTTGCCGACCGGATAGCCTGCAGCCGCAATAAAAGTGTTGGCGATACCGCCGCCGACAATTAACTGATCGACTTTTTCCGACAGGGATTTTAATACCGTTAATTTGGTCGACACTTTAGATCCGCCGACAATGGCGACCAAGGGTTTGGCCGGTGTTTCCAGAGCTTTGCCCAGTGCGTCCAGTTCGCTGGCTAACAATGGCCCAGCGCAAGCAATCGGTGCAAATTTGGCTACGCTGTGGGTTGAAGACTGCGCTCTGTGCGCGGTACCGAAAGCATCCATGACAAATATGTCGCACAGAGCCGCCATTTTTTTGCCCAGCGTGTCGTCATTTTTTTCTTCGCCGATATTAAAACGCACGTTTTCGCAGAGCACGACTTCGCCCGGCGCTATAGTGATGCCGTCGATCCAGTCTTTTTCCAGTCTGACCGGCTTGCCCAATAAGCTGGACAGGCGTTCGGCGACCGGCTTCAACGAAGACTCTTCGTCGTATTGACCTTCAACAGGGCGACCCAGATGCGACATGACCATGACCGCAGCGCCTGCAGCCAAGGCTTTTTCAATAGTGGGGACGCTGGCCTGGATACGAATATCGCTGGTCACTTGGCCGTTTTTTACCGGTACGTTCAGATCCTGACGGATTAATACCCGTTTGCCTGCCAAGTCCAAATCTACCATTTTCTTAATTGACATATTACGCTCTCATAGTGTGGGTTAAAATGCTGAGTTTAGGGTTAATCCTGTTTCCATTTGATCGAGCAACCGATACTGTTGATTTGCTCCTTGGGGCCGTGGCCGGTTTCCGCAACTAGTTTCATCGCCTCGAACAATTCCCGTTTGCTGCCTTCCGGTGCAGTTTCCTTGCGACTGGCATCCAGCCGTCCGCGGTATTGCAGTCCGTAGTCGGCATTATAGCCAAAAAAGTCCGGTGTACAGATAGCGCCGTAAGCCTTGGCGACTTGCTGCGATTCATCAAGCAAATAAGGGAAACTAAAACCTAACTGCTCGGACAATTTTTTCATGTTGTCGAATGAATCGGCGGGGTATTCAGCGGTATCGTTGGACATGATTGCCACCGATTCTACGCCCAGCGCTTTAAGTTCCCGCGTATCCCTGACAATCCGATCCTGCACGGCTTTGACATACGGACAATGATTGCAGATAAACATCACCAACAGGCCGTTTTTACCCATGCACTGTTGGAGTGACCAGGTGCGTCCGTCAACGCCGGGCAAGTCAAAATCGATCGCTTTTTTGCCGAAATCACAGATGGGGGTTTCCAGAGTTACCATTTTTTGCACCTCTCTATTTGTATGAAAAAACGTAGGAATTATTCACCACGATAGGTGTAGGCCGGAATAAGACCATCCAAGCGCGTAGCGCGAGGTGGCGTTTCCGGCTTACCGGATGGTGATTGCCGGAGAAGCTTCCGCTCCTCGGCAATTGCTCCTGCTACCTCCTGCATCCATGACAGTCGTGCTCACGCCCCTTACCTACATCCATGTAGGAAACGCCGATTCTCGCTCCCGCTCGAACCGGCTTATTCCGGCCTACAAAATTAAACTATTGAAACAACAGTGCCGCACTGATGACCGCCGCGCTGACCAGCATCGCCCAGACCGTTTTGCGGTGATTGTTGTCCATTTGTTGGCGTAACAGCATCAATTCCCTGTTTTGCGTTTCTGCATGTTGCTTTGCGTGAGCGGCATTGTCCAGCGCTTTATAAATCAACGAGGGAATTTCAGGGAATTGCTCGGCAAAGTCAGGAAACTGCTTGATGAGCTTGTCTATTTTGGCTTTGGGGCCGACGCGTTCATGAAACCATTTTTCAAGAAAAGGTTTGGCGGTTTGCCACAAGTCCAGATCGGGATAAAGCTGTCGTCCCAAGCCTTCAATGTTGAGCAGGGTTTTTTGCAGCAACACCAGTTGCGGCTGAACGTGCATATCAAAACGCCGCGCAGTCTGGAATAAACGCAGCAGCAATTGGCCGAAAGAAATGTCTTTCAGCGGTTTTTCAAAGATCGGCTCGCAAACGCTGCGTATCGCCGATTCAAACTCTTCAATTCGGGTCGACCCCGAAACCCAGCCGGATTCAACATGCATTTCGGCCACTTTGCGATAATCGCGATTGAAAAAAGCCAGAAAATTTTCCGCCAGATAGTGCTGGTCGGACAATGACAGGGTGCCGACGATGCCGAAATCGACAGCGATGTATTTGGCCGGCAAATCGACGAAAATATTGCCTGGATGCATGTCGGCATGAAAAAAATTATCCCTGAACACCTGGGTAAAAAAGATTTCCACGCCGCGTTCGGCAAGCAATTTGAAATCGGCGCCGCCCGCCCTAAGCTCATCAATATTGCCTACCGGTATGCCGTGAATCCGTTCCATAACCATCACTTTCTGGCGCGTTAACGGCCAGTGGATTTCCGGGATGTAGATGACGTCGGAGTTTTCGAAGTTGCGGCGCAATTTGCCGGCATTGGCGGCTTCCCTGACCAGATCAAGTTCATCCAGCGTGGTTCTTTCAAATTCGGCAACGACATCAACAGGGCGTAACCGTCTTGCGTCGGCCCAGAAACGTTCGGCAAACCGCGCCAGTTCATAAAGCAGACCTATATCCGAGCGTATGCGATTTTCTATATCGGGACGCAGTACTTTAACCACAACGCTTTCGCCGCTGTGCAGAACGGCGGTATGAACCTGAGCGACTGACGCCGAGGCCAGCGGTTCCGGGTCAAACTCGGCAAACGCCTCGCTGATTGACATGCCGAGCTCTTTTTCAATAATACTGCGAGCAATATCATTGGCAAAGGGAGGAACCCGGTCCTGTAGTTTGACCAGTTCGTCGGCGATGTCATCGGGCAGCAAATCTTTGCGCGTAGACAAGGCTTGGCCGAATTTGACATAAATAGGTCCCAAATCTTCCAGGGCACGCCGGATTCTGACGCCACGCGGTTCCTGTTGGCGTTTGAGCCAGTAATTGGGCGAGAAAACCGCTAAATAACGAACAGGTCGGAATAAATGCGTTTTTAAAACGATTTCGTCCAGGCCGTGAAAGACCAGAACCCAGTTGATATGGATCAGGCGCAATAATAATTTAGGGTGGATCACGAGTTACCTTTGTTGCTTGATGTAATGTTGAGGTGTATAGGTTGACTGATTTATGTCAATAGATGCGATAAAACATGCTCAATATCGACACTATTAAAAAACACAACATCAGTCCAAATTGCTATATGGATTATGACAATAATCCAAAAAGTTATTTGAAAGGATATTTTTTTATTTTTATGCCGTATTACGTGTTGGGTAATTAAAGCACCGGGCCACCCGCCTAAAAATTCAAGCATATGTAATGTTGATTCTGAGGTTCTCCAATCATTCTTATGTGCCTTTGCTTTATCGCTGGCATAAACGATGGATGTTAATAAACTCATAACCAAATAAACAAAAAATGGAATGAAATTATGCTGACCTTTAATTGGAACTGCTGAAAATCCAAATGGAATCGCCGCGATAAATAAAATGGATGGCATTCCTGATCGATATTCCCGTCTTGTTTTTTGATTTTTCTTAAAACACTTTCTTTTATACAGCTGGCTTATTTCTTGTCCTTTTATAAAAGCGTCGCAAGCCCTTATTTTGCCATTTTTATCAATAACAACTTTATAACAAACATCGTCACCTTGTTGGGGTTGATAATTGGAATGCGCTAAATCACGAATGTGAATAAATACATCTTTTCCGCCGCCATTGGGTTGAATAAAACCGAAACCTTTATCCCCTTTCCACGATTTAATGATGCCTTCGTATAGCTGCATTTAGAATCCCTAGCCAGCTACAAATACTTTTCCAGTCTTTCGATTCTGCTTTGCAATCGGTCAAAGTCGCTACGTAATTCATCAACCTGGGCAAAATAAATATCCACTTCAGGCGCTGACGGCAAATCGCGGGTTTCTTCCTGCAAAAATTCTGCGGCATTCAACCTGAAGGTTTCCAGAGAATCTTTGCTCCAACTTTGACCTGCACGGAAAAAATTAGCCACGTTGTGCGCGATAATATCGCCGGTGAACTGCGACAGTTTTTCTTCCAGATCGATGTCCAGTTTGGCGAACAACTCCTGAAATTTGCGGCCGGTTTGCATATCGCCTTCGATTTTCACCTCGCCTGAAAAAACAGAACGCATCGGCGTAGAGCTAAGTCCCATCAAACCCAGCGCCCAAATCGAACCGGTCAAACGGGTGTCCGCTGGCTCAGGGAACTGATCCAGGCATTGAATGGAATCGATAGTCGGGCACAGGTAAATAGTTTCATCAAACGGTTGAATCGTAACGGCGATGACTTTACCGGCCAGTGGCGTTAAAAAATAGCCGCTGTCCTGATCCAAGGCAAGATATTGATTCAGCGTCGCTTCCAGCACGCCAATCAGCAAGGGTTTGATGGTCATGCTAAATTTTATAACCTCTGTGAACGGCGACGATACCTTGTGACATGTTGAAGTATTCGCAACGTTCAAGGCCTGCGTTTTCCATCATGTTTTTCAGTTCATCCTGCTTGGGGTGCATGCGAATCGATTCGGCAAGATAACGATAGCTGTCTTCATCCTTGGCGACAAATTTACCGATCTTGGGCAGCAGCTTGAACGAATAAAAATCGTAGACTTTTTCGGTGATTTTATCGACCGGATGTGAAAATTCCAGCACGATAACCCGGCCGCCTGGCTTAAGAACACGATGCATGGAGCGTAGCGCGGCATCCTTGTCGGTGACGTTACGCAAGCCGAAAGCGATGCACACGCAATCGAAAGTATTGTCTTCAAAAGGCAGGCATTCGGCATTGACTTGCGCATAACGGATATTGCCGACCAAGCCTCTGTCGATCAGACGATCTCGCCCGGTGCGCAGCATTTCCGAATTAATATCGGCCAACACTATTTGGCCTTCCGGGCCGACGCGTTTTTCGAACAACGTGGTTAAATCACCGGTGCCGCCGGCCAGATCAAGCACTTGCTCGCCTTTGCGCACATTGCTCAGCTGCACGGCAACGCGTTTCCAGATGCGGTGGATACCCAGCGACATCAGATCATTCATGATGTCGTATTGTCCGGCAACGGAATCGAATACGCCGCGCACCAGATTGACTTTGTCTTCTGTGGCGACTTGTTTAAAGCCGAAATGAGTGGTGTTAGTCATGGGTTGTACCTGTAAGTGGGCATTCCCACGCTCTGCGTGGGAATGCATCTTGCAGCGCTGCAGCGTTGCGTAGTAATAATAAAGTTAGTTTTGTCGCGGTTGTTTGCGTTTATGTCCGGCAGCATCCAGTTTATGCAGATAATTAGCCCATAAAGTTTGATATTCGGCACCCAATTTATACAGAAAATCCCAGGTATAAATGCCGCTGTTATGGCCGTCGCTAAATACCGGAGCTATCGCATAATTGCCTATCGGTTTAATTTCCTTAATGGTGACATCTTCCTTGCCGACTTGTAGGACTTCCTGTCCAGGTGCGTGACCTACCGCTTCTGCCGAAGGGGTGTATACGCGCAAATATTCACAGGGCAACTTAAATACACTGCCGTCATCAAAACTGATTTCAATCATGTTGGAAACTTGATGCAGCTTGATTTCAGTTGGATGGCTGTTGGTAGGTTTTACAGTTAGACGCATAAACAATATAAAGCGAAAGGCTAAGGACGAAAGGCTGAGGGCGCAAGGTAGAGAGGCAGATTTTTTGCCTTTAACCTTGCGCCGTGCAGCTACAAAATATAACGACTCAAATCCTCATCTTCTACAAACTCGGCCAAATGGTCATCAACATAAGCCGCATCGATAAGGATGTCTTTTCCACTAAGATCCGGGGCGTTAAAGGAGATGTCTTCGAGTAACCGCTCCAGAACAGTGTGCAATCTTCTGGCGCCGATATTTTCGGTAGTTTCATTCACCTGCCAACCAAATTCTGCAATGCGCTTAATGCCGTCAGTAGAAAACGACAGCGATACGCCTTCGGTGGCCAATAACGCAATATATTGCTCGGTTAATGACGCATCAGGTTCGGTCAGAATACGCACAAAATCATCGGCTGAAAGTGCGTCCAGTTCAACGCGGATAGGGAATCGGCCTTGCAGTTCGGGGATTAAGTCCGATGGTTTGGACAAATGGAATGCGCCCGATGCGATAAACAAAATATGGTCGGTTTTAATCGCGCCATATTTGGTGCTGACGGTAGTGCCTTCAACCAACGGTAACAAATCGCGCTGTACGCCCTCGCGGGAGACTTCGCCGCCGCCTACTTCAGAACGTTTGCAGATCTTGTCGATTTCGTCCAGAAACACGATGCCGTTCTGCTCGACAGATTCTACCGCGCGCAAGCGGATGTCATCTTCATTGACCAGTTTGGCGGCTTCTTCATCCTGTAGAACTTTCAGGGCTTTGTTGATTTTCATTTTGCGGGAGCGGGTTTTACCCGAGCCCAAATTTTGAAACATGCCTTGTAACTGGTTGGTCATTTCTTCCATGCCGGGAGGTGCCATGATTTCAACGCCCACCGGTGCCAGATGCACGTCAATTTCAATTTCCTTGTCATCCAAGTCGCCCTCGCGTAACTTCTTGCGCATTTTTTGACGGGTCGTTTCTTCGGTGTCGGACAGCATGCCGCCATTCGCTCGGGGCAACAGAATATCCAGAATCCGGTCTTCGGCGGCATCGAACGCCTTGTTTTCAACCTTATCCATCTCCGTCGTGCGGGTCAGTTTGACGGCGGTATCGACTAAATCACGGATAATGGAGTCGACATCACGGCCGACGTAGCCGACTTCGGTAAATTTGGTGGCTTCAATTTTAATGAAAGGCGCATTGGCCAGACGCGCCAGGCGACGGGCAATTTCCGTCTTGCCGACGCCGGTAGGGCCGATCATTAAAATATTTTTAGGGGTGATTTCTTCACGCAGAGCAGGGTCAACCTGTTGACGGCGCCAGCGGTCGCGTAGTGCGATGGCGACGGAACGCTTGGCATTGGCTTGACCAACAATATGCTTGTCCAGTTCGCTTACAATTTCTTTTGGAGTCAATTGAGTCATGGTGTTTACTCGTTAGGTTCAGCGTCGAGTTCTTCTATACGCAAGTTGTGGTTGGTATAAATGCAAATGTCAGCGGCTATATTCAAGGACCGTTCGACAATTTCGCGGGCGCTAAGATTGGTATTTTCCAGTAATGCACGGGCAGCAGCCTGGGCAAAAGCCCCGCCGGAGCCTATCGCCATTAAATCGAATTCAGGTTCGATCACATCGCCGGTACCTGAAATAATCAACGAGGTTCTTGAGTCGGCAATGGTCAGCAACGCTTCCAGTTTGCGCAAAGCGCGGTCGGTACGCCAGTCTTTAGCCATTTCTACGGCGGCACGGGTTAAGTTGCCCCGGTGTTTTTCCAGCTTGCCTTCAAAATGCTCAAATAAAGTGAATGCGTCGGCCGTTGCACCGGCAAAACCGGCGATGACTTTATCATGATATAAGCGGCGTACCTTGCGGGCATTGCCTTTCATCACCGTATTGCCCAATGTGACTTGACCATCGCCGCCGATCACAACTTTGTCGCCTCGGCGAACAGAAAGTATTGTTGTTCCTCTAAACACTTTAATATCCTAAAATTACCAAATAGATAAAATGAATTTTACATGGTATGAACTTAAATGTGCGAAAAAATGAGGGCAGGGACATTATTAATGTAGAGGATTCGATTTAGTTGAGGTTCAGAAAAATATGTTACGCTGGGCAAAATAGTGAAAAGAGAGGCATTCTAAATGGACGCACTGGACCAAATAACAACAACCCTGGCATTATCCATGGGACTGGCGTGGGCTAGCGGCATAAACCTGTACGCGACGCTGTTCACGCTCGGTTATCTTGCCAATACCGGCAATATCGATCTGCCTCCGGATTTGCAAATAGTCGCTAACCCGATGGTCATGGGGGCGGCGGGACTGATGTATTGTGTCGAGTTTTTTGCCGATAAAACGCCGGGCATAGATACCGGTTGGGATGCGATCCACACTTTTATCCGCATCCCGGCAGGAGCGATGCTGGCGGCCGGAGCGATTGGCGACTTGAATCCCGCCGTTGAATTGGCCGCAGCCATCATGGGCGGTAGCCTGGCGGCAGGGTCGCACGCGACTAAGGCCGGAAGCCGGGTGATGATTAACGCCTCGCCGGAACCCTTTAGTAACTGGGCGGCATCGATCAGCGAGGATGTCGTGGTAATCACCGGCGTCTGGGCGTGCATTAATCATCCGGTATTGTTTTTAATAGCACTGGGGTTATTTATCTTGCTGATGATCTGGCTGCTGCCGAAAATATGGGCAGGCGTGAAACGGGTATTCGGTTTTATTATTCACTTATTCAGAACAGATAATCCGGCGACAAACCAAATCCCGCCTCAATAAAAAACATTAGGTATTGACTGGCGGCAGATAATCGAGTCTAATGGCGCTCTTTTGTAGTTCCGCCCAGGTAGCTCAGTCGGTAGAGCAGAGGACTGAAAATCCTCGTGTCGACGGTTCGATTCCGCCCCTGGGCACCACTGCAAAAAATTAGCAACACCTCAAAAATGCCCAGGTAGCTCAGTCGGTAGAGCAGAGGACTGAAAATCCTCGTGTCGACGGTTCGATTCCGCCCCTGGGCACCATGAATTCCAAAGGCTCCGAGCTAATCGGGGCCTTTTTTATTTCTGCTTTCCGGTCCTCGGCTGGGGAGAGCGGCTTCCAGCTTACTCCAACTAAGTCATGATTTCCCTACGAAAAACTCAAATTCACCTCTAAATTGGCAATGCGCAGAGATTGAAATTAATGCGTACTTTATCAGCACTTCCGTCTATTCCTAACCCACATCACCACTGTTTTTCGGTTCATTTCCGGTCTCCACTAACCCCCCACTTTGCCTGATAACCTTACCAGCGCTCAAAAGACTAACTCGCCTTTTCACTTATCATGTTTGAAATCCGGAAAAAACCAGATAAATCCACAAGGCGCGTTACTATTTAACTCAAAATTCACATTTCAATCTTAGACGTCCTTATTTTTTTGAGCTAATTATTCCTGGTTCACTATAATGCAAGGGCTATACGCTTTGATGTAGACGCAAAAAGCGTATTCAGTGCCACTGACTAACTGACAAATTAATAAGGTAAGACAAATACATGCAAGGAAAACAACTTAGACAATTGGAAGCCGAACTCTGGAGAGCCGCTGACCAGTTGAGAGCAAACAGTAAGCTAACCGCATCTGAATACTCAATGCCAGTTTTAGGTCTGATTTTTCTTCGCCATGCCTATAATCGATTTATTGTTGTCAAAGCCGCCGTAGAGAAAAATTTGCCAACACATCCACAGCGTGGCAAGCGAGCCTTAACCAAACAAGACTTTGAAGAGCAAAACTCAATGTTCTTGCCTGATAAAGCACATTTTGATTATTTAGTTTCTTTGCCAGAAAGTGCTGATATTGGCGAAGCTATTGATAATGCGATGAAACTGATAGAGGATGAATACGATACCCTCAAAGGTGTGTTACCCAAGAATTTCTCTATTTTCAGCCAAGACTTATTAAGAGAGCTGCTACGAATATTCAATAAGGAAGTCTTACAGAAAGCTGAAGGTGATTTGTTCGGGAAGATTTACGAATACTTTCTCAATAAATTTGCTATGACCGGCGCACAGGAAGGCGGTGAGTTCTTTACGCCCATGAGCTTGGTTAACACCATTGTTAATGTTATTGAGCCTGATCACGGCACTGTGTTTGACCCGGCCTGCGGAAGTGCCGGGATGTTTGTGCAGACGGGTTACTTCATAGAAAGCGAAGGTTTAAAACCAGCCGAGAAAGTGACTTTTTACGGACAAGAAAAAGCCGATCTTAATACCAAACTGGCTAAAATGAACTTGGCAGTTCATGGCCTAGAAGGCAACATACAACAGGGTAATACCTTCTACGAAGACAAGCATAACCTCGTGGGTGGTGCTGATTTCGTGATGGCAAATCCACCCTTCAATGTGGATGGTGTGGATAAGGGCAAAGAGACTGTCAAGAAAGACCCTCGCTTAATTCTGGATGGCAAAGTAAACCTACCCAAAAATGACAATGGCAACTATTTGTGGATTCAATATTTCTACAACTACCTAAAGCCAACCGGTAGAGCTGGTTTTGTCATGGCTTCATCCGCCAGTGATGCAGGACACAGCGAAAAGCAGATTCGGGAGCAGCTGGTCAAGACTGGTGCTGTTGATGTCATGATAGCCATTGGTAACAACTTCTTTTACACCCGTTCTTTGCCTTGCACCCTTTGGTTTTTTGATCGTGCTAAAGAGCAGGATGAAAGCAAAAAAGATAAAGTGTTGATGCTGGATGCTAGAAAGATTTACCGCAAGGTAACCAGCAAGGTTAACGACTTTAGCCCTGAACAACTACAGAACTTTATTTGTATTGTAAATCTGTATAGAGGTAACACGCAGAAGTTTGAAAATACAGTCGAAGATTATTTGCAAACGGCTACCGACTTAGCCAAAGAAACAGCACAAGCTACTACCGAACTGCAACAGCAATTCCAGAAAGCGCATAAAACAGTCAGCGACTTTGCCAAGCAATACGCCAAAGACAACACGGATACCCAAGCGTTTATTGATGCTTTGAGCCTTGAAGATACAGCGAGCATTATTGACCAGCAAAACAAATTGATTGCCGATGCTCAAAGCATCAGCCCCGAAAGCAAAGCTTTAGAAGCGATTGCCCATCAATGTAAAGCCCTACGCAAACCGCAAGACAAGCTGATTAAACAATTGCTCGACGTCATTGCCACCGCCGCCAAAGAATACCAACTCAACAAAAACAAAGACTGGAAAGAGCTGAATCTAAAAGAACAGCTTGACCAACTTAAAACCCTGCAACAGCAACTGAGCGGCAACCCGGATGAAGCAGAACCCGGCTTATTGCACGACACCGAATACTTCTGGAAGCAAGCGCATTGGCTACAAAGTCGTTTCCCTGCTGGCGTTTATACCGATGTGGAAGGTCTTTGCAAAGTGGTTAACCAAGCCGAAATAGAAGCCAAAGATTGGAGCTTAAGCCCAGGTCGCTATGTAGGCGTAGACACCGCCACCGATGATGATTTTGATTATGAAGAACGTCTCAATGAAATCCATATTGAGTTGGCTGGTTTGAATGAAGAAGCGGTTGCTTTGGCGAAGATTATTGCTGAGAATTTTAAAGAAGTGGTTTTATGAAGTGGGACAGCAATACTTTAGGAGAGCTTGTAAAAACATACGGAGGTAGAATTCAAACGGGTCCATTCGGTTCTCAATTACATCAACACGACTACAAACTAGAAGGCATTCCTGTTGTGATGCCAAAAGACATAATTAATGACAGATTTGATACCAGATCTATTTCCAAAATAAGTGAAGACGACGCTGATAGACTTGGTAAGCATAAATTAAGTATCGGTGATTTGGTATTGCCACGGAGGGGAGACATTAATAAAAGAGCATTATGTAAGCAAGAAAATATAGGATGGATTTGCGGCACTGGTTGTTTGAAAATTAGACTGAATGACAATATCGTTGACCCAAATTATCTTTATTATTACTTTAATCTTTCTACCGTTGTTGAAAGTATTTTGAATAAAGCGGTAGGCTCGACAATGCTAAATCTAAGTGGCGGTATTTTATCTTCAATAAAATTGATATATCCACCACTCCCCACCCAACATAAAATCGCCTCTATCTTATCGGCTTATGATGATTTGATAGAGAATAATTTGAAGCGGATAAAGTTGTTAGAAGAGAAGGCTTTTTTGACTTACAAAGGAATTGTAAGGGATGAGGAAATGGTTTCTGTAAATAAATTGGAAGAAATTATTCAGGTAGTAAAACGCAAGCCGAAAATTCTTAAATCAGATTATAAGGGGAAGGGTGACTTTCCAATTATTGACCAAAGCACAGATTTTATTGGTGGCTATACGGATGAAAAAGAAGCTATTTATGAAGATATTCCAATGATTGTTTTTGGTGACCACACAAGAATTTTGAAATATATAAATTTTCCTTTTGCCTGTGGCGCTGATGGAACACAATTGGTTAAACCTAAAAATCCAAATGTGTCGGATGCTTATCTATATTTTGAATTGATAAGCTGTAATCTTTCAAATTATCACTATGCAAGACATTTCAAATTTTTAAAAGAGCAGATAATAAAATTGCCTTCCGAAACAATGATGAAAGACTATAAAACTGAAACAGATAGGATTTTCAATTTAATTCAGACATTACGGTTAACAAACACCAAACTCCGAGAAGCACGCGATATATTGTTACCTAAACTTATGAACGGACAAATTACAGTGTAATGAATGGCGAATATTCAGAAGATGATCTCATAGAAAAAACAGCAATTGATTTGTTTCGTGATCGATTGGGCTGGGATACTGTGTTCGCTTATAACACCGAAAGCTTTGGTGAAGATGGCACATTAGGCAGGCTGAACACAAAAGAAGTGGTGTTAAAAAAGCACTTTTATGAGAGGTTAAAGACATTCAATCCCGGTCTTCCGAATAAAGCGTATGAAGAAGCCTACACTAAATTAATCGAAGCCAGCGTTACTAAGTCCTTAGCTGAAATCAATTTTGATAAATATCAACTTTTAAGAGACGGCATTCCGGTTGATTTCATCAATGACAAAGGCGAAACTGTCACAAATAAGACGCTTAAAGTTTTTGATTTTGAAACACCCGAAAACAATCACTTTTTAGCGGTGCAACAATTGTGGTTGCAAGGCAAAAGCAACAGAAAACGCAGACCCGATATTATCGGCTTCATTAACGGCATCCCGCTATTGTTTATTGAATTAAAAGCGGCTCATCGTCAATTAGAGAATGCCTACAACGATAATTTTACCGACTATAAAGATGTCATTCCTCAGTTATTCCATTGCAACGCTTTTGTCATCTTAAGTAACGGCATAGACAGCCGCATTGGCAGTGTTACCGGTAGGTATCAACATTTTCATGAATGGAAGCGCATCACTGAAAAAGACGAGGGTATTGTCGCCCTAGACAGAATCATTGCCGGTGTCTGCGAAAAGAAACGCTTCATGGATTTGTTTGAAAACTTTATTCTGTTTGATAACTCATTGGGCAAGGTGGTCAAATTGATTGCCAGAAACCATCAGTTTATCGGCGTCAATAAAGCCATTGCCAATATCCAGCACAAAGACCAGTTGTATCAGTTAGGCAAAGTCGATCTGGAAGAAAAACAAAAACTGGGCGTGTTTTGGCATACCCAAGGCAGCGGCAAATCCTATTCAATGGTGTTCTTCTGCCAAAAAATCCACCGACAATTTACCGGCAGTTATACGTTTCTGGTTGTGACTGACCGTAATGAGCTGGATACGCAAATCTACGGCACATTCAGTGGTGTAGGTGCAGTGCCGAAACTCAAAGCGGGTGCGAAAGACTCACTAAAAGCCAGCAGTGGCAAGCATTTAAAAGAATTATTAAGTTCGGATCATCGGTATTTATTTACCCTCATTCATAAGTTCAATTTTGAGGGTGAAATCACTCAGCGAGATAACATTATTGTTATTTCAGATGAGGCGCATAGAAGCCAAGGTGGCACGCTAGCGCTGAGTTTACGCAACGCCTTGCCCAAGGCTGCCTTTATCGGTTTTACCGGCACACCTTTGTTTAAGGACGATGAAATCACCAAGCGAATTTTTGGCGATTACGTGTCCCGCTACGACTTTAAACGCAGTGTGGATGATGGCGCTACCGTTCCGCTTTATTATGAAAACCGGGGTGAATATTTAGGTTTACAAAATCCGGCCATCAATGAGCAAATCAGAGCGTTATTAGATGCCGAAGCTGATGATTTAGACAGTGATCAGCGCAATCGTGTTGAACAGCTGATAGCCAGAGAATATCCGATACTGACGTCTAAAAAAAGACTAGCTGCTATTGCCAATGACGTTGTCTGGCATTTCTGCAATCGCGGCTATAAAGGCAAAGGCATGTTTATCGCCTTAGATAAGCTAACCGCTGTAAGAATGTATGACTTAATTACCCATCACTGGAAATTAATGGTTGAACAACTTGAAAAGGAGCTCTTCACCGGCAAATACGGCGATCAGGAATTATTAGCCAAGAGTCGAGAGCTGCAATGGATAAAAGATACGGAAATTTGTGTGGTGGTCAGTTCCGAGCAAAATGAGATTCAAAAGTTTCAGAAATGGGATTTAGATATTGAGCCACACCGTGAAAAGATGAATACCCACGATCTTGAAACACGGTTTAAGGATGAGGATGATCCGTTTCGATTGGTTATCGTCTGTGCTATGTGGATCACGGGGTTTGATGTACCCTCCCTGTCAACATTGTATATTGACAAGCCCTTAAAATCTCATACCCTGATGCAAGCTATTGCCAGAGCCAATCGTATCAGCGAAGGTAAAAACAATGGTTTGATTGTTGACTATATTGAAACCTACACTGCCCTGCTGGATGCGCTGGCAATTTATGGTTCAGACGAAGGTGGAGGTGAGAAAAAACCTGAACCACCTGTTAAGCCAAAAGAAGAATTGATTAGCGAATTAGAAGCGACCTTAGTAGAAACCGAAACATTTTTACAGGATGAGGTTTATTTTGATTTGCAGGAATTAATCGATGCCGAGGGCTTGCATAAGCTTGCCGCGATGGAAAAAGGCATTAATGCAGTCTATACCAATGACGAAACCAAAAGAAAATTTCAGATATTAGCCAGAGAAGTTTTCAAGAAATACAAAGCCCTTCAGCCCGATAAAGTATTGAATCAATATACCCCCAGAAAGAATGCTATTGATGTCATTTACTCCGCTATTGAAGACAAGGTTGAAAGTGCTGATGTATCGGAAATAATGAAGAAAATTCAGCATGTGGTAGATGAGTCCATAGAAATCAAGGCTACTAAACCTACTGATGGAAACCAGATTGACCTGAGTGGATTAAATTTTGAATTGCTGGAACAGTATTTTCTAAAAACAACTAATAAAAACGCTGCTGTCCAATCACTCAAAGACAAGATTGAAAAGCAACTCAAGCAAATGGTTGAACGCAATCCGTTGACAGTTGACTATTACAAACGCTACCAAGAAATTATTGACGAATATAATAATGGCAAGGATGAAGCCGTCATCAAAGAAACCTTTAGAAAACTAATTGAACTGGTAAATTCCTACTCAGAAGAAGAAGCTGATACTAAACGAGAGGGGCTAACGGATGAGCAGAAGGCAATCTTTGACATTTTAAGACTCGGTAAACAATTGGAAGAATCGGAAAAGAATCAGATTAAAGCAATTTCTGTTGAATTGCTGGATGAGCTTAAAAAAGAAAAATTGAAAGTTGCTCAGTGGGCTGATAAGTCAGTAACCGCTGCTGCTGTATTCAATTATGTTGATAAGAAGCTATTTGAAGCACTACCGTATCCAACCTATCAAACTGAAGACATTGGTTTAACAACAAACCTAATTTATGAGCATTTAAAGCATCAGTATTTTGGAGAGGGGGTTAGTGTTTATGGGCATTATTAGGGATCCTATCCACTTCAGCCAAAAAGCCAGACTGCTTGCTTGTAAACAGCGTCCAATTTTTATCCGTTCAGCGTCCGGTTTTTCCCACTCATTAAAATAAAAGTATCTATAGATCAATCAGCGAGAAAATTTTAACTGGAAAGCTTGACGCTGTTTACTGGCAAATATTCGGTGTTGATCGACTTTATTACCCTTTGTAGAATGCGAGCCGTTCTGTGATTGATGATAGAAATGGTCTATTTCAATTTGACCATCGGATCGGTATCCTTTGTTGGTTTCTGTGTGTAAAATGAATTTACAAGATTAAAAAAGCAATAATCGTCGCAAAAGTTTTAGCATTCAATATTAGATGCATCTACTAAATTTATGCCTGCTTTAAATGCAAGAAATTTGAGGCGATTAATATTATTGATGGTAACCATTTTTTTCATTTGTGGAATAGTAGACATGTCTTTGAAGTTTTATCGTATTGATCAATCTATATTTGGAAAATTTGGGCATATTTTCAAAAAACCTGATTTGCCTCCTACCCAACTTTTCTCTCCTATAAAAGCTATTTCACCCATTAGATGTTTTAACGATGTTGTTACTGATAATTTTTTTATACTTGTGGACAAGGACGAGATTTCTAGATTTCGAGATCCCAGGGGCTTTGCGTTAGAAGAAGATACCTATTATGTAAGGCATCCAAAAAAAATCAAAACTGATTGTCTAATCCCCGCTACTGAATTCCACCGCTATGTTGTTCAGGAGCAGATTGCCGATCTAGTATCTTTTGTTCGAGCAAACACATCAGTTCGTAAGTTACATGTCTCAATTGGATCCAAGAAAGAAGCCGAAGCCCAAGTTAGTGGTATTCTGGAAGGTATCAAATTAGAAGGTAAAGCTTTGCTCAAGAAGGTTAACTATCATGAAGTGTTAATAGATTGTATCGAGCCACTGAAACCCTCTGAAAGGAAAAGGGAATATGTTTGGTTGGATGATTTTCAATCCACGGTCACCATCATTGACAATATTTCTGGAGCAGCATCTGTTACAGTTAAAGAGCACGCTGATTTATCGTTTGGTTTGTCGTTAAAAGTCGCTGACCAAGTTGGGATTTCTGGTGATTGGTTATCAAGTTTTGAATATAATTTTTATTGTGAATTGGCTTAAAACAGTCGTACGATGTGCTGAGCAATGCATGAAAGTGTTAAACAGCGTGGAAAATTTTCCAGCTTTTTCACAAAAGAGCATTTAGTTTTTTTCATGTACAAATCGCCATCGTATTGGTTTTATTAAGTGCAGTGATTTTTTGAAAAAGCAGCGCAGACGAGTGGAAAAAAAATGTAACCCGTTTTACGCATCAACAGATTCCTCCTTTTTTTTTGAAAAAAAACATATAACTTACTATTTTCACCGGGCAGAACTAAAAAATAATCCCATTCCGTCAGCTACGGAATAGGATTATTTAATAAAAAAAAACGCCATTTAATTAGGGCTTACCCAACCCTTTAATTACTCATCAAAATCCTCATCTATGACACGATGAGAGGTTCGACCACTTCGAGATGATTGTTTATCTCCAGATAATCCAGCTGGCAGGTTATCGACAGTGATCAGGTTTTCACCAAAAGCCTCCATGACAAATTCAGCCATAGGCTGCTTTGTCCAAATTGGATTGTCTCTAATACCACTCATTAGGCTAGCCGTATACCCTCCACCCTTTTTTAACTTGGTCATCCTCACCCAATTTTCACGCGCTTTACATACAACATCTGCAACTGATTCACTCCAGTCTGTATTAACCCCTGATAAGGGAAAAGTACTCACAAGTAGGAACCGCTTACCTTCAATATCGACGCCTTCAAAGAGATTAGCCCTAAGCATCCCTTCAACACGAATATGCCGATGATATAAATCACCATCAACCAAATGGTAGCGGTTTGCATGGAACACGACAAAAACATCTTCAACAACCCTTTTTAAGCTAGGATGAATTGAGAAAATGCCTGAATGACAACAGGTTATGAAAATATCGGACTCGTTAGGTCTGTAACGAAATTGATCTAATGATGCAGCTGATTTATTAATCATCACACACCTCGCATTTAGATTTCGACTGTGCGTTCTCCAAAAACTGCTCGACAACCCGTTCGTCATATCTAATGGAATTACCAATCATAAGATGAGGTGGAAGAGTTGAGGAGCCTTTAGAGCGTAACCGCTCAATGGTCGAAACAGATAAGCCCAGACGTTGAGCTAGCCAAGCCGTATCTTTTAATGCATGAACTTCTTTAGACATAACATGTCTCCTTCAAAGGTTAAAAAAATAAAATAAGAATGCAGCCAAACGCTAATACTGATTCTATTTATTTGTTTTAACTTTTACAGGCAGCTTTGAGCAATCACATAAATCTGCCCGCATATGACAGCCATTAGCACCGATCTACAGCTTGAACCAAGCCCCTGCTTTACCACTTATGCAGCTAAGTACAGATCAAAATCCCTTAACAAAACCTCAGTCATTAGATCAAATCCTCTTAACCGTAGAGGGACTTGAAAAATTATCATATATTGATTTATGCACTCCTACTATAGCGTTATTTTATTTAAAATCAATGGCTTAGTTATAATATTGTAATTCCCTTCGTATTTAAAATGTTTTTCAAGCATATATTATTTATTAGGGTAGCACCGGATGATCCAAGATCTTCATCAAACCATTTACGGCCACATTAAAATACTACAGAGGATAGTCTTATCATGACACAACAAGCTTTAATTCCACGCACCATTGACGCAGCTGGCCACTATTTGAGCGATCCGCGTAGTACAGCAGGTGAATTGATTGGCGGGGTTATTGGCTCCACTTATGGACAGGTGGGAGCCTTTGTAGGCGGAACCCTAGGTAGGATGATTGAAGGTGAGCTGGCAGATCGCGGCATTCCAATAAAATCCTTCGAGTAACACCACTTTGGTATTGACCAATACCTTCAAAAAATATCTATCTATCTGAAGAACCATGCATCGTAAACCTGAATAACAATAAGAGCATTTTGTGGATTTTTTAGGCCTCTATAAATTGATAAAAACCACGTACTGAAAACCCTGCCGATCAATCTCGATCCGCAGGGTTTTTCTTTTTACAACCATCGTAAGGAAAAGCAAGCATGACTAAATCCAAACCCAAAACCCAGAACGACACCCATCAGACCACCAACATTAATAATGATGCGGGTATACAGGAATCTATTGGGATGCCTTCATTTCTGTTATTGAAACGTAGACAAGCCAATAAAACAGGCAAAAGGAGTAAGGGCTACATCCATTACTTGATTTTATCTGATCCGACACATCAAGCTCTGTACATCACCATCACAGGCAATGACGGTGGTGGATTCTGGAGCAAGGAGATTGTTCCATTCAAACAAATCGAGGATTGCCTACAAGGTGTCAGCCAGGTCACCCCTATTACATCAAAAATCTTCCAGAATGCATTCATTGGTCGCTCGGCAAATAATAATGGATTCCTGGCGGCGGTTCTGCGTGCTGAAAAATTATTATCAGCTGTGCCCGATGCAGCGCATCAACACCATATTCTTCCCAACTGGCAGCAGTGGAAGCAGGCGATGTTTGCCTTAGCAACGCATGCAGAAATCTATCAACCTGAACCGGTAAAGCTTAAGGGTGGAAAAAACAGTAACAAATCCACCACAGCCGAAACAACAACCCAAGAAAATTCTATAGGCGACCATCCACATGAACAACAAGCCCATAATTCATCAACCCACCAATCCACTGAATCAACTCAAGCAAACCACACCGAACCCGCCGAACTTGATGACGCAGAAATGGCTTTATTACAATGCATTGCGCTTGACACTGATCCTACTGACCAGGAAGAAGTAGAATCAAACGCAACTCAAGTCCAGACCTTGTTGGATAAGAACCATGTCAAAAAACAGCGCCGTGATAAGCGTGAGAATTCCAACCTAGATGAGGAGACAGGTCATGATAGTGCTTCGTGACCCTCAACAACTTAACCAAGTTACCCAGTCAGACATTAAAATCTTTTTACAGCAACGTTTTCATGACATCTGTGAACCAGAACCTTACGACCCCGATGAACATGGCTTCTTCATACTAGTACAGCCAGGTGATACAGCCGAGCAAGTTGAATTAGAAACCGGTTATTCACTGATAAAAAGTATGTTTAATAACACCGTCTATGGCGATTCAGACTTTTCACCGGATTTTGAATATATGGAAGATCACGGTGGCTTTTATGAAGCAGTATTCATTTTCACCGATAGCGGTTTTGCCGGGGTATTGATTGTGCCTAAAGATAAAGCTATTGACAGCAAAATCCTTGAAATTTGCACTGAGTTTGCCACAACTGGAGCGACCAATATGACTGAAAATACAACAACAAAAAACCAGGCTAATACTAATCATCTATTTAACCCAGGCCAGGTGGTTTCAACACCAGGAGCGCTGGAAGCCATGAGTGACAACAACTGCCTGTCACTTGATCTACTAACGAAACACCTTGCCGGTGATTGGGGAAATGTACCTAAAGAGGATGCCGAAGCGAATCAGCAAGCCTTAAAAACCGGCGCGCGCATCATATCAAGCTATACATTAGAAAACGGTGCAAGGATTTGGATTATCACTGAAGCAGACCGATCTAGCACGACCTTCCTACTTCCAGAGGAATATTAACGTGACACATTCAAAGTACCTCATCCCACTTGATCCAGATATTGCCAGCTGGGTTTTAACACTAGATGACAATGCTTCTGAGTTGTTCCAAGAACGGGCAGGTATTCGAGAGTTCGAAGGCGGTTTATCACGCTTTAAGGCAGAACGGGAAGCCAAAAACGATGTGCTACGTTGGCAGGAACGTCAGGCAACCGGCAGCGATGAAAATTAACCAAGCTGTAACAAAACGAGTAAATCAACGTCAATAAGGGTTGTGCTCAACCGCCACCTATATTCAAAGCAGGATGACTGGAGGCTTGCTGTTTTCGTTTCACTGAAAATGGTAAGCCTACCAATACACCACTGAACTATCTAAAAAAACCAAGTTTGAAATATCAGCAAAAAAACTGCTTACCGATTTTCCCAAAAAAACTGTTCTACAACCTCCGTCACCAGAAATAGACCGGAACAACCTACCTTACCTAGAGCCACACTGATTAAACAAGATGAAGCATCCAACATAGCCAACATCTAATCATCTCAGCTTAAGTTATAGATGCCATGAGTGACAGGGTTTACTAAAACCTGGAACCAAAAAGGGTACGCAGGTTTCTGCAATAACCTTGAACCAACAAATTCACCACCTGCATGCATTAACAATTCGCTTCATTGCCGCCGTTTCTATTTCCAAAAATCACCCGCACACCAGAAACAATTGATTAGAAATACCCGCCTGCCTATTGCGTCCAGTGCCATCCGGTACTGTTCCGGTACGGGGACTTCTCCTTTTAATTCAAACCCTCAAAGAGGTCTCCCATGAATGGACAACCTGTACAAACCCCTATAGAACTGCCTATTGAAACCCGCACACTATTCACCAAAAAATTGATTGAACAACTAAATCCCAACCCTAAAGAATCAAAATCCCGTGAGAAAGAATTCTCTGATACCCAAGTTGTCGGCTTAAAGCTACTTGTCAACAAACAAGGTCGGAAATTTTTCTATCTTCGATACACGATCAATAAAATGAAACGTGGGATCAAAATTGGCGAATTCGGACCAATGACTTTAATTGAAGCAAGACAACGCGCTAATGAATTAAAAAATCAGATAAATAAAGGCTTCGACCCCCAGGAGGAAAAGCAACAACAAGCACAAATGCCTAATTTTGGGGAATTTGCCACCAACCACTACCTACCCTATGCCTATAGCAATAAGCGTAGCGCAAATAGTGATGAATCAAAACTTAGAATACACCTACTGCCCTTATTTCAACACCGTCGGCTGGATCAAATAACCACCCAAGAATTACAGCGCTACCATGACCTTCTTAAAGGTAAATCCTGCCCGGCTACTGCCAATCGCCATTTATCCTTATTACACCGGATTTTTAAACTGGCTATACAATGGCAATTCACAACTTTCAATCCAGCATCCAACATTAGGAAGCACCAAGAAAATAATGAGAGGCACCGCTATTTATCCGACGCTGAAATAAACAGCTTCATTGAAGCGCTTAGAACTGAGGAGAATCAGGTAGCGGCAGCAGGATTTGAACTGCTACTTTATACGGGCATGAGAAGGCAGGAGGTCTTTGACGGGAGATGGGAGCACGTTGATATGATAAAAAAAACATGGTTTATCCCAAAGAGTAAAAGCGGGAAGTTTAGGAGCGTGATACTAAATCCAAGTGCAATCAGACTGTTAGAGAGACAGCCACGCATACCAGATAATCCTTATGTATTTCCAGGAAGAATTGAAGGCAATCAGATCAACAACCCTCAGAAAGCTTTTACCAGGGTATTGAAGCAAGCTGGCATTGAAAATTTTAGAATCCATGACCTCAGACACAGTCACGCTTCAATAGCGATAAACAATGGCGCAACACTGTATGAGGTGCAGCATCTTCTTGGGCATAGCCAAGTCAAAACCACTACTCGGTATGCTCATTTGGCTGATGAAACCCTAAGAAAAGTTTCTGACAATATTGCCAACACGATTTCAAATACCATGAGTTAAAAAAAAGCCTAAGCTCAAATTTATTGAGTTTAGGCTCTTTAAAAATTTTTTATTTAAAGTAAAAGCTTAAACACTTGAATACCTTAAACCAACATAGCTTTAACCTCCTCTATGTGCATGGAGTCAAAAAATTTATCAAGCTCAAGCTGAGGAAATTCAATTAACAACGGCTTAAGGAGCTTAATAACATGAGACGTAACCGGAACCACATGTTCGACCAACTTAGCCCGTTTGCTATTTTTAACATCATCAATAGTAGTTTCGTAACCTAGTGTTGTGAGCCATGTAGCAAGCTCGGTGTAAGTCATTGAACTCAAAATACCCCAAACTTGGCGGGAAAAAGCACGGATAAAAATACGCCGCAAAACCCCGCTGGAATTTTCACCATTCCACTGCAACCCCGAATGTCTAATACCCTTATGCGTTTCGTAAAAATCGATCCAATCCTCGAAGTCTAAAAGGGTCTTCATGCAATGAGTTTCGCGCCAGCCATCAAAAATAGTCCGCGCAAATTCAGCCTGTTCACGACTGAGCCACGGCACCGTATCAAAAGCAACAAGTTCAATATCAACCACCTGTATCATGCGAGGATTGATAGGGCGTCGTTTAAAATCAAACTCCTGATTCAAGCGAGTTTGTCTTTTAACGTTTATCAAATCACTCTCCTTTACCCACTGTTCGCTTAACGAGATTAAATGACTACTTTCAATTAATTGACCAGGGAGCCGGTTTTTGTAAATATCAAGCATCCAAGCATTGTGCTCCTTCGGGGGGCATGGAGGTTTAACACCAGCCTTAGCTAAGATAATTTTTTCATTATTGTAAGCCTGAACAGTGATGCACCCGCGAGTCTTGAACGGTATAGCCTGCGTAACCCTATGTTTAAGTACCAGCATAGCTTTACCGGGTTCGAGCAATTGACAATTAGCGTTGAAGCGTGAAGCTAATGGCCCCGCCAAATCAATTTCGGAAAACTCAGCATCGGTTAGAAAGCCATCTGTTGTAATCGAAAGGACACGACGGTGATCAGGAACGCTGGCAATTATTTCAGAAACGACAGCGCGAACAAATCCTGTTACAAACGTTGCCAGATAAGGTTGTGTAATAGCACTAGGGCGCAACTTTTTATGCAAACCGGTCACCGTATCGAAGCCGTTTTTCTCCTTAACACCTTGCCCCAGCTTCCCATAGGTGGAGTTACCTATTTCCTTCCACAACTTTTCTTGAAGACTGTCCTTCTTATACAGCTGTCGATGGGTATTGACACATCGGACAAAATCCTCAAATAAGCGGAAACCTTCATCTAACCAAGGTACTACGACACCCCATTCAATGACAACTTCACAGTGGAGATTTAAAGCCACTTCAATTTCCGAAGCCGTACAGACAGAAATGCCCTCCAGCGGATAATATAAACCGTAATAATCAGAGTGAACAGGCAACGACGGAAATCTAGTAGTACCAGGGAATTTGAATTTAACCCTAAGAATTCCACATACATGACCCACATAGTCAGTAGGGTTTGTACTATGAAATGCAGCGTCAAAATCCAATTGATGAATACCTAGCATTGCACTGGTATAAGCCCCTGCTAAGTCGAAATCGTTCCAAACCCCAACATCAGTCGGTCCAGAATAGAACGTCTCGTTCCTGCCGCCAAAATAAGCGTCAGAAGCATTGGCTTCATAATCCTTTCGCGAATTTATCGGAACATTTTGCTTGCTAGTATGAGGCTTCCCCTTTTTACGACTCCACCGACTACTTTTACGGACTGTAATACCGAACAAGTCTTTAATGCTAAACCCAGCCGTAGTAACAGTTTGCCGAAATAAGGACACTGCAGCCGATCCAATGGTTAAAGGCATCTCTTCCAGTCTCAAGTCATCATAGCTAAAGCAGCGAAACTCCAAGCCATAATTAACCGTGATCTCGGCATCACGAATAGCATAAGCTTCAAAAGCTGGCTTATTATCTACCAGTAATTGATCCATCCTAGCAATATCATACCCATCAGGGATTTCAAGTTTAGGTAAACCAATTAACTCGCCAACTTCACTTAAACCGGTTCCACCCGGTGTCAATAACAAGGTATCAATAAACGAAATGATTGAATGACGAACTTTTTTGTTCTTCCTGTCACGCAACCCTAACTCAAACTCACCTACGCGACGACTGCCAATTTCATCAAAATCGATGCTATATTCATTCTCAAAACTGCCAATCGTGCCTTTAACACCGGCAACCTTTTTTTTAAACTCCCAACAGTCCGAGAATGAGGCAAAATCAGCACGTAAAAAGTGAGCGTAAAGGTATATCTTCACCGGCCATTCTGTCATCACACCTTGATTAATCGCATTCTGAATTATCTGGCTCAAGAACCTTACTAAGCTTAGCCTATCGGAACACTCCGGCCCATCGGTGTAAATAATGCCAGACAAGGTTTTATCTGAAAATCTAAGGCAAAATTGATAGCTCAGTATTTCATTGCAATTATTTTCCGGGTTAAATACCCATTCGGAATCAATACCAATATGCACCGGTTGACCTTTGGAAAGAGGAGGTAAAAGAGGATTCCTATAATCCTTACAGCTCTTCTTTCTGGATCGTGGTGACAATTTATTATCAACAACCACCATTATATCGGATTCAGTAATACCTTTATTGATACTACTATCAATAAAGGTATTAAGTTCGTCATGTTTCTTCTTTAGATATTGCTTAAATGCAAATTTAAATGTTATATCATCACTCATAAACCCTCCCAAAAAAGCCTTGCTTAAAGCAAGGCTTTTAATTAACAAATTAAAATTAAATGGATTAGGTCTTAACCGTTTTCGCACTTTCTAAGAAACTCCAATCAGCTTTAGTATGAGTACCTTCTTCTGCTGAATCGATGACCCTATTGATTTCGGCACGGACTTTTTGTGCTGTATCATCGTCCTTATATTTCAACCAAACCAATAGGTCACCATTTATAGTATTTATAACAACTGCTTTTGGAGCCAGAGTTACTGAACCGATAATACCTGTACAAATCCGGTCATCATTTGATAGTTTAATTTTTAAATTCAGAGACATGATATATATTCCTTATTAAGATTGATTAATTAAAGTACTTTTTTGATCATCGAGCCATCGACTAATATCCTCAACTCTGTAACGAACGGCGCGACCGACCTTGATAAACGACGGCGGCGCTTTAGGGTTCTGAGAACGCTGTTTTTCAAGACTTGAGACGCTAATCTTGAGAAATTCAGCAAGTTGTTTGGTGGTCATTAATTCACCCAGAATCAACGGTGGTGAGACTGCTTTGGTTATATCGATCATTAGAGAACCTATTTAAAAAAATTACCGGCAATTAAAACAATACACCGGTATGGATTAAGTTAAATTACCTAATCCACGGGTTCATTATTCAACATCAAAGAAACCTAAGGAGATTTGCAAATAATAAGAACATTAGGAGTGTTTTAACAGGGTTTCCCCCAAGGTTTTCCTAGGCGTTACAGGTATCGCTAAATTTTCCTCAGGAGAACCCTCATGAAACGGGAAGAAACGGGTAAAGGCAGGAAGCGCCCTCATTTAGAGGGTCGGTTGAATCAACTCAAAACATCCACAACAACAAGAAGTCGTGAGTCATCAACTCAAGGAAGCTAAAGAAGCTCTAATATGAGAGAATCAGAGACTATGATTGAAAGGATAAGAACTAAAATAATAACGTAGAATCTAAAGCTTATTGCTCAAGCGCAAATTCGTTAGGAACAACCAGGAAGAAATCAAGTGGATAAAGATAAACTAGTCATCGAAACAAATTTTCCTAAACCTTGGGTGAGGCATCTAGGGCGTGTCGGTGGGGACTTGCTATTTGAATTTGCTAAATTGACACAGCTTAAAACCGTGGAGATTTTTAAAATAGCTGAAGCCATTAACAAAATAAAGCTTGATCAGCAGGAAAACACTGAAAGCAATCCCTTAAAACTCCCTGAACTCAGCAAAAAAAATATTCAAGATTGGATGGGTAAAAAATACTTGAATATAACATCGTATGCAATTAAGTCAAAAAACCCGGTTCAATCCAGTATTAATAACCAGAAACAAGATGAAACTCCTCCATTTAAAGATTTTCATCTCACTATTACCGATTATGTAATCTGCGCTAAAACCGAGAAAGGATCATTACTCGTCGGTTATGAAAAAATAACAGCCAGCCTATTTACAATGATTCACAAGATGAAGGAAAACGGAACCCCAACGTTTGATGAAAATGCCCTTTATGGTTTCATATCAGATGTTAAGGAGAAGATTCCTGACATAGAAGTTGACGAGACAGGAAAACAGATACAGATACAGATACGGATGAACGTAAATTTACTAACATCAAATAACAAAAAAATCAATATTGATTTTGATGGCCTAGCAAGTAACTATAACGAAAGCGAGAGTGACATATTCGAACCTGAAAAAGGCCGTAAAGCAAGCACCGGTATTAAAAAGGAAAAGCTATCAATTAAAGTCCTGAAATATGGAGCAGAAAAAAATGAAATATGCCTGAATGAAATTAACTCAATCGATGATTTAAGATCATTGACTGCAAAATATGCAACACAAATCAATAAGACCATTAAAACCATTCAGATTAAACCCAATCAAGATGAGGCATTAGAAGTCTTTGTAAAAAAAATACAATGGATAGTCCTAGACAGGAAGGCTTAAAATGAAAAGCTTCAAAAATAGAAAGCGGCTATAAAGTGGGAATGACTACTGTCATTCCCCAACCATGAACTTACACCATACCTCAACCAATTGAAATATAATAATTATTGCGATGTATATTTTGCGCAATGCTACTAATTAGCGACAATCATCACTGCTTTTTTTTTAAACCACCTCTACCAACAACGTAAGCGTCCAACCGAGTCATCTATACCAAAACCGCTAAATCGAACAACCTTGTCATTTCTTGATGAGGATGAAAGAGGGCTTTACCGATCCAATGGAATAGCGAGGCAGGGCGAAGGTGTCGCGATACTTTTGCCAGTTTAAAAAAGACTTGCCTGAAACATAAGATTTCATTTTGGCATTATCTTAAAGATCGGCTGCTGGGTGAAAACAATATTCCACCGTTATCAGATCTGATTCGGGAAGCGGCTACCTGTGGATAATGAAAAGTCACCACTTGAACCTATAATTACTTGAATATATTAATAAATTTTCTTAAGTAAGCAGTATTTAGAGTCTGACCCCATTTTTTACGCCATTTTTTTTACGTTGGTTTTATAGATATTGTCGACCTCAAAAATTGAACGTTTTTTGAGTACAATGGGAGTAAACTGCTAAATGAGTGGCAATAAGGCTGCTTAAATTAAGGAAATAATAATATGAAAAAGACGCTTGTAATTTTAGCTATGTTGTTGTCGACTGGATGCTCTCAGCGAATAGCAGACTTTACCATTATGTCATCAAAGAATATTGATCTCTCTCGCGGTGCCGATTTTAAACGATCACCGACGCGTGTTAAGGGTGAGGATAAGAAAAGTATTATTATATTGTTCCCAACAGGCCGGCCTGATGTCAAGCAAGCAATGGATAATGCAATAGAGAGCGTTCCTGGCGCAGTTGCTTTGATGGATGGTGTGGCTACTAGTCATATTTGGTACATACCCTACATATACGGTGAAGCCTCTATCGAAATTGAAGGTACGCCATTAATTGACCCGTTGTTACTGAAGGGTTATAAATAAGAAAGACAATATCTAAGGTCGGCTAACCATGCTGGCCTTAATATTTAAGTTTTAGCCGATGCCAATGCAACATCGCAACTATCACACTGAACTCATTGTTAGACTTCTTCGCCTGACTTTCCCTTTTTTGCAAGACGCGTTATGATTTTTTCGATTATTTTTGCCTCAATTTTCGTAAATTCTGCTTCCTGACCCTCAGGTGTTCCAGTCAGCTTGCGCTTTAGTTTCAACAAGCGGTAACCACCATAACCGCAACCAATGGCGGCTCCACCTGCTGCTAACGGAATCCAAATTGGCGTGGCTGAAATAATACCGGCAGACATCAATGCGCCTGTAATCCCGCTAGCCCCGATAGTTGTTCCCAAAATGCCTGCACCCCCTACAATACTTGCAGTAGCTCCAGATAAATACAACGCTCCGACACCCAATGTTGCCGATGCCGTTGTCAGTAGTCCGCTAATTGCTGCGGTACTTAGAAATGTGCCTGTGATATAGCCGCCTACTCCTGATACAATAAGACCTCCTGCTGCATGTGGAACCAGGGATCCTCCTGCTGCGAGGGCAGCAATGATTGGTATTAGTGGAACTGGCATTTTTTAGTCCTAGATGTGTATGGTTTGATAGACGTAATAAAATTTTACCAATACTTACACAGATTTAAACGCTATGGCAATAAATTTGTCGTATTTGTCCAATTCTTTAGCTATATACCATCCCATATCGAACTGATATATAGAACCATAGGATGTGCTGAATGCAGTGAAGCGCATCATTCGCGAGTGATATGCCTCTGATTACACCAACATCAAGCCATGCAACACTTTAATCTCATCCCGGATCTTAGCGACCTGCTCAAGCTCAAGATTTTTCGCGTGTTGATACATGGCATCTTCCAGTTGCTTTAGCCCTGTAGGTCGGGTTAGCGTTGCGTAAACCCGACATTTCCGGCTTCGATGCGTGGGGTTACGCTACGCTAACCCGACCCGGGTTGATCGAGCAGTTTAGGAGGGGTGTTTGTTATTTCCATAAAATCAATAGCTAATCACGCATTCAGCGCAAATGATTAAATGCTACATATAGTGGTCACCCCACGAAGTCGGGAAGAGCCGGATAATTACGGCAAGTATAGTTTTATTTAGTTTCTTCATTTTATTTTGTTTTTGAAAGAGCGGTTTAAGGATCAATGAAACGTAAAATACAGTTAAGTCTATGACCAGTCACAGACTGGTGAAAAAAAGCGTAGCCCGTGAACTTGTTGAAAGCCTAACGTAAATTAGGCGTTATTTTTCATCGCCAGCCAATCGGCTTGCCTTCTAATGAAACGGCAAGCTGAATTAAAGCAGAGGTGAGCGACAGGATGTGGCGCATGCTGATTTATCAGCGCACACCCATTATCCTAATGACTGTCAATAATTCCATCTGGATTGAAATCGTCATTAAGTTTGCAATCAGGATTCAAAAATAAATAGGCATTCCGGTAAAGATAATATTCACGCCTAAGAATAATACGAATGAACTTAGCGATTAGCTCTGCATTCCATGTGTAATCTTCAGGCGGCAAGCATTCCCATTCGGACTTGTCCTGTAATGGAATCGAACTCCACTCCCAACCGATGTCATCTTGCTTACCTTTAAAATTTTTCGACAAAGGATGATTCCCAGATTGTTTTACGATAATAGCTAAAGACATTTTATCTTTTACGACACAATCTTGATCTGCGCGATTTAGGTGTTTAGGCCAGTAGCGATAGTTTGCATTCATGTTAGGTAGATTCTTTCTAAAGCATTCTTCATTCAATATGGATTTTTTCAGTATATCTTTCTGAACGAAAACCCCTTGCGCGCCAGCTAACAGTGAATTACCATAAATCCCCGTTGCACTATAAAGAAAGCGATTGCGAGCCACTATATGATCAAGATCAAAGGGTCTTCCTTTGCTGAAAAGGGCGGGCAGATGCTGCACATCTGTTGCTCCGTACATATCATGCAATGCTTCGCGTTGATTCCACATGAGTACAAACTTACTAACGCCATTGGCAGCCACGTTTTGCAAAATTAACCTCCTGGCAAAGAGTTCAACAATTTCCTTCGGTGTAGGCACATCTTTATACTTTAATTCTTCTAAAACAACCTCCCCTTTACTATCAATTTTTGGCAGATTACATACAAATCCCAATTCACTAGATAAAGTTTCATTATTAAAGACCGTTGACTTTAACAATGCAAAATTGAGACGACCTCTCTGACAAACATGATAAAAAGCTGCTCGATTCAATCCTTCATGTTTCGGTTTGCTGGCTATACCATTAGCGAACATAATCCAACGCAACATATCATCACGAAGTTCTTTTTCTAGTAACGGATCGCCACCATATTTAAAAATCCACAGCAACAGCGGGTGCAAGGTAATAGGTGAAATGCCTTCTCCAGAGCGATTAGTCTGTGCCAATTGCACAAGCGGAAAGCCATTTTCATTTTCATCCTGCTTGAATTGCAATGCTTCAAAAATATTGTTAAAGGCACTCTTGAGCCGTGTTTCTTCGCTTATAAATTTTAGTTTTTCTGAGAACTTTTTCCAGTGATCACTATCTTTCTTCATGGTTTTGAGCCTATCTGTGCTCAGATCAAACATATCCCAATCACGAAGCTCTCTGTCGAAATTCACACTTTCTATTTCTGGCATTTTGTTGGTCATGGCATAAGCAATTCTTGCAAGAGCATGAACTACGTCTTCGGTATCTAGCAATGCCCCCCATTTCGTTTCCTGAAACGAAGCAATTACATCGTTCCCTTCCGTGCCCAAGATAAGCATCAGTTGAGATACAGCCAATTGCCTTTGACTGATTTGAACGCCACCACGTCCAATACGCTCAAACAAAGTGTAACCGTCTTCTTCATCATCACTCAACTCGATCAGTTGGAATGCCAGTTTTCGCTTTTGCAAATTTATCAGCGCTTTTACAACCTTATCGAGAACAGAGTTATCTGGCGATTGACATTCCTTCTCGTACGGCTTAATAGCTTTTTTATATTTTTCAGCTATCTCAATAATATTTGCCGTCAATGCCCCAACTTCTATCTCTGTATTGTTATTTCGGATTAGCCCAACCACCTCGTCTAATGGAACAGGGCAATGCGCATGCCACGGGAAGGAGTCTGCAAGAGGTATCTGATAAAAATCTTTACTTTCTAGGCCAGCTTGTTTTTGGAGTTTTTCCCATATTTCGCGAATTTCTTTGTCTTCAAGAGGACGAAAATCATGCTCCCCACTTTTCTCCATTCGGAATCCAAACGGAAAAATATTGGTGCATGGATGCAGCCAGTATTTAAACTTAAATGGATGAGGGGGATTACTGGGAGGTGCCAAGTCTAGCCATAAACGGACCGTTGAATTTTTACTAAGTGTTACTCCACGAATGGCATTCAAACGCTGTTGCCCATCAAGTAAATCAAAGTAATCACCTTCAGTGTTCGTATCGGTAGACTTCCGCTTACCATCATCAGTCAACGAACGGCTACCTTCTTTTCCAGCAACCAGCAAAAATAATGGCAAGGGGAATCCACGCAAAATAGAGTCCCACAATGCGCAGACTCGCCCTTCTGACCAAACAGCATCGCGTTGATAAAGTGGAAGGCGAATATTTTTTTCATCCGTTCTCGTCACGGCTTCAAAAAATAGTAATTCCTTAATGCTCTGATCTTTTTCAAACAAATCCATAGATATCTCCAAAGTTATAGTTCATTTTTCTCATACTAGACAGCCGCTACAGAGATTCGTTGATCTCGTAAAAGCAAACTTAAGGATAGCCTTTAACAAGCTGCTTCTAATTGTAAATTTCAACTGCATCAAAAAGCGCAGCCCTAATTTCCTTCCGCAACCCCACCGGGGCACAAACCTCAACCCCAGCACCTTGCCCCATCAGCCACCAGTGCAATTGCCAGGTGTCGTTGACGGTGGCCGTTAGGCGCACCCAGCCATCTGCTTCCGGTTCTGTTTGTTGGTCGGCTGATAGCGGCGTTTCAGCAAGGTAAGCTGCAACCCATTCTGTGCAGCGAATTTCCAAGTTGATAGGTTCACCCTGATTGGCAAAATCCGCCAAGCCGCTGGCGATTGCTTCGTCCAGGTTAAATCCTTCGGGGGCTTTGGTGGCAGCATCCAGAATCTCCACCTTGCTAAAACGGTGCAGCGCATACAACTGCACTTCGGTGTAATCCCAAGCGCTGGCGACGAGGTAAGACACTGCGCCGCGCATGATCAGGCCAAGCGGATGCAGTAAGTATTCCTTAGGCTGATCGCTACTCATCGGCTGATAGCTTGCCGTAACCTGTCTGTTTTCCAGCAGGGCTTGGTAGAGGTTGGCTTGAATTTCCTGGGTTATCCGTGGCGGCAACAGAGGCTGTGCGGGCGGCACGACGCGGACTTTGTTAAGCCAATCCTTGGCGTGGTTGTTATTCTGTTTCTCGATCTTATCCAGTTTGGTTTGTGCCAGGCTAAACACACTCTGCAAGCCATCCAGCATGGCTGCGGGCAATAGCTGTTTCAGGTGCGTTTCCACCAGGCGCATGGCAAGGGCTTCGGAAACACTCATGCCGGGAATGTCGAGATTCGCCCCCTTCATCCAACGCCAGCCATAATCTTGCGGGTTTTTATCGTTCAGCTCAATAGGAAAAATCTCGCTCAATTCCTTAAGGTCACGCTGCACGGTGCGCAATGAAGCTGTATAA
>JAQSDX010000040.1 GCA_029946125.1 Candidatus Methylobacter titanis
TACCCAAGCCTGTTCGTGCTGCGGCTGCATAAGCGCCAGTAGTCCGAAAGGTAGAACAGGACTTGGAATAAGAGCATGGACTTGTGCCGAGTGTGGCACTACGCATGATAGAGATATGAATGCGGCAAAGAACATTCTCGCGCTTGGGCATAAGCGTCTAGCAGTAGGAATCCCCGTCCTTTAGGTCGGGGAGGATGTCAAGTTAAAAGCCACTTGTTTAAATTAAGTCACCTTTCCTTATCACCACCATGCTCCGATCCTATCTTCGTAAATATCGACACATTGCCCCCAGTCGTTTCCTGTGGATTTTTTTTATGCTTCTGCTTATTGCCGGGATTGTCGGTTACGGCTTACTGCAACCCGAGCAATCGAAAGACGCAAACAAAAATGTCGTCAACGTAACGCTGGGGGACATTGAAGAAAACGTCACCGCCCAAGGCAAACTGGAGCCGAAGGAATTCGTCGATGTCGGCGCTCAGGTTACCGGCCAGTTGCAGAAAATTTATGTGCAGATCGGCGATAACGTGACTGCCGGGCAATTGCTGGCGCAGATCGATCCCAGAATTTATGCCGCGCGGGTGCAGGCCGACGAGGCCAATATCAAAAACTTGCAGGCGCAATTGGTCGGTCAACAGGCGCAGGTGGTATTTTCCCGGCAACAGTACGACCGTAATCGCGAATTGCTGAAAAATAAGGGCGTCAGTCAGCAGGATTATCAGAACGCCGAGTTTAACCTTAAGAAAGCCGTATCGACCGCAGCTTCGATCCAGGCGCAAATCGAGCAGGTGCAGTCGACGCTGAGCGGCGATAAAACCAATCTCGGCTATACCAAAATTTATGCGTCGATGGACAGCACGGTCGTCGACCAAAAAGCCCGCGAAGGCCAGACGCTGAACGCCAACCAATCGACACCGATGATTTTGCAACTGGCCAAACTCGATACCATGACGGTGCGCGCTCAGGTCGCCGAAGCCGATGTGATGCTCTTGCGGCCCGATTTGCCGGTGTATTTTTCGACGATGGGCTCTGTCGAGCAGCGGCGCTGGCAAGGCAAGGTGCGGCAGATATTGCCGACCCCGGAAGTGATCAACAATGTAGTGCTGTACAACGTGCTGGTCGATGTCGACAATCATGACCGCCAATTGATGACCGGCATGAGTGCGCAGATGTTTTTCGTATTAGGCAAGGCCGAACAGGTGCCGCAGATACCGGTTGCCGCCTTGGGAACGAGGCTGCGCAATGAAGACAATCAAAAGGGTGCGGCTTATCGCGTTAAGGAGGTCACCGAACAGGGCGTGGAGGAAAAGACCATACACGTCGGCCTCCGAACCCGACGCTTTGCGGAAATACGCGATGGCCTGGCTGTCGGCGCACGATTGCAGACCATCGCGCGCGTGGGCGATAAGGAGCAAAAGAACGATAGCCGCTCCCCTGCTGCGAGAGGGCCGCGCTTATGAGCATTACCGTCGATACGCCGTTACTGGCGCTCAACAACATCCAGCGCTACTATCCCAACGGCGATACGGTAGTTCGCGCACTGAATGATGTTTCGCTGACCATTTGGCCCGGCGAATTCGTGGCGATTATCGGTCAGTCCGGTTCCGGCAAGTCGACCTTGATGAATCTGATCGGCTGTCTCGACAAAGCCAATATCGGCAGTTATCGTATTCTGGATCAGGATGTGGCCGGGCTCGATGCCGACCAGCTGGCTGCCTTGCGCCGCGAGACTTTCGGTTTTGTGTTTCAACGCTATAACCTGCTCAATAATGCCTCGGCGGCGGAAAATGTCGAAATACCGGCGCTGTATGCCGGTTTGTCGAAAGCCGAACGCCACAGCCGGGCCATGCACTTGCTGGAGCGGCTGGGACTGGCGAATCGCGGCGATCATAAGCCGATGCAGATGTCCGGCGGTCAGCAGCAACGGGTCGCGATCGCCCGCGCCTTGATGAACGATCCGCCGGTGATTTTGGCCGATGAACCGACCGGTGCGCTCGACAGCCAGAGCGGCAAAGAAGTTATGGCATTGCTCCGCGACCTGCATCAAGAAGGCCGGACCATTTTGCTGATTACCCACGATGAAAAAGTCGCAGCTCATGCCCAACGGGTTATTACCCTATGCGACGGCAAAATAGTCAGTGACGACGGCGAAAATCGCGGCGGCTGTCTACAGTCGCTGCCCCAACATCACGACATCGGTGCAGCCGGACTGGCGGCAGAACTGTTGGAAGCGGCCAAAACTGCGATACGTTCGTTGCATGCCAATCTGTTCCGCACTGCGCTGACCCTGCTCGGCATTGTCATCGGCGTCGCCGCCGTAGTGACGATGCTGGCGGTGGGACAAGGCAGCCAGGAAAAAGTGCTGAATCAAATGCGCGCCATGGGCACCAATATCCTGTCGATACGTCCCGGCGCACCCGGCCTGCGCGGCAGTTCCGACGTCGCGACCCTGATTCCGGCCGATGCCGATGCCATCGCCGAGCTGGGCAATGTCGAATGGGTCTCGCCGGAACGCAATACGCGTCTGACCGTGCGCTACGGCAACATCGATTACGCCACCAGCGTTCAGGGTGTTGCGCCCGGCATGACGGCGGTTCGCGAATGGGCGGTTGCCGATGGCGACTTTTTCGACGAACGCGATATGCGCCGCTACGCGCCGGTGATCGTGCTGGGGCAAACGGTCAGACAGATTCTGTTTCCCGATGGCGGCGATCCTTTGGGACGCTATGTAATGGTCGGCAATATTCCGTTTGAAGTGGTCGGGGTGATGGCCGCCAAGGGCGCCGATGCCCAGGGTAACGACCGTGACGATACGGTATTTGTGCCGCTGACTACCGGATTGATCCGTTTGTTCGGGCAGAATTATCTGGGCGGTATTACCGTGAAGGTGCGCGATGTCGAGCAGATCGACAGCACCCAGCAGATGATTTCCGATTTGCTGCTCGGCCGCCACCAAGTTGAGGATTTCAGGATACGCAACATGGCCTCGATTCTGGCAACCGCGGCCGAAACCCAGAATACCTTTACCCTGATGCTGGGCATTGTCGCGGCGATTTCCTTGCTGGTCGGCGGCATCGGCGTGATGAACATCATGCTGGTCAGCGTAACCGAACGGACCCGGGAAATAGGCATCCGCATGGCCACCGGCGCACGCCGCCGCGACATACTGCTGCAATTTAACACCGAAGCGGCTGTGGTCTGTACCCTGGGCGGCTTGATAGGCGTATTGCTGGGTTTTGCGGCGGGAAGCGCGTTGCGCTATTTCGATATGGCCGTGATTTTTTCGCCGCTGCCGGCAATATTGGCTTTTTCCTGTGCGTTCGCTACCGGCTTATTGTTCGGTTATTTACCAGCCCGCAAGGCTGCCGGACTCGATCCGGTGGTGGCACTGGCTGCGGAATGAAAAACATCACAACAATAGCAAAATCTTCGTGTCCTTCGTGGCCAATCATGTCCCTGTTTTGAAATACGATCTTGATGAAAAGTAAATTATCGATAACTTCAGTGTTGCTGTTCTTAACGGCCTGCAATCTGGTGCCGAATTTCCAGCGCCCGGACGTGGAAACCCCGGCTCAATGGCATGACGCCAGCCTGACACAGCAAAAATCCGCCGTCGATCCGCAGTGGTGGCGTAGTTTCGGCAGCGCGGAACTCAATCACCTGATAACGGAGTCGCTGCTTTACAACAACGATCTGGCCGCGGCCCGGCAGCGTATCGAACAGGCCAGAGCCCAGGCCAAGATTGCCGGGGCTAACTTGTGGCCGTCAATTGGATTACAGGGTGATTTTATCGATACCCGCAACAACAGCGGCGACAGTCAAAAAGAAACTGGGCAGTTTAGCGTCGCCTACGAAGTCGATTTGTGGGGTGCCAATCGCGCCCGCCGCGACGCAGGTTCGGCGCGCTTACTCAGCTCGGTTTTTACCCGCGATGCCTTACAGCTGGTAGTGATGTCCAATGTCGGCCAGGCTTATTTCAACCTGTTGGCACTGGCTGAGCGCAAGCGCATTGGGACTGAGTTTCTGGAAAACGTCGCTAATGTATTGGCCATTGTCGAAGCCCGTCATCAGGCCGGTGCGGTATCGGCGTTGGATGTCGCGCAGCAGAAGACCGAGCTGGCAACGGCGCGCGCCAGTCTGGATTTGGCGATCCAGCAATACACCTTGGCGGAGAATGCGTTGGCAATATTACTCGGTCATCCGCCTCAGACGGCGTCTTTCAATGCCGAGCGTTTTTCCGACATGCTGCTGCCGACGGTTAACGCCCTGCAACCGGCCAGTCTTCTGGAGCGCAGACCGGATGTCCGGCAGATTGAAATGGAATTGATCGCCGCCAACGCCGATATCGGCGTGGCGCGGGCCGCCTTTTATCCGAAACTGCAATTGAATCTGGATGCCGTTCTCGCCTCGCCGCAACCGGCGGGCGTGGCGTTGGCGATGGCTTCCAGCCTGGCGCAACCCTTGTTTCAGGGCGGGCGTCTGGAGGGTGGTCTGGAGAATGCGCAAGCCCGCAACGCCGAATTGGTGGAAACCTATCGGAAAACGATTTTGACGGCATTTAAAGAAGTAGAGGATGCAGCGGCGATACGCAGTAATTCGACCCGCCGTCTGCAAGCTTTGGCGGATGCGCTAGACATGGCCCGGCTGGCATATCAGCTGTCCCTGGATCGCTACCGGCTGGGCGCAATCGATTATCAAACCCTGCTTTCAACCCAGCGCAGCCTGCTGAATACTGAAAACAGCCAGGTTCAAGCCCGGCAGGATGTCCTGGTGGCGATGGTGCAGCTTTATCAGGCTTTGGGCGGCGGCTGGTCGAGCAAGCAACCGTAAAATCATCGCAATCTGATCCCGGCTAAAAACATTTAGCCGGATGGGACAATAACTATTACCTGTACTTCCCCGTTGTTTGCTTGAGTCCGTCTTTGGATGAATTATCCGATAAATGCATTGCTGCTCTTAGCATCAAGGGCGCAACGCCGCCCTATCCTATTCTTATAGCTTTCGGCCCTCTGTTTTACATCCTCAAAATGAATATCGGCCTGATCGGCAACGCGCTTGCCGTAGTCGTTATCCGCCTGGCTGCTTAAGAAATAAAAACCCAATAACGTCAATAAACGCTACATCGTAGCGACATCAATAGCCGAATTGAACAGACACAATTCGTTTTGGATTGTGCGCAGACATTTTGAGTGTTGTCAGCAAAAACAACAAGCGTTGACTTTACAAATGATAATCATTATCATTTGTAATCATGGGCAAACAATCTAACAGCACTCTCGAACCTCTGGACCTGGCGCTTTCTGCAAAGCAAGGCATAGCAGCGCCTTTACGACCGCGTTTACACAGCGTAACGCTATTTGGTACGGCGCGTGAGATTGTCATCGAACATGCCGGCGAGGAATACCGATTGCGTTTGACACGTCAGGGTAAGTTAATTCTGACCAAGTAAAAAAATAGCCGGCTATTCAACACCTTCAGGTGTTGCTAGCCAGCCAATATCAACGACGCGCACTGCTACATCCAGCGCCGTCTAAACGCTGCATAGCAGCTATCTAACAGTTGGAGGGTGAACGCAATGAATTCAAACAAACGTCACAAGAAAGTGTGTCTTTCCGGTAACGGCGATTGTCGCGTGGTCTTTTGCCCCGGTTGCGGGACCCTAGAGATCAATTTGGGCGCATCAACGATACGCACTGATTATGAATCGCTGCACCTACTTAGCTCGGTGCTAAATCACGCCAAAGTGCAGCTTGCCCGGATGCAAAATACGTCACCGGCAAATGGCGATGCTCAGCAAATTAGGCCTGGCCGTGTTCACTAAAATTTGCTTCCCGGTAGTAGCCAACTGCTATTTTCTGGAAAGCCGTCCAACGCATACTTTGGGAAATATCGGTCACGGTAGAGTGATGCGTATCAATGCCAGAGCATGGGTTACTCTGAGTCTGGTGCTGTGCGCGCATCTGGCGGTATTTTCTGCGTTGCGCCCACAATCGCAGTGTTTATCTGTCGAGACTATCCCTGAACCAATCATGGTAAGCCTATTGAGAACGCCGCAACAGCCGATGGCACCGGTAACGCCGATAGAAAAGATGCAAAAGCCGGTCAAGAGATCGGTCAAAAAACCGATCAGCAAGCCGGTTGTGCCGCGCATAACAAAAACCGGGATGCCGGTCGCGCCGCCCGCCGCACAAACAACGCCCCCTGAAGCGGCGACAAGCTCAGCTAGTGCCGAACCGGAGACTCAGTCAACAAACAACAAGCCTGCCCAGAGAACAAACAAAGCGGCGGCAGACGCGCAAACATACCAGTCACCCAGTTTTAACGCTGCCTATTTAAATAACCCGGCACCGCATTACCCCGCAGTCTCGCGGCGACTGGGCGAACAAGGCCTGGTGTTGCTACGCGTACAAGTGACGGAAGACGGTACCGCCGGTTCCGTAGAGCTGCAAACCGGCAGCGGTTCAAGCCGCCTCGATCAGGCGGCACTGGAAGCAGTCAAGAAGTGGCAATTCGTTCCGGCCAAACATGGCGAGCAATCGGTCAGCGCATCGGTCGTTGTACCCATCAGATTTTCAATAGAAGAAGGATAAAATCATCATGCAAGCAGAATATCTCTTAGACAACCTGAAATTCATCAGCCAAGGCGGAGCGGTATCTATCGCCGTAGCGGCGATGCTGCTGTCCATGTCCATCGGAAGCTGGACGTTAATGGTCACAAAAGCCATACAGGGACGGTGTTTAAAAAGCAGCAACATGGTTTTTTTAACGCGCTTTTGGCAAGCCTCGTCGGCAAGTCCATCATCAATGGCGACCGTCATGGACGAGGACTTGAACAAAGCAGAAAATCCGTTTGCGCGTCTTGCCGCACAAGGCATCAATGCTGCCGAGCATCATAAGCGTTACACCGCTCAACTCTTGGCAAAGCGCTTAGATGCGGCCGCCAAGGATGATGGAAGTAGCGCGTTGCAGGAGCACTCGCGGCACGATGAATTTATTGCCCAAGCGCTACGTCGCGTTATCAGCCAGGAAGCCATGCAGCTGGAAACAGGTCTCACCTTATTGGCGTCGGTGGGCAGTATCGCCCCGTTCATCGGCCTGTTCGGTACCGTCTGGGGAATTTATCATGCCCTCGGCAGTATCGCCGTCGGCGGCCAGGCTACCGTAGACAAAGTCGCAGGACCGGTCGGCGAGGCGCTGATCATGACCGCATTCGGTCTGGCCGTCGCCATCCCGGCGGTGCTGGCTTATAACTCCCTGGTACGGGGTAACCGCCTGTTAATGGGCGAGATGGAAACTTTCGCCCATGATTTGCATACCTACCTGACCACCGGCGTACCGTTGGCAGCTACCATGACGGCGGCGGATTTATCATGATGAGTTCAGGCGGCTTCGGCGGCGACAATCACCATACCCAGCCGATGGCGGAAATCAACACCACGCCGATGGTCGACGTCATGTTGGTATTGCTGGTCATTTTTATCATGACTGCGCCGCTGCTCACCCATGCGATCAAAATAGACTTACCCCAGGCCGGAAGCGAGTCCAGCCCGGAAAAACCGGACACCATCACCCTGTCGATAAATGCCGAAGGCAAACTGTTTTGGAACGATACGCCATTTAAAGAGGTGGAACTTGACTCGCGACTGGCGACAGCTGCACAGAAAAAACCTCAACCCGAATTGCATTTACGCGCCGACAAGAACACCAATTATCAGCAACTAGCCGCCGTGATGTCTGCCGCACAAACCGCGGGCATTGAAAAACTCGGCTTTGTGACTGAGCGCAAGCAACAGGAATAATGTCATTCACTTCAATTCAGGAAGCTGCCATGAATAAAGACGAAATACTCAACCGCATCATGGCTGCTGTAACTAACCGTTGTGTTGATTTTATACGTGACTTCACATAGATATCAGGAGAATCATCATGTCTGAAAAAGATCAGCAAGAGACCTTATTAATGGCTATTGAAGATTTAAAAATGCACTATCAAACATTGCAAAATCCTTGTATTGCCCTGCTTATTGCCCGGTATTATCGTTTACTTAGCCTGTTGAATATAGCCCAAAACAAGCAGGAAAATTACGCCGCCTATGCAAAAACATGGCTGACGCGTCACATCAACAACCCAAGGCATTCGCAAAAAATACAACATCAGCTTAACGATTTTATTCAGCTTTTTGAATTTAACGGATAACCGGAAAACCGTAGGACAAAGTCAAAATAACCGCGCACCGCTATCTTTGCCCCCAATAAAAAACAGCCAGCCATCGCCTTTTGTGTGACCAGCCAGCCAACAACAAGCTAACCATAACAAGCAAGGCTATTTATGAAAAATCACAAAAACCGACCGCTAATGCTGGCTATTGCCGCATTATTGAACGCCTCGCATACCGAGGGCGCTGAGATCGCCAAGCAGGTACTTCCCGAAGTTAAGGTGAAAGCCGCCGCTGAAAAAGAACCCGCCTACAAGGCGGATACCTCCAGCACCGGACTTAAGTTTGAAACAGCCATCCGCGACATTCCGCAGTCCGTCAGCGTAGTAAAAGAAGAACTGGTCAAGTCGCAAAATGCCTTTAACCTGCGCGATGCGCTCAAGAATGTCAGCGGGCTTACCATCGCCGCCGGCGAAGGCGGGCGCACCGGCGATTCGATCACTTTGCGCGGATTTTCAGCGAACTCCGACACCTATCTCGACGGTGCCAAAGAAAACGGCCAATACGCTCGCGACACTTTTTTCCTGGATCGCGTCGAAGTGCTCAAAGGCGCGTCTTCGGTACTGTTCGGGCGGGGATCGACCGGCGGTGTCATCAATCCGATTGCCAAAAAGCCGGTGATGGGAAAGTCATTTGCCAACGCCGATTTTACTTACGGTAATTACGATTTCAAGCGCACCACGCTGGATGCGGGAACCAAACTTACCGATAACGTGGCCGTGCGACTCAACGCCCTCTATCAGGATGCCGATTCTTTCCGCGATTACAATTACACCAACCGCTGGGGCATAGCGCCGTCGATTAAAGTCGACTTCACCAAGGATACCGACCTGACCCTGATGCTGATGCATCAGGAAGAAGACAGCGTGTTCGATTATGGCGTGCCGATGATCGGCGGAAAACCCGCCAATGTGCCTGTTAACCAATTCTACGGTTTCAAGGATGACCTGCTGCAAACCTATGACACTTCGGTGGTGACCGCGATATTTAATCACCGCTTTAACTCGGATTTTTCAGTGCGCAATACGGCCCGATACGGCAATTACGACCGTACCTACCGAACTTTGTTATTTTCCGGAACCCCCTCCGGTACCGGAGCGGCTGCGACGATAGCGCGATCCCAGGCACTGCGCGAAAGTCCGCAAGAGAATTATTACAACCAGACCGATTTCACCTTCAAAAAACCGCTGTTCGGCTTTAACAACACCTTTCTTTTCGGCGCGGAAGTCGGTTGGGAAGATTATACGTTCCGCTCCAAAAATTCGACCGGCGTCAGCCGGGTTTCGGTCTATAACCCGATAGGAACGTCAAGCGTCGGTTTAGGACGCGCCAACGATTTTTCCGGCGTACTGGCAACCGACAGGAACACCAAAACCAATACCGTCGCCGGTTACGTGCTCGATCAGTTCGAGATTACGCCCGAGTGGAAGCTGCTTGCCGGAGGACGTTATGATGTCTTTCAGGCGAAACAAGATGACAATCTTCTTAACAGCAATGATTTCGAGCGCACCGATCACCAATGGAACCCGCGTGCCGGACTGGTTTGGCAGCCGAAAGATTGGCAGGCGTACTATTTCAGTTACGGCACTTCGTTCAATCCTTCGGCCGAGACTTTTTCCCTTGCCACTAATACCGCCAATCTTAAACCGGAGCAGAGCCAAAATTTGGAAGTCGGTGCGAAAATTGATCTTTTTGACGGACGACTCAGCGCGACCGGCGCGTTATTCCGTCTGGAAAAAACCAATGCGCGGACCACCGATCCTACCGACCCGACCCGGAATATCCTGGCCGGCGAGCAGAGAACCGACGGTTTTGAGTTAGGACTGGCTGGAGATTTACTGCCTGACTGGAGCCTTTCGGCAACTTACGCTTATCTCGATGCCGAAGTGGTTAAATCGAATAACAGCGCAACAGGCTCGGTAAGCGGTCTATCCAAATCGCTCGAAGGCAAGAACTCGGTGAATGTGCCTGAGAACAGCGGCGTGGTCTGGACCAGTTACAACATCACTCCCGAATGGGAAGTCGGCGGCGGGGTCTTCATGTCCGGTTCACGCTTTACTGATGCGGTCAATGAAGTGGCTTTGCCCGGCTATGCGCGCCTCGATGCGACCGTGGCTTATCACCATAAGCACTTCGATATTCAGGCCAATGCCTTCAACCTGCTGGACAAGGTTTATTACGAGTCCGGACAAACCAACACAGCCCTGCCGGGAGTACCGCTTTCGGGGCAACTTACCTTACGGGTGAAATATTAAATCTTCAGCACCCGACCGCAACCATATCACCTATAGAGGCTAACCATGCTACTTGCCATTGAAAATGTTTTAACCGGCGAAGAACTCACTAATGCGCGCGAACTGTTCGCCAAGGCGCAATTTGTGGATGGCCGGGTTACCGCAGGCCAGCTGGCCGCGAAGGTGAAAAACAACCTGCAACTGGCCGCCAATACGGCGGAGACGCAAGCGCTTACCGGCATCGTTCATGATGCGTTGCATTGCAATCCGCTGTTTGTTTCCGCCGCGTTGCCAAAGGTTGTCTGCCCGCCGCTGTTTAATCGCTATGTTGCCGGCATGGATTTCGGCATCCATGTCGATAATGCTATCCGTGTCGGCGCGACAACCTTTCGCACCGACGTATCGGGAACGCTGTTTTTGTCCGAGCCTGAAGACTATGAAGGCGGGGAATTGATCATCGAAGACACTTACGGTGTGCAGGCTATTAAACTGCCTGCCGGAAGTCTGGTGCTTTATCCGTCAAGCAGCTTGCATCGGGTGGAAGCTATCACCGGCGGCCACCGGGATGTCGCGGTGTTCTGGGTACAGAGCATGATTCGCGATGTCGCCCAGCGCAGCTTGTTATTCCAGCTGGATGCCGGCATTCAAAGCCTGCGTGCCCGCGCCCCGGAAAGCCCTGAGATTATCCCGCTGGTCGCCACTTATCACAACCTGCTGCGACTGTGGGCGGACATCTAACACCAAACGGAAATTATCATAATGACCCATGTACAAAACCCGAAAATATTGCACCGGAAACCTAAACGGTTTCAATGGCTCAAATGGCTGCGCCGTACCCATGCCTGGGTCGGGCTGTGGGGCGCGGCGTTGGGTCTATTGTTCGGCATTAGCGGGATTTTGCTCAATCACCGTATGGTGATGAAAATTCCTGCGGCAAAAATGGAACAGTCGCACATTGAGATAGCCTTACCCGAGCCGCTTCCAGTGGATGCCAACACTTTGGCGAAATGGCTGCAAGCACAGTTAAGTATCGACCGAGAACCGAGTAAAATTTCTACTGAACCGGCAAAAGCCGTCATCTGGTCAGGTCAAAACCTCCAGCAACCCAGCCAGTGGCGGGTGAGTTTTCACAGTCCGCAACAGTCTGTTAACGCCGAATACTGGGTAGGTAATGCTTATGTTTCGATAAAGTATCAGGAGGCAAACGTCTTCGCCTTCATCACCCGCTTGCACATGGGTGTCGGTATGGGAACAGCCTGGGTACTGCTGGCAGATGCATTGGCAGGCGGCTTGGTATTTCTTTCCCTGACCGGCCTGTTGTTATGGACCAAGCTGCACGGATCGCGTCTGCTTATGGCAGGGTTGGGGCTGGCGTCGCTGGGACTGGCAGTATTTGTTGTATTGAGCTCACTATAAATAACATTGCGTTTCGCGATTATAGGTCACATAGTTCCGTAAACAGCGTATTGTCAATACGCAATCGACACAGCTTGACGTTTCATTTGAATTATAAGCATCATAGTACGCTATTGAAATTGCAGTCCAGAATGGTTCAATAGCAAAAATTATGGGTTCACTTAATAACTGCTTATAAAAAATAAGGCTCCCCATTCATTACCCTGAATTGAAAGGTGCGATGACACTTTTTAAAAAAATAATCAAAGGCGATACTTAACTATGTTAGTAACCGGATAATTATGAGAAATCTAACTGATCGACAAGTAATAACAGGTGTACTTTTTGCAATATTCCTCGGTTTACTATTTTCTACTAAAGCAATAGCAGAAGATTTGCTTCCTCCTCAGCAAGTCATACAAAATGTTTCCTCACAATTACAGCAAAAAATGAAAGACAAATCCTTTACCAGGGATTTTGCCCAAGTTGTACGGTTCGTTAATGGCGTTATTGACCCGCATATCGCTTTCAATCAAGTTGCCCAGTTAGTGCTGGGAAGACACTGGAAAACAGCAACACCCCAGGAACAGGAACGCTTTAAAGATGAATTTCAAACCCTGTTGGTCAGAACCTATTCCAGAGCGTTTGTCGAATATACCGATTGGTCAATGCGTTTTCGACCCATTCAAGTGCCCAACGCAGCCACAAGAATCATGGTCAGAACAGACATTCTGCAACCCGGTCGCCAAGCTGTTGAGGTCAATTACCGAATGCTACTGAATAGTGGCGAATGGAAAGTCTACGACATTATGATTGACGGTGTCAGTCTGGTGACCAATTACCGCACAACCTTTAACGATGATATTCAAAGAAAAGGCTCATTAAGCATCGTCATTGATGATCTGGCGAAACGGAATACCGAAGCACTATCAGGTAAAAGTTCCTAATGATAGTATTCAGTCGCAAGCTAAAAAACTTCCTGCATACCCTAGCGCTGTTTCTGTGCATGGGCGCCATTTTTTCCTTAGTCGGTTTTATTCTAGCAGGGGTTGAAGGCATTTTATGGGCGACGTTTTTAGGCGTCTTAATACTGGCTATTAGCCCGAACATACCGCCATCTTTGATTTTTTCTATGTATGAGGGCGAATTGCTATCGGCAAATAATGCCCCCGATCTTTATCAGATAACACAGGAACTGGCCGCCCGCGCAGACTTACCCGCGCCACCCGCGCTTTATTACTTACCCAGTCAACTGATGAACGCTTTCTCTGTAGGCACCTCAGAAAATTCGGCCATCGGTCTGAGCGATGCGCTGTTAAATATCCTGAGTATACGTGAACTTATTGCGGTACTGGCACATGAAATCAGTCATATCCAGCACAATGATGTACGCGTGATGACGTATGCCGACATTATTAACCGCATCACCAACACCTTGTCTTTAGCCGGTTTTTTTTTGTTTTTTATAAACTTACCGTTGTATTTTTTAGGGTTGGTGACTATTTCCTGGTTTGCATTAGGCGCACTCATTATGGCGCCAACCTTGATGAGTTTTCTGCAACTTTCATTATCTCGAATGAGGGAGTTTGATGCTGACCATCAAGCCGTTTTATTAACGGGCGATCCCGAAGGTCTGGTCATGGCGTTAAATAAATTGGACACTTATGATACCTCAATTTTAGACGTACTATTCGGCCGCGGCCATAGCTCATCGATTCCATCAATCCTCAGAACGCATCCAGACATCAAAGAAAGAATAGATCGACTTTTACGTTTTAAAAAACTACCGAATCAAACTCTGACATATTCAAACCATGATCGATTTGCTGTACCGATTCACTATCAAAAGTCAGTCAGAAAATCACCCTGACATTGAGTCGATTTTTGATACTAGAGCATTCAGCGTACCATCCCATTACAATCACCTGTCCTAAGATTGGCCAATAGACTACTGCCCCTGAGCCAAACAGGATGAGGCAGTCCGATAATACAAGCTTTTTCTTAACGGGAGAGTTTCCGTCGCGCCATTATTTCAACCTTAAATGCCATGAATACCTTTACTTAGTACTGCCTGGTCGGCGACGATACCATCAACTCTTGCTATAGCAATCTTTGATAAAGCGCCACTGGATTTCCGTCCAGAACGGTAAGCGCTTGCTTTAATGCTTCCCGGTCAAACTCCGGCATGTTCTGCGCCGTGCCAGTTTCCGACTGGCCTGCGGCATACACACCATCCCTGGCGATATTGGCTTTTTGGATAAGCTTCAACGCTACATCCAGTTTCTGATCCAGTGTTGTTTCCTCACCCTCCAAATCAGGGTGCGCTTCTATGTAGAGGGTATTGTCCAGCCATCCAACCTTGATGGGTTGTTTAACCATATAGACTGATGTTCCTACCGGAACCGAATGGTACAAGGCTTCAATGTCTTCAGGGTACATGCGTACGCAACCGTGTGTTATCTGCATACCTATGCCGTAAATCTTGTCTATATCGGTGCCGTGTATCAGATAGCCACCGGGAACGGCCAGATGCATCTTGTAGGCTCCCAGAGGATTATGGGGACCAGGTGGAACCACAGCAGGCAACGGATCGCCATTTGCCGCATGTTCGCGCCTTATCGATTCCGGCGGATGCCATGACGGATCTTTAACTTTGCGCACTATACTGGTTTTACCCAGAGGTGTTTTCCAGTCTTGTCGACCGATACCATGCGCATAGGACATTACCTGTGGCGCAGTCCCTTTTTGAGTCGGCGGATAATAATACATCCGGTATTCGGCGATATTTAAGGTAATTCCTTCGTGCGGCGTATCCGGTAAGATACGCTTATTGGCTAAACGAACAATCTCATCCTTTTTGACATGCCAGCGATCAACCTCGGGGTTCAACCGCACTATTTCTGTTTGTCCCAGAAGAAAGCGCCTGGCCACATCCGGTAAGGTCTCGCTTTGTTCCGCCCGCATTAAAGGCACATCGTCAGTGAATTCGGTGATGACGCTATCATTACTGTTCTCCGGCAATGAATAGGTCGTGGCATTGGCTGTGCCGCTGATAGCGGACAATAAAATCGAAAAGGCAAATAGCGAACGAACTTTCATTACGATAATCTTCTCAGGTTTTTTAATAGTAATTTAACAAGGGGACAATCTTTAAGCAAATAACAGAACAATTCCCCAGGCAAGAAAAGCGACGCCTACAGTTTTACAAATAAGCTTTGATTCGAGTGGCATGGATTTCTCCAATATAACCAACAAGGTGATCAAGGCCATTCCCAGCAGGTTCATTACGCCTACGGCAAACATGATCAGCATCTGTGCCCAGCAACAGCCTAAACAGTTTACGCCATGTTTCAGCCCCATATTGAATGCGCCTGCTGCGCCATCCTGCCATTCATTTAACAAAAAACCCATTGGGGTTTTGCAGTGTATCAAACAAGCATTTTTTATCGGCATAAACTGATAAAAGCCTGCCAAAAATAAAATACCGGCAGCTAATATCGAATTCTGATTCTCCATCATCGGCGATAACCAGGCCAGTCCATGCATTTGCCATTGCAGCAGCGTTAACGCGCTGCTGAATAACAGCCATATGCCCAGATAGGCCGAAATGAACAGGTAAGTCAGTTTATGGGATATTTTATTTCGTTGTCGGCAAACCCGGGCAAAGGCCAGAATCATGGGGATTGCTGAAGGCAGCATCATTGCCGCCATCATGACCGCCCACATAAAATAAACCAAAGCGAAATCTGTAAAACGCCATGCCAATGGCTCGGAGGGAGGCATCCACATACTCGACATCGGTTGAGATGTCATTTGACCATGCTGATAAAACAGATAGCCCCAGGCAGCAAGAATCCCTGCCAGTACAACAGCTAATGTAGCCGTCCGGGTTTTAAACCAGCCCATTACGGCTGATAAACAAATGCCGAGAAATAACCGTTACACTCGGAAAACTGCCAGTTTTTATCATAATCCTGATATTGATAATTTTTTGATTTGGCGACAACCGTGGGATGACTTGTTACCACGCACAATGGCGGATTGCTTAGGGTTGCCTGTCCACCGGTTATGCCCTGGATACTTTCAATATCGGCCTGCGCTATACCGGGAATAGTCATACACCGATTGTTGCCCTGCTCCTGGTAGTCGATTTTTACTTTTTTTACGCCCAAAACTTCACTGACAAAGCTCATTAAAATAGCTGGATGCCCACCTTGCTGGCCGCTAAAAATTTGCACAATCGCATCAACTTGACTGTCATCGGCCCGTTCGTCAATATATAAAGCTGCCTGCCAGTTGCCGTCTATCATGAGTCCAGGGGAGTAACATGCCATGGCAACATTCAAGCCATCCAGTGATTGATCACCAAGATGCCCTTGTTCAATATGCCATGCCACCAACAGCTTGCAATCACCTTGTGTCGGCGGTTGCAGCCATACGCAAGGACAGGCGGTTTCGCAGTTACAGGTTTCAAAATAACTGCCCTGCAAAATCCAGTTTTTGGTTTTCGACATGCTATCACTCCTAAAACGGTTCTTTAAACGGCCTCAAATCCAGTTCATGAGTCCATGCGCTGGGGTGTTGTTTATGAATGGCCCAATAGGTTTCGGCGATAGCGTCCAGCTGTAACAAACCATCCTTGCCTTTGGCCTTAACATAGTCGGGAAACTGCTTCTTTGCCCGCTCGCCATCAATCACGCCGTCAATGACAGCGTGAACCACATGTATGCCTTGCGGCGAAAATTCTCTTGCCATGCCTTGCGCTAATGCCCTTAAACCGGCTTTCGCAGCAGCAAATGCAGTAAACGGCGGCTTTGCTCTTAGTGACGCGGTCGCGCCGGTAAAAATTAGCGTTCCTTGTTGCTGGCCTTTCATTGCCTTAACCGCTTCCTTGCCGAAAAAGAAGGCACCTAGGCAATTTTGTTGCCAAAGTACGGTAAAGGTTTCCGCATCCGTTTCCAATAAAGGCGCTGGAATATTGCTGTCTACATTGTAGGCAGCAATATCGAGGCTATAACCATCGAGTTGCGCTATTTTGAATAAATGCGCAACGTCGCGTTCAACCGTTGCATCGGCGATAACAGCAGTGGCTGAGCCGCCTTTTTGCCTGATTTTTTCTGCTACCTGTTGAAGCTTGTCTTCACTTCGCCCGGCTATATAAACATGTAAACCTTTTGTTGCAAAATAGCTGGCGAGTGTCGCGCCCAAGCCCTGCTCCGGACCAACCCCGATGACAACAGCTGAACATTTTTTCTCCATCATTCATTTCCTAAGTTGAGCATTATTGAACAAGGGCTAAAGGCCTAAAAATTGAAATCCCACTTAACCTTAAATACAAGCTATTCTCGCCCTTCGCCTTTTTAATCCTTTCTGCCGAATATCAGCGAGAAATTATTAGCAGGCATATTGATTTGCTCTTTCAATTCCAAACCATGTCTTTCTGCAGCCTTTTTCAGATCAGCTACATCTTTTAAACCCCATTCCGAAACACCGGCAGAACTCAATGTCTGATGAAACTCTTTATTGGAATCAGTAGTGAAAGTACCTTCCACCTGAAAAGGACCATAAATCAGCAAAAAGCCTCCCTTCTGAAGCAGCAGTGATGCACATTCCATCATGCGATCCGCAATCGAAATGGGCGCCACCTGAAAAATGTTAATGCAGAATATGGCTGCAAAGGAATCTTCACTGCCCGGATTAAACCAGGTCTCAGGATCGGTCAGATCCAGATGCACAGGATCGGCAATATTATCGTTCTTATGATCGATTGACAGTTTCTTGATGTTATCAAAAATGTCTTCATCCTTATCGGAAGGATGAAAATGCAAGTGTTCAAAATACGGTGCAAAATAATTAATGTGCATGCCGCTGCCGCTGGCGAATTCCAAAACCTTTCCCGGATCTTTAGGCAGTTTTTCTTTTAAAACGCCAAGCAGTGGTTCGCGGTTGCGATTTCCGGCCCAGGCAACATACTCGCTTAAGGGATGTGGATCTAAAGGCGGTTTATCTTGGTTCATTATTAAGTCCTCGTTATTAGTCAAGTTAAAGTTTTATTTATCGTAGGGGCAATCCGGCACAACTGCATGGACAGGAAATGATCCCGTTATTTCTCTGCGTTCCCCACATCCCTGTGGGTCATACAGGAGGTACGACCCCACGGATGGGGAAGGTAGAATCGCGTCTGGAACAGCGATCGAGAGCAACGTATGGAGCAGTTGCCGAGGTCGCCCTGATTTCAATAAAAGCAACTGTCGTGCCAGCAATTATTAACGATCTTTCCATTAAATTACAAGGACTTGATTTTTTATCATTGCCAGATAAATGAAGCTGTGCTTCAATTAGAGAAAATTGACTTCACAAAACACCATGAAAAACGACTGTCTTTCCGGTTTAACGCCGGTTTTTTTCCTGCAAACTTTCATCCTGGAGCTGATGCATGCCAGCGAACAACAGGGACAAAAACACTGCGAGCAATTGATCGAACACATTGCCCAAACAGCAGGGGGTTTCTTTGAACAAACCTATCGGGAAGAAACTCACAACAGCGAATTGCTCGACAAAGAATACTATACCGAACTGATCCTCGGCCTTAAAAACAATATTGGCGGTAAATTTTCCCTGGTTTCCAGTAATCCCGATTGCATTACCGTAACCAACAGCCGCTGTCCTTTCGGCGACCGGGTGACCAATTTTCCCGAATTGTGCAGAATGACGTCCAGTGTCTTTGGCGGCATTGCCGCCAGAAATTTCGGTTACGCCAAAGTGGAAATCAAACAAAGCATTGCCCGCCACGACGGTAAGTGTGAAGTGTGTGTCTACACCAATCCAAATGCAGCAAAAGACCGTCCAGGCATGGAATACACCGACACCACACCGGTCAAAGCCATGGAGGATATTAACGAATTGCACTCCCGTATCGAACAGAGCATGCAACAGATTTGGCGGCAACAAAGCAAGCAACCGGCAAAAAAACACCAGCCTCCGGCAATTATCGCTAAATCGCCGGCCATGCAGAAAATATTGCAAGCCATCGAAGTGATTGCACCGACGCTGGCAACCGTGCTGATTCAAGGGCAAACCGGTGTCGGCAAGGAATTGATTGCCCGCGCCATACATGCGATGAGCGACCGCTGCAACAAGCCCTTTATCCCGATTAACTGCGGCGCCATTCCGGAAAGCTTGATCGAGAGCGCGCTGTTCGGGCATGAAAAAGGCGCATTCACCGGTGCCATCGAAGTGCATCAGGGTTATTTTGAAAGGGCGGAAGGCGGAACCTTGTTTCTGGATGAAGTCGATTCACTGTCCCCTGCCGCACAAACCCGGCTGCTTCGCGTACTACAAGAAGGCGAACTGGAAAGAGTCGGCGGTAAGCAAACCTTGTCGGTTGACCTAAGAATAATCTCCGCAACCAATCACAATCTGGAAGAACTGGTTAGGCAAAACCTGTTCCGCAATGACTTGTATTACCGCATCAACGTGGTTCGCTTAAGCATTCCGCCGCTGGCCGAACGCCCTGAAGATTTGCCGTATCTGGTGCAGTTGATTGTGCAGCGCTTGAGCAAGAAATATAACAAAGCGGTTGAATCGGTCAGCCGTGAAGTCATGCAAAAAATTCGCGCGTACCCCTGGCCGGGCAATGTCCGTGAACTGGAAAACAGCCTTGAACGCAGTATTTTATTTGCCACCGGCAAAGAAATGACCGAGTTGGATTTGCCGCTTCAGTCCGAAACAGAAAACAATGCAGAATGGAAAGACATCAAAGAACGCGTTATTGCCAAAGCTGAACAGGCATTTCTTGACATCGCTCTAAAACAACATCAGGGCGACATCAAAAAAGCAGCAGCAGACATGGGAATCACATCACGTGCTGTTTACACCAAGTTGAAAAAGTATGACATTCATTTAGCGGACTATCGCCGGAGTTAATCGCTAGGCAATACTTCATTCCATAAAGCTTTTTCGTACCTGTCGTGGACAGTCAGCATCATCAGTTATAAGGATAAATTTATGCGACAAGACTTGATTATTAGCGGCCAAACTATCCGACCCGGAACGAATCTAGTCATAGATCTGCCGTTGCCGCCACTTTATACCCATACGCCGATGACCATGCCGGTGCACATTATCCATGGCAGAAAACCCGGTGCGCGATTATTTATCAGCGCAGCGATACATGGCGATGAGCTGAATGGTGTCGAAATCATTCGCCGTCTATTAAAAGATCCCGTTTTAAAACGAATAACAGGGACCTTGATCGCCATACCCATCGTCAATGTCTACGGCATTATTCATCGCTCCCGCTATTTACCAGATCGGCGCGATTTAAACCGTTCCTTTCCCGGCTCAAAAAAAGGCGCTCTGGCTTCACGCATAGCGGACCTGTTTATGACGGAAATTGTGGCTAACAGCACCCATGGTATTGATTTGCATACGGGCGCCATACATCGCAGCAACTTGCCGCAAATACGCGCCAATCTGGATAACGAAGCGACCTTATCCCTGGCTAAGGCTTTTAATGTTCCGGTGTTGATCAATGCCAACGTGCGCGATGGCTCGTTAAGAGAATCCGCATCAGAGCGAGGCATTCCCATGCTGCTTTATGAGGCTGGCGAAGCCTTACGCTTTGATGAAATAGCCATTCGTGCCGGTGTACGGGGAATTATCAATGTAATGCGTCACTTAGGCATGATTGCAAACCGAAAAAAACGCAGTACCTCTTCCAACGAACCCTATATCGCTCGCTACAGTGCCTGGATCAGATCGCCGGGCAGCGGTATTTTTCGTACGCTCAAGTCGCTGGGTTGCAGGGTGGCAAAGCATGAATTGCTGGGCATGGTTAGCGACCCGGTTTCCAGTCTTGAAATTGAAGTCATATCGCCATTCAGCGGCATTATTATAGGCCGCAGTGAAATCCCCCTGGTGTATGAAGGTGAAGCGGTCTACCACATCGCAAGATTTGAAGACTCCAAGGAAGTTGCCGAATATCTGGGCAACTTTCACGTCGATATTTCGCCGGATATAGGGGACGATGCTAATGACGATGAACTCGCTATTGTTTAGCCGGAAACAATCAAATAACAGTATGCTCCTGGCATATTTTCTCACTATCAATTTGGCTAAGCGATTCTTTGGTTAAGCCGCAAACGAAGCCATCCGCCGTTGTGGTGAAATATTTACAGGTTTTGCAAAGTCCAAATGATTGGGATTTGTTGGCTTTTTGCAGTGCGGTCAGCGCACTAACAAAAACATTTTCCTGGCTATCATTTTCATTAAATATTGCCGAGGCCTGACTGTATAAATCTGTCGGGCGGGCTTTATTCAGGATAGCATCGCCTTCAGCCAAAAGGCAAAGATGCACCACACGCCGGTCATTGACATCGGCTGTTTTTTTAATGTAGCCTTTTTTTTCCAGTAACAGCAAGGTTTGGGAAACCGTGCCGCGGGTCATGCCCAAATAATTAGTGAGTGCTGCCGGGGTATCGCTATAACGGTTACAGCGATACAAATAATCCATTACCTGCAAATGAACCGGTTGCAAGCCTAATTCTGTGCATTTTTTACGTTCTTCAGACCGGATCAGCGCGGACATCCGCTCGATCAGATCAAATACATCAACTTTTTCCATAGAGCCTGTAAACATTTATTAATGCTGACAAAAAACAATATCATACCACATTACATTAGTTGGTATTGAATCGATATTATTATTGCGTGAGAGTTTTTTTAACGACCTGCTCTATTCGCTAAATAAGCTATTGCAGCAGCAGGCGCGCAGTCAGCTGTGGTCATATCGGACAAAATTGCGGCTACCGGGAATAGATCGGAAAAATCCAGATACGGACGCCCTAAATTTAATGCAATCTGTTTAACCAGAAAGCGCCCTACTCCGGCACCAATCAATGGGCTGTTTGGCAAAAGCTCGTATTGAGATAACCGAAGCTCACAACCGCGTTGTATTTGCTGTAGTTGCAGGAGGCGAATATTTTCAGCAAATTGCTGCCAGCGCGGCAGTTCATCGGCATAAAAATCACAACCTATCATCCGCGATAAGCGTCTGGCACTGGCAAGGATTGTTTTTTCCGCACCATCTGCCGTGTCGGTTTGATCGTGCATGTCATTGAGTTCACCGGTGACGCGATAGACATCAGCCATGGTCGCAAAATACTCGGCCATCAAACCGATTTTTTTGCCTTGATCCAGCGCTGTCTGCGTAACGGCCATCACTGCGGTTCTGACGATACCGGTATAAACCAACTCTTCAGAGAGTAAACGCTGGTAATCGGTATAGCCTTCCGCCAGCACTTGTCCCTTATTAAGCAGCAGTATATCCGTGGTGGTGCTGCCGCAATCAACAAAAAGCCCGCTGCCGATTTTATGCGCGGCAAAGGTAGCGCTGGCCAGCCAGTTGGCCGAAGCAATGGATGGGTAATGCCGATCTTCAGTCTGCGAGGATTTGACAAAGCCTTCTAATCCCGCAAAAACCAGCAGTTCAGCTCCCGGCAACAGCTCGGTCATGGTTTGAATGATTTGCCGGACGCCATGCTCCCGATTATCAAACAAGTCGACCAACTCGCCGGTCATGGTAATCGCATGACGGCAATTTGCACCGGCCAGTTCCTGCATAATGGCGTTTACAGCGCACTGCAGTTGATCGAGTCCCTTCCATAACGGGCACGGTTGCTGATAAACGGCGATTATACTCCCGGCGCTGATGACCGCCGCCTTGACATGAGCGCCGCCTATATCCCAGCCGATAATATTAGTTTGCATAAGTTTGAACATTGATAGCGTTGTTGCAAGTCGGGTTGAGTATCGGCTCGCCATGCAGTAACTGCCAGACGGCTTCGGCAACATTGATGCCTAAAGCATCGTGTATGCCGACAAATGAACTGGTCAGGCGGGGATTGATTTCAAGCACCCAGGTTTGGTCGGCAGTTTCTATCAGATCGATGCCGGCATACCCCCACAACTCGGGTAATGCCTGGGCTATTTGATCGACCAGTCGCTGATACCGGCCTGGATCTGGATGATGGTTAATCACGATGTCTGTCAAGCGATATTGCCGGTTGGTCAGTTCAAAACGCTGCAAATTGACACAGACTAACCAGCCTCGACCCTGCTTGAATAAACATGAAAGACTGGTTGTTGCGCCGTGAAGATGCGGCTGGATGATGTATTCACCTTTTCGTGCAGCCATCCGGTCAAAGTCTTGCCGGCTGGAGATCACATGACTGTCGGCACAACCTACGCCATCAACCGGTTTAACCATCCATTCACCGAGGCAGTAATCATCATCAAACATACGGGTAGGAACGACCGCTATATGATGCCGGTTGAGCAGTTCATACGTCCTGAATTTATTACCGGCAATGGCAACCGCTATTGCCGGCGATGTCAGCAATATTTTTCCTGATGATTCGACCCGTTGACATAGGTTTTGTAAAATACCGTCAAATTCCGGCGCTATCGGCCAGACCAGATCGCATTGCTGGACTAAGCGCGCAAATTCTTCATTCGTATCATGCTCAGGGCCGATGATGACGGTGTTTATGCCGGTCTTGCCGACTGAATCATTAAGCCGTTCGTCCAGCATGACGGTGATGTCGAGATTGTTGAATCGAACCAGGTTATCGAGCAACGCATTCAGCATCAAACTCCCTTCTCCAGCCAGGGAATCCGGCAACGCCTGTCTGTTAAAGCCGCCGCCAGTGATATACTCAAACACCAGAATTTTCACAATCTTCAATAAACAGTTATCAATTAGTATGTAATATTGTATCACCAGTTCAAAGCGAGCTTTGAACTCTGGTATCGGTGTTTTTTGGAGTCCAGACTTCGCTTTAGCCTCAAACCTTGTTTTTTTATGAAAATAATCCCGGTAATAGATTTAAAAGACGGTGTCGTCGTTCACGCCCGGCAAGGCAATCGTGAGCTTTATCAACCCATTAACACCGGCTTGTGCAAGTCGTCTGATATTTTTCAGGTTATCGATGCCTTTCTGGGTATTTATGAATTTGACACGTTCTATATTGCAGACCTGAATGCGATTACCGGTCAAGGCGGCCATAATCCTTTAATAGCCGACGTACTGACTCGTTTTCCGCACATCACCTTCTGGATAGACCAGGGTTGTCAGCCATATGCTCAGCGCGCGCACGGCAATACCCTGCCTGTTTTGGGCAGTGAATCGTATCGGGATGAATCTATTGCAGAAATTAAAGCTTATAAAAACAACTTTATTCTGTCGCTGGATTATGCAAATTCGAAGGCTTTGGGTGCGCCTAGCCTTTTTGCTGACCCGTCTTTTTGGCCGGAAAATATTATCATCATGACGTTGGAGCGCGTAGGCAGTAATCGCGGCCCGGATCTGAACAAGTTAACTGAATTTTGCAGGAAAAATCCCGACAAAAACTTTATTGCCGCAGGCGGCATAAGACATAAACAGGATTTAATGGCTTTGAGTGAGGCAGGAATTCATCAGGCGCTAGTTGCCAGTGCATTGCATTCCGGCATTATTAAAGCTGAAGATATTAAAATTTTAGGCAAAGTTTCCGCTCCCAGCTCACGCCCGAACCCTAGGGACGTGGTGAACGCAAATATAGCATAACGCCATGGATGGCGTGTAGTAGAGTAATGCAGGAGCCATTACCGAGTGCCTTGCCTACAATCCTATAGGCAAAAAAATACCCCGGTTTAACGGGGTATTTTTAACATTCTTGATAACTAAATAAAACTTAGTTAGCAGCGAATGGATGTACAGCAGTACCTTTAGCAGCAACAACTTCAGCAGCAGTAGGTGAACCAGCAATAGCGCGTTTCAAAGCTTCTTTAGTCGCTTCGTAGTTGTATTGTTGGATTTTAGCATCGTCTTCTGCAGCCCAGTGAATAAACACACCAACTGATACGAATAAATCATCAGCTTCAGCAGCAGGGATTGTGCCGTCTTCTACACAATCAGCAACAGCCATAGCAACACCACGTTGTGCTGGGCCAAACATTTGAACAGCTTGTTTTGCGCCTTTGATGGTTACTTTGTTGAACATAACAGTTGCTGGTTTAACCATCAAGTTAGGTGCAACAACAGCCAATAAGCTAGAAAAGCCGTCTTTGTTGTTTGTTAAGCAGTTTGCAAATGCTGTTTCAGCAGCTGAACCACGTGGTCCAACCATTAAATCGATGTGAGCAACTTCGTTGCCTTCGCCAATTAAAGATTCGCCAACGCATAATTTATTGATTTTAGCCATGCTTAATGTCCCCTGTGAAGAAAAAAATGAAAAAATTGAATCTACTATCGACACTTTAAATGTCCCCTTATTTGTTTTAAACAAATACTTTTGAAGCCCTATTAGTAACAGTATTGTTACTAATTAAGATCCTCTAAAAATGCCGTTAATACTGTCGCCACGATCATGTCAGCTGTAGTACCCGGATTTATACCGTAAAATTTAAGCTCCTGATCCAAGCAAAAAAGCAACGGCTTTATTTGTTTAGGATTATCAGTTTTAGAAAACTCCTCACTAAGCTGAGCCATTTTCATAGCCACCATCTCAGTGTACTGATCTCCATATTTCCTTTCAATATGACTATCTGGAAATTGACTTAGCATATCAGCATATACTGCCGCCGCCGCCCAATTCCTGTCACGCCATTGATTAAAAAAAATATTATACCTCAAAACCGAGAAATTAAAAATATCGTTATAATCCGTTATGTATTGAAGCGCAATGCGGTCTTTTGCGCTGGCTAATTTCATCGCCTCAAACAAGGTAACCGAGGCCTGCTCATTGACATCCTGCTGGTCAGAGCGACCCAAGCCACCCGGCGACGCTAAGGTTATGGCTTTGAAAACCCAATCGGCATCTTCTATCGTTGCCTCGCTAATGACCTTAGCGACCGCCTGCTTTAAGCTTAAATCCGATTTTTTATAACTGCTTGCCTGAATCAGCGGCGCACAAAGCAAGATAATACCCAGATTGGTATTGCAACCCACCGCCTCACGCGTGGCCTTGACCGCATAATAGATTTTTTCACCCAGGGAATAATCAAGATTGCAAAGAGGCCCAGCGCTGACCTCGGCACTGATTCTAAAATCGGCCACGGTCATATCATGCCCATCCGCATAAACACTGACATTGCCGGGCTTAAAGGCCTGCACATCGACCTCGCAGGCCTGGCGATAAAGCTCACTGAGCTGCCGGGACGAAATCGTCATGCGACTGCAAACAACTCGGTTTTGCCTATCTTGCGGGTGATTAAATCATCGACCATCAGCTCGGCAACATTGACATCGCAAACGCTTTCCAGGCCTTTCCATGCCGGTATGCTATTAACTTCAATGACCGTACAGCGCCCTTCCCTATCACGAATAATATCGACGCCGGCATAATCCATCGCCAATGCAGTCGTCGCGTTAACGGCCAAATTTACCATTTCCGGCTCTAAATCGATCAGCTCGCAGGTCGCGCCCCTGGCAACGTTATTCAGCCAGAATTTTCCGCGCCTGCGCATTGCGGCAACCGCCCGGCCGTTAATCACAAAAACGCGATTGTCGGAAAAACCGACGCCTTCGCATTGAACGAAACGTTGCAGATAATAAACGCCATGACTGCCGGTTAACCAGAACAGGTCGGTCGTTTTTTCAATGCGGCGTATGCCTTCGCCCTGCGAGCCGAACAGCGGCTTACTGATCAGTAGATTACCCTGCTTTAATTCAGCTTCCGCAATCCTTAACGCTGCTTCCCGGTCACGCAGCACCCAGGTCATCGGCGTGGGCAATCCCGCATTATGCAGCAGAAAACTGGTCATAGCCTTGTCGACACTGCGCTCTACCGCGTGGCCGTCATTGTAGACAGGAATCCCCATGGCCTTTAGCGCATGCAGAATATCCAAATACAACACGACCTCTTCAAGCGAACCGCCGGGAACACCGCGGACAAAAACCGCATCGGGAAGCTCGTGCTCGAAGCCTGGAATCAGGATCGGCAGTTGGCCGGGTTCGATGACAAACCGACATTGAGTCAACGAAACGTAGTCTGCGCTATAACCCCGACTGGCAAAGGCCAGGCTTAATTGCTTGCCATGCCAGCCGGGATCATCGGTAAAAATCGCTATACGACCCACGCCTACGTTCTCGGCAACTGCTCCTGCGTTGCTCTATCTCCTGCATCCTTGCAGTCGTACGCCCCAAACGATTGGTCCAGCAAGACATTGTCCAGCCTGCCCGCACGGAAACTTTTTCCGGATTCTACCGCAGTCACAATGACGCTGGCAGGACTGAACAACATCGCATCGATTTTAAAGAAGTCGTATTCGTACTGCTTGAAGATTTCCGCAAATGGTTTGCCGTAATCTTTAGAGGTTGAGCTGGGCAGTTCGTTAGCCAGCTTTTCAGCCGCTTCATCGCTGCCTTTGACAAAAATATGCACCTGTCCGGCGAACAAAATCGCGTCATTAGTACGCCCCATGGCTTTGACAAAGTTAGGGTGCGGAGGACAGATAGGCGCACTGCCGCTGCCGTCGATAATATTTTCCAACGGAAAATGCAGGGCATGAGCCTTGTGCATAGCCACTTCAAGCACCCGCGCCACCACTTGCACACCGCCGGCCAGACTGCTGGTCGGCGTCACGATGATAGTCAGCTTGGACGGATCGACCTTGCAGGCGGCAGCCACTTTTTCGACGATTTCAACCGGCGGCAGCGCATCATTTTCAATCACCAAAACCGTAGAATCATGGCTGTCCTGATAATCCAGCTCTTTGTACAAGTCTTCAACCGGTTCCTGTTTGCCGTTTTTTAACTTGGTTGCCATAGCCCGCGCAGGACCTGAGCCTAAGGCGTAATATTTCTCATGCGACAAACTCCAGCCCGCATATTGACTACCCAAACAACCCAGAACCGGATTGCCGGTGTGCACATTCACCGACAACGGCCAGTTATCGGTATAGGTGCTGTGATTGATGGTGACAGTACCCATGCCGCCAAGGCAGATTTCGGCAATAATGCGTCCCGCCTCGATGCCGCCCGGCACTTTAATGCCCGCATCGATAATGGTGCAGCCATTGGCTAAGGTTTCCACACCCAAACGCAGTTTGTCGGCATGATCGAGCAAATGCTGCACCAAGGGCTGGGTCAATTTATTAACGCTGGCTGTATATTCCATGAAGATCAAAACCTTTCTAGTTTATTAAGGATAAGTTGTTGTTTAATCAGCAGCTGTACAGCTGCTGACCGTGAGTGTTTTTGGTGGGCAATAATACTGCAAATCGGCCGCCTTGTGGGAACAAATGCACCTGGCTTAGGCAAATCCATACACCATTCGGGCCATTCGAAATAATCGGGAATGGTTAAATCATGCGTGGCATAAACAATTTGACAGGCTGTCTGTGGAGGCGATTGTAGGGGCGACTTTAGTCGCCCAGTTGCCAAAAACAGGGCGACTGAAGTCGCCTCCACAGACAGACTCCTACAGGATTGAATATGCCGAGCCAGCAAACCCTGATCATATAACTGCATACTGGCGGAGGGCCGGGGATTAATTTCCAGCACATAACTGCAATCATCCGCATGAATAAAATCCAGCGAATTCAAGCCCTTTAGCGCAAACACCTGAACCATTTGTTTTAGCCAAGCCGTTATCACGGCTTTATGCGCATCAGCCAGATCGCAGCTATTGCTCACGCCTGAAAAAACAAATTCCTGAGCCTTACTTAAACGCACACACCACTGGCTATTAAAGCCGACGACTTGCACCTGTTGCCCGTCAGCCAGAAACAGTACCGAATGCGGCGTGCCAGCCTGAAACTTTTGCCAGTAAACCGAATTATCGACACCGTCATCAGCCTGATAACGCCTTATCCCGACACCGCCCTGCCCTCGCATAGGTTTAAGCAACCAACCCTCTGCGCAATCAGGCGCATCAAAAACAACCTCGGGGTACGGAATGTTTAACTGCTTCAGTGTCGAAAAAAACGCCTGCTTATCCAGTTGCCTTGCAAAAACATCAGGATCATTGCCCAGCAACATCAAGCGGCTATTCAGGTAATGCAAGCTTTGGGGGAAACATTCAAAACCGCTACCGTAAATGACATCGGTGACGGCATAGCGCTCGATAAAATAATCTACGGCAGGAGCCAAGTCTCGCTCGGCCAATGACTTTACCTGACGGAAATCTTCCGCTAAAGCTTGCGTGTCCAGATCGGCAAACAGGTCAATAACCAGCGGCTTCAAGCCAATATTGGTTGCCGCCTGCGCCAGCATGCGTCCTGAACTGGCGACAATCAGTATCGTTTCCATAAGTCAGATGCTAACCCACAAAAACATCCCCTCCACTGTTCCGCGCACTGGCAACCACAAAACTCAAGTTATCGAAATGCGCAAACTCCAGTCTGGCCTGATCGGTGATTGATTCCGCCAACTGCGCCCCATCAATGGCGCAAAACCCGGTCGGCCCCCATGAGGTTTGACCGATAGCCACCGCACCTTGCTGCTCCAGCCATTGCATGGCGGCCGCAACTTCGGGACTGGTAAAAACGCCGCCCTGAGCCGAGGAAAAATGTTCGCCAACCGAGCGTTGCAGTTGGCTGATCACATCGCCAAATTGAATAATATCGTTTTCAGCCACCGCAGGCAGACCCTGCATCAGCAATAAATAGCATAAGCGTGCCGCTTCCTGCCGGGGAAAAGGCGGCAGCTCTTTAAAGGCCTGTATTTCCTGCTGACCGTGCAGACCCTGGCCGCGCTGATCGAACACCAGAATAAACCGCCAGTCATCCGGTACATCCATGTGCGCCAGCACCGGCGGGGTGATGGTTTTTTCGCCGCGTCCGCCATCGACAACCAGGCCGCCTTGTTCAAAAACGCCGATGCCGATGCCGGAACGCAAACCCCGGTCGGTCACGGCGGCGATTTCACGCACAGTAAGCCCCAAACCGTAAAATTCATTCAGCGCCGCGCCGAGTGCCAGAGACATTTGTGTGCCTGAACCCAGGCCCACATGCTCCGGAATCGCGGATTCAATGGTGATCTTGAGCTTGTCTGATACTTGCAGCGCCTCGCACAATAGGGACACACACTTTCTTGCCCGCTGTGCGGCGGGGCCGGTAATGGTCAGTTGCTCGGCGCCGGTTACCGACAGGCTGGTGCTGATTTCATTAAGCGCAACACCGATGCTGCCGAAATGTCGGCCTAATGATCCGCTTAAATCGATAAAGCCCATGTGCAATCTGGCCGGGGCAATGACTGAGACTTTAGAATGTTGAACTATCAAGGGTTATGACTGTATTTATGCTGCAAAAAATTGCTGAAAGTATACATGATCGGCCTATCGGCTGCGAACTAAGCGCAAATCGCGTTCATCAATTGAACTAAATCCTCCATCATCAAATCGCACAGTTCAACCGTCAACGGATCGACCTGCGCTGTCGACGGTATAAACGCCGAAACAGCTCCTGCTCTAAATGCCGCCACGATACCGGCATGAGAGTCTTCAATCACCAGGCACCGGCTAATATCCACTTGCAATACTTCTGCGGCTTTTAAAAAAATATCCGGCTCCGGCTTACCCTGCTGAACGTGATCGCGGCTGATAACGATTGGAAAAACCTCTTTGATTCCGGCCAGCTCAAGGCATTCCAGCGCATTAACGGCCCGACTGTTAGTCGCCAGACAATAGGGTATTTTTTGCCGGATCAGCATTTCCATCAATCCGCTAAAGCCGTGTTTGATATTGATGCCGTGGACATTGACATGATCACGCCAGCAATCGCCGCTGAGCCGGTTAAAGCTTTGCAGATCAAATTCGGCCCCACAATAGTCGATCAGTTTCAGCTCTACATCCTGATAATGCAGCCCTGACAACGACCGCCAAAAATCTCCGGAAAAATCATAGCCCATAACACTTGCAGCCTGTTTCCAGGCGACAATGTAAGTGCTCTCGGTATCCAAAACCAAACCGTCCATATCGAAAATAACCGCAGCAAAATCAGCTAACTTATGCACTGAATAACCTTGATATATTCCCCGTGCGCTTCACGGCTGGAGCCGACCACGATACGCTGAACGCCCTGTTCCGATTGTTCCAGAACGCCCGACACTTCGACCCTTTCGCCGCTGATGGCCTGCCCTGTATAGGTCGCCGTAAAGCTGACGATAGCACTGATCTGCTGATGATCTATTTTAAATTCAGCCGGATAATCGAATGCGTGACTATCGTCAATCACCCTGCACTGCAAGCTAACCGCACCGTATTTTTGATAACTGACAGTCTCAGAACTTGCGCTATCATCGATAAAATTCAAATCGAATTTCCGCCCGTTGATCACGGCCTTGTTGCATTTACGCCGTTCGTGCCAGACATAGTCATCGAAACTCAACTCGCATGACCGGCGCGCGTAAGATTGCTGCCAATCCTGCTCATTCAGTTCTTGCAACTTTCCCAATCCAATAAGCTTACGGGTAATGGCCCGGAATTGGTGAAAAACCTCCCTGCCGTAACAAACCAGATCCATATCCGAAGCTTGGTTTTGAACGCCAACCAATATTGATCCGGTGATTCCGGTTTGCATTAAATCCAGCCCGTGCTGTTGAAATAACCCGCACAACCGGAACAAATCGCTCTCCACAGCGTCATGCCGCATTGATTGCATCAGCTGTTGCAATCGGTGTTTGGGTTGATGATGCTTGATGATCCGGTCTACGGCGACCGCATGCAAATGCGCATCCAAGACCGGAGAATAATGCAGATAATCGGGGTGGTTTTGTTCGAGGAAGTCATTAGCCTCTAAGGTCTGATATTTTTTCCAGCCGCAAAGTTCGCGCACATAACGTAAAAAACACAACACCTTGCCATCTTCCAGGCCCCGCTCTACCACAGCGAAAATAAGCCCTTCAGCGGTTTCAATGAAATCTTTGGCAAAAAACATGATTTGGAAATAAGTGGAAGGAAAGCGTAAATGTAAATTTTAACCGATGTTGCCTCATCTAAGGAATTTTTACCACGGCGGTCGACTGACTGCATTCCGCTAAGTAAGTATGGCCTGTAAGGGCGCAATAGCAGCTTTATCGCGTATTGCGTCCTATAAATTGCGCCTCACCACGCTGTTGGCCTGTACGAAAGGTTTTGCGTGGTTAAGCCTTAAAAATTGACAGTAACAGTCGCTCGCACCATTCTCGGTTCGACAGGGTGTTTCATGATATCCGTCTGCGGTGTGGCTCCGGCGGGATAGGCATATTGATAAGCGTAGGCAATATCGTTGGCGGTCGAGTCGAAAATATTGAAAATATCAAACTCCAGCTTATATTTTTTCTGTTTGTAACCCGCCCCCAAATTGACGATGCTGGTAGAGCCGGCCCAATACGTACCCGACGAATCCAGCGGCATGTCGCCAAAATGGCGCAAGCGTACCGTGCCGAACAGACCGTTAGGGGCAACCACGGTAGCGCCGGTTGTAATGACCCTGCCCACCGAGTTGGGCACATAGTTGTTGGCTTCACCCTCAGGAGTCGTCACATAACGCGCCGAAGTCAACGCAAAGTCGGCATCCAGCGTCAACCAATCGGTTGGCTTGTAGTAATTGGTCCATTCAACGCCGTAACGATGGGACTTTCCATGCACCTCGGTTGTGCCGACATCGCCAGAAAACACCAACTCCTGATTGCTCTCCAGCCACCATATTGCCAGGGTGCTATTCAAGCCTTTAATAAAGTTGCTGCGAATGCCGGTTTCAGCGCCGCGCGACTGGGCCATAGGCGAGATCTTGGCGGTACTGCTGTCTAGTGCGGCACCTGTAGCCGGATCAAATTGCAGCGTAGTGCCGCGCGCATCGTTGGAGTGGTAGCCGAAACCGCCATTAACAAAGTATTCGGTATTGAACCAGGGACCGATAATCAGGCTTAGCTTCGGACTGACTAGCGCTTGCCCTGCATTGCCTGAATTTGCCGCATTCACCAGAGGATCATGCATGGCCGTGTCGAGCACCGTGACATCGTTATGGATAAAATCCCCCCTTAAACCGGCGATGGTGCGCACTTTTTCATGCCAATAGGTCTGGTTTTTCAGATAAACGCCGGCAGTGGTCTCGCTGACATTGCTGTGGCTGACAACATCTACCAGCTGCCTAGCCTGAGTGCGATCCAGACCCAAGCCCATGATTTCATCGTGACGAAACTGAAAACCCACGGTATTGTCCATGTCAAAACCGAACAGCTTGTTATAGCGGGTATGTTCGATATTGCCTCCGGTCTGCACCCGATGTTCAAACTGGCGTATCTGGTCGCCGTTAACCGGGTTGTCCGCATAACCGGTAGAATTGGAATAGAGGTTTACATCGTAATAAAGCGCATAGATATTGGCGTCATTTTTCCAGTTATCGCCTTTGTTCCAAAGATTGGTTGAAAAGCTGTAGCGGTTGGTTTTGCCGCCATCCGTAGGATCCATCGTGCCGTAAAGGCCGAGCGTGCCGTTATCGACCAACGCTTGAGGGATCGGATTGGTTGCGGTCCAGTCGTTGGTATAGCCCTTCCCGTTAACCGACACCCCCCAGTCTTCTTTATCGAGCGTGTACCGCAACATGCCGTTGAATTTTTTCGAGTCCTCCGGCTGCTGCCAGACGCCGTCGTAGAAATTAAATTCGCCGGCGTAAAGCAAATCGCCGCTGCCGACTTTGTTGGAATTGGCTAGCAGGGTGCGGTAATAACCGAACTCGCCGCCGGTAAACTTCAAAATGCCTTCAGGCAATTTGTCCATCGAGAACATTTTCGAATAACCGGCTGATGAAAAATCGCCGACTTCCGCATAATACGGTCCCTTGCCGTATTCAATCTTCTTCACCAGTTCGGGAATGACGCTATTGATGTCCATATAGCCCTGACCGTGGGCATGGGTGGGCATGTTCATCGGAATGCCGTCGACGTAAGTCGTAAAGTCGGTGCCGTGGTCGAGGTTAAATCCGCGCAGGAAATACTGATTAGCCTTACCGGATCCGCTGTGCTGGGTAGCTACAGCGCCGGGAATAACTTCCAGCAGCTCGCCGTTACGGGAAAGCGGACGGTATTCAAATTGTGTCTGACTGACTTCGCCCTGAGATGCCGATCCGGTTGTACCGATCAGGTCTTTTTCTCGCCCTGCTTCGACGACCATTTCATCAAGTTCCAAAGGTTGAGAGTCGGCATTAACCATCGCGCAGTTAAGAGCCAGAAAAACACCGATACCAACGCAGATTGTAGCGTTTTGTTTTTGTTTGACATGCATGGCAGATCCTGTTCCAACTGCCAAGCTGGACATGATAACCCTCATATCGGGAAGATTTTTCGGGGTTTCCTGCGGATGTAACAGGGTATTAAAATCCGTAACTAATAATGGGTCGAAGATAAAGTTTTGCATGTGTCCTCTCTGCGCCGCCCGCGCATAATGGTTGATTTACACAACAG
>JAQSDX010000041.1 GCA_029946125.1 Candidatus Methylobacter titanis
AAAAGAAAAATCAAGAGCATCCTTACATCCCCGACCTGAAGGAAGGGGTTTTACGGACAAACTGATAAATTAAAGAGAGAGTAATATGAACAGATGTGCCGCCATACAAATGGCATCAAGTCCCAATATCAGCGCCAATTTTCTGGAAGCCGACAAGTTGATAGCGGAAGCGGTCAAAGCGGGTGCAAAGCTGGTGGCTTTGCCGGAAAACTTTGCCTTAATGGGCGATCATGAATTGGACAAAATTAAAGCCAAAGAAGCCGATGGTTCAGGGCCTATCCAAAGTTTTTTGGCAGCGGTTGCAAAAAAATATGCGGTCTGGGTGGTCGGCGGTACTATCCCGATAGCGGGTAATGACAGCAATAAAGTGCGGGCGGCTTGTCTGGTTTATAACGACCAGGGCGAACGCGTTGCCCGCTACGATAAAGTACATTTGTTTGATGTCAACGTTCCCGGCAGCGATGAGGTTTACCGCGAATCCGATTCTATTGAGCCGGGTATTGAACCGTTGGTGATCGACACGCCTTTTGGCAGAGTGGGCATCGCGGTTTGTTACGATTTGCGCTTTCCCGAGTTTTTCCGCAAGATGGGCATGGAAATACTGATCATCCCGTCCGCATTTACCGCAGAAACAGGGGTTGCTCACTGGGAATTATTGCTGCGTGCGCGTGCCGTGGAAAACCTGTGTTATGTCATTGCGCCGAATCAGGGCGGTTTTCACCTGAATGGCCGCAAGACTTTTGGGCATAGTATGATTATTGATCCGTGGGGTGTGGTACTGGATTGCTACAAAACCGGTGGCGGCTTTGTCTCTGCTGAAATAGATCTGGAGCGTCTGGAAAAAGTGCGCAGCGCATTTCCGGCGCTGAACCATCGTCGTTTTTTTTGAGGAAAATATGCGCATAATCGTTAAAAGTTTATTGCTGATTAGCTTTCTGGTTTCCTGTTCAACCACCACGGAGGACAGTCGTTACCGCAACACCGACAATCTTGAGCGTCCGCCAATTGTGACTAGCAGCAGTCCGGCTCGGGAGCAGCGTATAGTCGACAACAGCTCAATTTCGAAGAAAAAAGACAGTGCCGGCTTAGGTGCGGATGTTTATTTGAGTACGCCGGGGCAACTGAACATCAAACAACCTTTTGATGAAGCCTGGGATACTTTAAATCGGGCATTGAAGCAAGGCGACATTAAAATAACCGATCATGAACGTGATAAAGGCCATTTATATGTCAATTATGGTTCGAGCGATTTTTTTGATAAAGCCTTATCTTTTCTAAAGAATGGGCATAAAGAATCCAACTATCTGGTATCGGTAGCAGAAGACGATGCTGAAACTTTGATAACGGTGACGATGAGTAATGCCACTGAACAAGGTAAATCATCTGGTGATCAGGATGGCTATTACGATGCGCCAGCTGATGCTTCGGAGGAACTGTTAGACATATTGTATAAAATTATTCGTGATGATTTGGTAGGGAAATAATTGAGGCTAACGGCTGAAAAGTAGTCTAGTTGATACTTGTGTTGTTTCGCCTAATTCATCCCCCTTTTTTTAAGTTCTTATGTTGATGTAGTGATGGAAATATTAAACCTTGCAAGACAAGCTATTCTGATGCCTGCCGGTATACAGGATGGCGATATTGAAAAAATTATGGGGCGGTTGCTCAGTTCGCCGGTTGATGCGGCAGATATTTACTTTCAGTCCAGCCATTTCGAATCTTGGGTCATGGAAGGCGGCATCATTAAAGAGGGTAGCCATAGTATTGAACAGGGAGCCGGAGTGCGTGCGGTATGTGGCGAAAAAACAGGCTTTGCTTACAGCGACCGGATTGAACTGTCGGTATTATTGGAAGCGGCTAATAACGTTAAAGCCATTGTTCGGCAAGGGCAGGATGCAGATCCCTTGCATTGCAAGGTCTCTACCAAAACAGCCGATTGGCCTCAGTATTACTTGACGCACAATCCGTTAAAATCGCTGGAAGATCAGCAGAAAATCGATTTGTTGCGCCGGGTTGACAGCGAAACACGCAAACTGGACAGCCGGATTGAAGAAGTTATTGTCAGTCTGGTCGGCGTACATGAGCATATTCTGGTGGCAAGACAGGACGGTTCTTTGGTTGCCGACGTGCGGCCTTTGGTGCGGATGAATGTCACCGTAATCGTCGAACAAAAGGGTCAGCGCGAACAAGGCAGCATGGGCGGCGGCGGACGTAGCGATTACAGCTATTTTATCGATCAGGATACCGCCTTGGGCTATGGCCGCGAAGCCGTAAGACAGGCGCTGGTTAACCTGGAAGCTGTCGATGCGCCTGCCGGCAACATGACGGTAGTGCTGGGATCGGGTTGGCCGGGTATTTTGCTGCATGAGGCCATAGGTCACGGTCTGGAAGGCGACTTTAACCGCAAGGGTACTTCGGCATTCAGTGGCCGTGTTGGTGAGCGGGTAGCATCGGATTTATGCACGGTAGTCGATGACGGCACCTTGGCCGGACGGCGCGGTTCGTTAAGCATTGATGATGAAGGCACACCGACGGAACTTACCGTATTGATCGAAAACGGCATCCTCAAAGGCTATATGCAGGACAATCTCAATGCCCGGTTAATGGGCGTGAATCCTACCGGTAACGGTCGGCGCGAATCCTACGCGCATCTGCCGATGCCGCGTATGACCAACACCTACATGTTGCCGGGGCAACACGACCCCGAAGAAATTATAAAGTCGGTCAAAAAAGGCCTGTATGCCAAAAACTTTGGCGGCGGTCAGGTCGATATTACGTCGGGCAAATTTGTGTTTTCCGCCAGCGAAGCCTACCTGATTGAAAACGGCAAAATCACCCGTGCCGTTAAAGGTGCGACATTGATTGGTAACGGGCCGGATGTATTAACCAAAGTGTCTATGGTTGGTACCGATCTGGAACTCGATAGCGGTGTCGGCACCTGCGGCAAGGAAGGGCAAAGTGTGCCGGTCGGCGTCGGTCAGCCTACGTTGAAGATTGACGGCTTGACGGTTGGCGGGACCAGCGTTTAGAGGGAATTCATGTCAAAACTAGAAAGTATAAAAGCCGATCTTTCGCTTCATGAGAAAATACTTTTTGCAGCGGTTGCGATTATGATTACTTTAGTCGGCTGGACGGCAGCAAATTATCTGGCAGTTAAAAGCTGGCTGTTATTTATGGCGTTGCTGGCAATAGTCGGCATCAGTATTTTTATTGTTTACCAGTATCGTATTATCAAGAAATTGATAAAGGAGTTAATCGATGTTTAATACTATTATCATGTTTTTAATCGCTACGGTTTTTGTCGCTTTAATTAGTTATTTTGCCTGGGATTCCTATCAAGATTTCAAGGATCACGAATCAAAATAATGAGTTATTTCTTTTTTAGGACAGGGTCGTGAAAATTAAATATTTTGAAGATACCGATACGGCATTACTAGAGTTTTCAGAGCGCCCGATTTTTGAGACTAAAGAAATTAATGAGGTCTCATTTCAGCAGATAAATCGTCAAATCGCATAAAAGCAAATTAAGAGAGCACCGTGCAAAATCAGGAACATATTAATCATTTAAAAAACACCGTTCAGGACATCTTGGACGAGGCTGTAAAACAGGGCGCCAGTGCCGCAGAAGCGGGCTTGAGCCAGGAAAACGGCTTGTCCGTAGCGGTGCGCCTGGGCGATGTCGAAACCATAGAGCATCATTGCAGCCAGGGCTTGGGCGTGACCGTTTATTTTGGTCAACGCAAAGGTTCTGCCAGTACTACGGATTTGTCGCTGGCTTCGATTAAGGAAACGGTTAGCGCGGCTTGCAGTATTGCCCGTTACACCAGCGAAGACGAGTATTCAGGTCTGCCGGAACCGGAGTTGTTGGCTACCGAATTTCCCGATCTTGAGCTTAACCACCCGTGGAATATCGGCGTTGATGGAGCCATTGCTCTGGCCGTTGAATGCGAAGATGCGGCGCGGTCTTACCATGCTGAAATCAGCAATTCCGAAGGCGCTTCGGTAGATAGCCATCAGGGCATCCGGGTGATGGGGAATTCGCTGGGTTTTCTTCAGGGTTACGCGTCAACCCGTCATTCCTTAAGCTGTTCGGTTTTAGCGCAACGCGGCGACAGCATGCAGCGCGATTACTGGTACACGGTAGCAAGGGATGCGCTTAATCTGGAGTCTGCTGTTGACGTAGGGAACAAAGCGGCTGAGCGGACGCTCCGGCGCTTGCAGGCTCGCAGTTTAAGCACGCGGCAGTGTCCGGTGCTCTATTGTGCGGAAGTCGCTTCCGGCTTGCTGGGATCGTTTATCGGTGCAATCAGTGGCGGCAATCTATATCGCAAGTCCACTTTTTTGCTGGATGCGTTGGATACTCAGGTTTTTCCTGAATTTGTCCGCATTTACGAGCAGCCTTATTTAAAAGGCGCTTTGGGCAGCGGCGCCTATGACGGTGAAGGCGTTGCGACCAAAACACGCGATATAGTCAGCGACGGTTTTTTGTGCAGTTATGTTCTGAGCAGCTATTCCGCACGAAAACTGGGACTGCATAGCACCGGAAATGCCGGTGGCGTGCATAACTTAACGATTGATCCGGGTGCGCTTGATTTTCAGCGCATGTTAAAGGAGCTCAATACCGGCTTGTTGATTACCGAGTTGATGGGGCAAGGGGTCAATATAATGACCGGCGATTATTCGCGTGGAGCAGCCGGATTCTGGGTGGAAAATGGCGAAATCCAATATCCGGTTGAAGAAATCACGATTGCCGGTAATCTGAAAGATATGCTGAAAAACATTGTTGCCGTAGGTAATGATATTGATTATCGCGGCAATGTCCGCACCGGTTCGATACTGGTTGAGCGGATGTCGATTGCCGGGGAATAAGGCTAGCTATTGGTAAAATTAAAGCAAGCTTTGAACTCCTGCGTTGGAGTCCTGAGCTTGCTCTGGCGTAAAAAAGGCGGCAAGCTTTACAGCGATTTAACAATATCTTCGATCAGCTGCGGTCCGCGATAAATAAGTCCGCTGTATATCTGCACCAGAGCGGCTCCCGCCGCTAATTTTTCCTGCGCATCAGCCGCAGTTAAGATTCCGCCTGCCGCAATAATCGGAATTTTGCCATTCAATTCCGCCGCGAAGCCCCGCACCACTATAGTCGCTTGTTCCTTAACCGGAGCGCCGCTTAAACCACCGGCTTCATTGGCCAGCGGATGACCGGCAATTCTGTCTCTGGCAATGGTAGTGTTGGTCGCAATCACACCATCGATTTCAAATTCCAGTAACAGTTTAGCAATATGGGTTATTTCATCGGCTGTCAGATCGGGCGCTATTTTCAGCGCTAAAGGCACGTATTTTCCGTGTTGCTGCTGTAATTTCAACTGTTCTTCTTTTAGCGTAGAAATAAGAGCTTTAACGTCATCGCCCTGCTGTAACTGGCGCAGGTTTTTGGTGTTCGGCGACGATATATTAAGGGTGATGTAGCTGGCCGATGTATAAGCCTTGCGCAAACCGATCAAATAATCGTCTGCCGCATTCTCAATCGGTGTATCAAAATTCTTGCCGATATTAATGCCCAGAATGCCGGAATAACCGCTTTGTTTTACCTGAGTCAACAGGTGGTCGATGCCTAAATTGTTAAAGCCCATGCGATTGATGATGGCCTGGTGTTCGGGCAGTCTGAATAGGCGCGGTTTCGGGTTGCCCGGTTGCGGGCGAGGCGTTACCGTGCCAATTTCTATAAAGCCGAAACCCAATGCGGCCAGTGCATCAATGTAGTCGCCGTTTTTATCCAGACCGGCGGCAAGACCGACCGGGTTTTTAAACTCCAGTCCCATGATCTTGACGGGTTTGTGGTCAATTTTTGGGTAGATGAGTTTGGATAAGCCCGACCTATAAGCCGCATTCAGCAGTTTAAGCGTCACTTCGTGAGCGATTTCCGGGTCCAGAGAAAATAACAGGGGGCGTAGTAATGGGTATAGATTCATGGGGCGACCGTGTTGTTGGGCAAGGTTGATGGTTGCGAGGGCGATTAACTATTGGAGTGCAGGCGTCCCGTGCAAGCGCAAGCAAAGCTTGCACTCCTGTTGTCATATGTTGCCTTCAAAATATGAGTTGCAGGGGAGACCGGCCGGTCTCCCATTAAAATATTAGTGTGGGCTGGTTAGTTTATAAGGTTCCGGTACTACCTGCGTTGTGCGCTGCAACACCAGATCGACCATCAGTTGCGCCGATGCCGGTCCCATCGCCAGGCCATTTCTGAAGTGGCCGGCATTAATGTACAAGTTGTCGATCTCGGGATGTTGGTCGATATACGGTATGCCATGTTCAGTGCCCGGTCTTAATCCCGCCCAGTGCTGAACAATCGGGAAGCTGTTCAGCGACGGCAACAAATTTACGGCAAATGCATGCAGCCGGTCTCGGGCTTCTTCAGTCGTTGTCTTGTTGAAATCATCCTGCTCTACGGTGCTGCCCGCCAGTATTTTACCGTCAAGTCGTGGAATCAGGTATTGATCGCCATCCAGTACCATGAACTTAAGCGTTTCCGGCAGTGCATCAAATAACAGCATTTGACCCTTAACCGGAGCGATTTTTGGAGCATTGTCGATAGCGGCTGAAAAAAGCTGCCGAAATAACTGACCGGTCCAAGCGCCAGCAGCAATAATCAATTGGTTGACGGCGAGCTGGCCGGATGAGGTATTGATCGCTGTTATGCGGCTATTAGTCCGGGTAATTCCGGTCAATTCGCAATGTTCTATTAGCGTGGCGCCTTTATTGATCAGGTCTTGCTTTAATGATTTAACCAGTCGTGGATTTCGTGCCTGGGCAATTTCAGGCAGCCAAAGCGGCTGGTCGGGGATGGTGTTAATGTTGTTCAAAAAACCGGCATCAGCGGGTTGGCATAACATAGCGTTAGCGTCACACCAGTTAACCGCCGCAGTCATGTCGGGATTTTTAGTGATCAGTAAGCCGCAGGGATTCCATTCCGGGTCTATCAAGGTTTCGGCAGTTAATTGCGCCGCCAAAGCCGGGTACAGCTTCAGACTTTGTAATACCAAGCGGCTAATCGCATCCGGCTGTCGCCAAGGATAAAGTGGCAACAAAATACCGCCGCCCGCCCAGGATGATTCCTGCCCCAGTTGGTTTTTATCAATAATCGCGACGGTAGCGCCAGCCTTAATAAACTCGCGGGCAGTTAGCAGGCCGATAATGCCGCCGCCAATGAGGGTGATGTCAGGGGTTGTGGTCATGTATGTTGGTAAAGATCAGGGTAAAAAATAAGTAGTGTTGTTGGGTAGTGCTGAGGAATGGAAATTGAATAACGTGAGAAAATGTTAAATCATGATGCTCAGGTGACATAAAAGGCGGTTAACCCATTGTCTATTGTACAAAATATATTATCTTCCTAGCGATTTGATTTCTAATTTAATCGCTTCATGGTTTACCACAAACGGTTAAATCCAAATTAGCCTTGTTAAGTAAAAAATCTCTATTTGTGTTATAGAGAATACCACACTTATAGCGTCATTTTTCTGTGTCGATTCAACAAGCCTCTATAGATAAGGGCAGGTTTTGTGTTTTATGCTTAGCCAAGAGTGGTGCAAAAAAAAATAATTGTGGCGTAGAAGTATAAGCTGAATAATTTGTTGTTTTTTGCGTACAGTTAATTCTTTGTAATTGGAAGATGCTCTTACTTGTTGATAAATAAGGATTAGTTAATATTAAAAAAGTGGCGTTAAAACTTGTAGGGAATTAGTTTAACTGCTACTATTATGCCCGTAGGATAGGATTTGTTGTATTAAAACAAATTTTTATAAAATAATAACCTCATGAGGGGGATAAATGATCAATAAAACTAAACTAGCGCTGGGCATTGCGACGGCAACATTAACCATGGCCGGAGCATTGGTTTCTCCGCAAGCTGTCGCCGGCTCAAAATCGCAGCACCACTCTGAAGTAGCAGGCATGAGCAATAAAGTTGATGCATTGGAAGCGCAACTGCAAGCTATGCAAGCTGAGATAAGCCGATTAAGAGCGGAAACAAACCGTCCTCGTTCTAGTGCCGAAGCCGACAAAGTTCAGGAGCTGGATCAGTGGATGACGTCGGTTAAGAGTGCTCCTGTAGCCGTAGTTGAAAAAGACCACTTATTCTCTGCTCGTGGCGGCTGGATGCATCTTAATGATAATCGTGGTTCAACATCAGGGTTGGGGGGATCCGGCTTAGGTGAAGATGTTCTGACCAGTGGAACAGATAAAGACGCTTTCTATTATGGCGGCGCGATCGATTTCAATATGAACAATAACCTGTTCGGCCTGATGGATCATACTTCGTTTCTGATGGAATTGGGTATTGAATATTCCGAATTAGGCGATAGAAAAGACAGCGGTCTTGATAATGTAATTACTACGGCTGCTTTGGGTCAGACGGTAAATTTACAACAATCTGTAACGGTCAATATGTTACGTATCAATGCTTCACCTAAAATAAAATTTATGCATGGCAGCAAATTCAGACCTTGGTTGATTCCAGTCGGTTTGGACATGAATATTATCAGCCCTCCATCTGATGCGGTAACTGTGTTGAACACGGGTATGCAGTTTGGTGCCGGTGCGGAATATGAATTCCTGAAAGGCATTGTGATTGGTGCGGATGGTCGTTATCATCATACTTTTGATGATGTTGACGGCGTTGATACCGATGGCTTCACCTTGGGCGGTTCTTTAGGTTTCAAGTTCTAAGATTGCATACTTAGCGAAACCCGAAAAGGGCAAAAAAGGGAGGGTTTCAAACCCCTCTCTTTTTTTTGCCTGAAAAATATAAAAGATATAAGACTAAACATTATTTGAGCTTTGAATTTTTTTGCATTAGGCTTGTACCACTTTAAGTACAACTTACCGAGTCATGTGATGCGGATCATTTCTTTTACTCGGGCAAGAAGCTGTTTGAAAGCGGTTCTTGATGGTGTGGTTAATGATGCCGATTGTATGGTGATTACCCGTCGTGACGCTGAAAATGCGGTTATCATGTCTATGGGCCATTACAATAGCCTAATGGAAACCGTACATTTGCTAAAATCGCCTGCGAATGCGGCGCATCTTGCCAAGTCTATTGAACAATATAAAACCGGTAATATTAAAGCGAGATATTATTGATGGGTAGGATGTTGGCCTGGACGGACGCGGCATGGGCTGACTACTTATATTGGCAAGGGCCAGATAAAAAAATCTTAAAACGCATTAATAAGTTAATTGCCGGCACAAAAACAGCGCCGTTCGAGGGTATAGGCAAGCCAGAAGCGCTGAGAGAAAACTTGTCGGGTTTTTGGTCAAGGCGAATTGATGATTCAAATCGTTTGGTTTATGCGGTGGATGATAAATACTTAACTATCATCGCCTGTCGATATTATTATGAAACTAATTGAGCTGATGCGGTTAAAGCATAAATCATGAAAACCCTTTACCCTGAAATTCTACCCTATCACAGCTTTTTCCTTGAAACCGGCAGCAAGCATGCGGTTTATGTAGAGCAAAGCGGCAGTCCTGACGGTATTCCGGTTATTTTTCTGCACGGTGGGCCGTGTTCCGGCACCAGGCCCGAGCACCGGCGTTTTTTTAATCCCAAACTTTATCGTATCATTCTATTTGACCAGCGCGGCTGTGGGCTGTCGCTGCCTTTTGGTGAATTGGAAAATAATACCACTCAGGATTTAATTGATGATATGGAACGTATCCGTCATCAGTTGGGCATAGCTCAATGGCAGGTATTTGGCGGATCGTGGGGCGGGGCGCTGGCTTTGTTGTATGCCCAGCAGCATAAGGATAAAGTCATCGGCTTAATTGTTCGTGCGGTGTTTCTGGCGCGGCAGCAGGATTTGGACTGGTTTGCCAAAGATGGTGCGGGCAATATTTACCCAGAGCAATGGCAGCGATTAATTGAAAGCACCCCGGAACAAGGACGAGGAAATCCGGTGCAAGAGTTGTATGATGCAATATGGGGCGAAGACGAGGTGGCGCAAAGGCGAGCAGCCAAGGAATGGATGGCCTGGGGTGGGCAGGTGGCATTGGGTAACGATTATCAGCCGAGTCCAAAAGGCGAACATGCAACGGAGAAAATGGTTAAACAGGTGCGCATGGAATTGCATTATGCCAAGCAGCATTATTTTATTAGGGAAAACCAGATCCTGGATAATTGTGGCGGCTTGGTTGATATTCCAACGGTTATCATTCACGGGCGCTATGATTTTGTCTGCCCGATCGAAGCCGGTTATAGTCTGCATAAAGCATTGCCGAATGCCGAATATATTGTTTTACCCAATGCCGGGCATGTCGCTCAGGGTAAGGAAATGATCAATGCGCTGGTTGCGGCAACCGACAGCTTTGCAGGTAATTGATAGTCCTTTAAATTTACAATCAACTGCCCCATAAAGCGGTAAATGCTTTATCATTCATGTAAATTAATAAGCCTTCAATGGTAAGCATGCTTGAGGCGCCAAATTCAGCATGCCTGAGCGATAGCAATACACTCTATACAAATAAATGAAATTACATGATCAAAAGCTCCGTGAATTGGGCTTAGCCGTTATTCAGGTGGAAACACAGGCGATTGCCGCATTAGCCGAGCAAATTAATGATAATTTTGTGCTTGCCTGCAAATTAATGTTTACTTGTAAAGGTCGTGTGGTGGTTACCGGCATGGGTAAATCAGGACATATTGCCGGTAAGATTGCTGCGACTTTAGCCAGTACCGGAACGCCCGCTTTTTTTGTGCATTCGGGTGAAGCCAGTCATGGCGATTTGGGTATGATTACCCAGCAAGACGTGGTGTTGGCTTTATCGAATTCAGGGGAAACCGAGGAGGTTTTAACGATACTGCCGATCATTAAACGGCTGGGTGTACCGTTAATAGCGATGACCGGAAACCCGGCGTCAACGCTGGCCAAGTTTGCCACCACCCATATCAACGTGGCTGTTGAGCAAGAAGCTTGCCCGCTGGGACTTGCGCCTACCTCCAGCACCACAGCGGCATTGGTGATGGGCGATGCCTTGGCGGTTTCTTTGCTGGAAGCACGGGGCTTTACCCGCGATGATTTTGCCTTGTCTCATCCCGGCGGCAGTTTAGGCAAGCGACTGTTATTGATGGTAAGTGATATTATGCATGCCGATGAAAAAGTACCCTCAGTGCCTGAGTCTGCACTGATCAGCCATGCTTTGCTGGAGATGACTGAGAAAAAGCTGGGTATGACGGCGATAGTCGATACGGCTAACCGCGTCACCGGTATTTTTACTGATGGCGATTTGCGGCGAATGCTGGGCAAGAATTTTGATATACACAAAACCTCCATTACCGAAGTCATGACACCGAATTGTACGGTCATTTCGGCGGATATGCTGGCGGCTGAGGCCATGCAAATTATGGAACGGAAAAAAATTAACGCCTTAATTGTTGTTGATCAGCAGCACAGGGCGATAGGTGCATTGAATATGCATGATCTGATTCGAGCAGGTATCGTGTAATGACGGATAGTCAAAACAGGCAGGCCATTGTGGAAAAAGCCAGGAAACTCAAATTGCTGATTCTGGATGTGGACGGAGTATTAACCGACGGCAGGCTTTTTTTCGATGCTGAGGGCAATGAATACAAGTCATTTCATGCACGGGACGGGCATGGCATCAAGCTGCTGCGTCAGACCGGTGTTGAGGTCGCGGTGATTTCCGGGCGTAACTCAAACTCGGTTGCGTTGCGCATGAAAAATCTGGGTATCGAGCATGTGTATCAGGGCCATGAAAATAAAGTCGCCGCGTTTAATGAGATTATTGAGCTTACAGGTATAACGCCGGATCAGGCGGCGCATGTCGGCGATGACTTGTTGGATTTGCCTATAATGATCAGAGTTGGCCTGGCGATTGCGGTTAATGATGCTAACTTTGCGGTTAAGCAACATGCTGATTGGTGTACGACCTTGCCGGGAGGCCTGGGTGCGGTCAGGGAAGTTTGTGACTTTATTATGCAGGCACAAGGACGTTTTGATGAAGTCTTGAATACTTACTTAAAATGACCCGACTAAACGGCAATTACAGTTATCTGTATCTGATCATTATCGCGGTAATGAGCTGGTGGTTGGTTAAATTAACCGGTTCGGATGAGTTTGGTCGTATAGCGGCTCCTGCGCACAGCCCTGATTATTTCAGCAAGGGCTATACGAAATGGGAAATGAGTGAGTTTGGCATTCCTAAAAGCAAGTTGATTGCTGATGAAATGGTTCATTACAGCGATGACAGCACGACACATATGGTGAATCCATTCATGTTTTTTTATAACGAGAAAACCCCGCCTTGGGCAGTTAAATCAGAGGCTGGCATTTTGTCTGCCGATGGCAAGGATTTGTTATTAAATGGCGAGGTCGCTGTTGAGAGGGCAGCGGCTGAAGGGGTCAGAGAGCTTAAAATATATACCTCCAATTTAAAAGTAAAACCGGAAACCAGTTATGCAGAAACGGGTGCGTGGGCAAAGTTGGTCAGTTTACCAAACTGGACGACAGGAATCGGTATGAAGCTGACTTTTGCGGATCCGATTCATATTGAATTGCTTTCTAATGTTAAAGGGAACTATGAAACAAAATAATAAACCTCGCTGCTGGGCGCTCCTTAGAAGTAGCTGTTATTTACTTTTAGTGGCGCTTTATAGTGCGGGTGCTTACGCCCTGGAAAGTGACGCCAACCAGCCGATCATTATCGATTCCAATGCAGCGACTTATGATGATCTAAAAGGCGTTAGTATTTATACGGGTAATGTGATCTCAGTTCAGGGCAGTATTCGGGTGCAGTCAGATAAGCTGGTGGTTTATTTTATCGAGGGTGAAGTCGATAAGCTGGTGTTTACCGGTAAGCCGGCAAAATTTAAACAAACGCCTAACGAGGGAGCCCAGGATATAACCGGTGAAGCGTTAACCGGCGAGTATTACCCTAAAAAGAATTTGTTGGTTTTGATTGATAAAGCCACTGTCTGGCGGGAGACCGGTGCTTATTCCAGCGACATGATTGTGTACGACCTTAAGACCTCGTTAGTTAAAGCGGGCGAAAAAGAATCGACTAGCAAACGTGTCCGTGTCGTATTGCAACCGAAAGGTAAAGAAGAGTCAAAAACTAAAGAGCAATCGCCAGTGTCAGCACAACCCACGGTAAAGGACAATAGTCAATGATGACGCGAAAGACGCAAGGCGCAAGCTACAAAACGATGTGTTTCACCTTTAGTCTTGAACTTCTTGCTTAACCATGACCAGACTAGCCGCAAAACAGCTGATTAAAAACTACAATAAACGTAATGTGGTGAACGGTGTTTCATTGCATGTTGATACCGGTGAAGTGGTCGGTTTATTGGGGCCTAACGGTGCAGGAAAAACCACCAGTTTTTATATGATGGTAGGCCTGATTAAAGCAGATGAAGGTGAGATTACGCTGGATTCACAGGCCATTACCCATCATCCAATGCATTTACGGGCACAATTAGGGATAGGTTATTTGCCCCAGGAACCCTCGGTTTTTCGAAAATTAACTGTGGCGGATAATTTACGTGCGGTGTTACAAATCCGTTCTGACTTAACGGAAGGGCAGGCAGAGCTAGTGATTGAGGAATTGTTGCAGGAATTTCATATCCTGCATCTACGTGATCAAATCGCCTTGGGCTTGTCGGGCGGCGAACGGCGGCGGGTTGAAATTGCCCGTGCGTTGGCGACTAACCCTCAATTTATACTGCTGGACGAGCCTTTTGCCGGGGTAGATCCGATATCGGTAGATGATATCAAGAAAATCATCGAGCATTTGAAAGATCGCGGTATTGGCGTATTGATTACCGAACATAATGTCAGGGAAACACTAGGGATTTGTGATCGTGCGTATATACTTAACGACGGCAGAGTCATTGCCGAAGGCGGAGCGCAAGCTATCGTTGCCAATGAGGAAGTGCGTAAAGTGTATTTAGGCAATAATTTTAGCCTTTAGCTTTGGAACCTTGAACCTTGAGCCTTAAATGAAACAATCCTTACATCTTCGATTAGGCCAACAGCTGTCTATGACGCCGCAATTGCAACAGGCGATCAAATTGTTGCAGATGTCGACATTAGAATTGCAGCAGGAGATTCAACAGGCTCTTGAATCCAATATGATGCTGGAAGTTAATGAGGAAGAATATGCCGTTCAGGAAGTCGAAATAACAGCTGAGAAAAAAACTGATAATACGGATTTACTGACCAGTCAGGGTTCACAAACCGATATGCCGGATGAACTGCCCATCGATTCTTCTTGGGATGATGTCTATGAATACGCGATGGAGTCGGGTGGTAATTCCTCTGAGACTATCGAATTTGAAACACAGCGCAGTAAATGTTCAACCTTGCAGGATCATTTGTTATGGCAAGTAGAATTGACCTCGTTTTCAGAACGGGACCATGCCATCTCTATGGCTATTATTGATTCGATCAATGGAGACGGCTATTTAATCAGTAGCCCTGAAGAAATTTTTCAGGGGATGTTGGGGCAGTTGGACGATTTGGAATTTGATGAAGTTAATGCGGTACTGCACAGGGTACAAAACTTTGATCCGGTCGGTGTTGCCGCCATTGATTTAAAAGATTGCCTCAAATTACAGCTACAGCAGTTGCCGGAGGCCACGCCTTATAAAGAGGAGGCATTGATTCTGGTTACCCGATACCTGGATTTATTAGCTACGCATGAGCAGTCGAAACTGATGCGTAAATTGGGTGTTACCGAGCGGCAACTGGATGAGGTGGTGGCACTCATCAGAACCCTGGATCCCAAACCGGGCGCACAGATACAGAATTCGGATTCCGAATATGTTATCCCCGATGTCTACGTGGCTAAGCGAAACGGTAAATGGCAAGTCAACCTAAACCCCGATATAGCGCCTAAATTACGTATCAATCCGTTTTATTCAAGCATGATAAAGCGGGCCGATAACAGTAAGGACAATGCCTGCATGAAAGATCATTTGCAGGAGGCCAGATGGTTTATTAAAAGCCTCCATAGTCGTAACGATACCTTATTGCGTGTTGCCCGGTGCATTGTGGAAAAGCAGACCGGGTTCCTTGAGCATGGCTCTATTGCCATGAAGTCTATGGTGTTGAGAGATATTGCTGAAGAACTGGAATTGCATGAGTCCACAATATCCAGAGTGACCACGCAAAAATTTATGCATACCCCCAATGGTATTGTCGAATTTAAGTATTTTTTTTCCAGTCATGTATCAACGGAAGGAGGAGGAGAGTGTTCATCTACGGCTATCAGGGCGTTTATTAAAGAGCTAATCAGCAATGAAAATCTGGCAAAACCGTTAAGTGATAGTAAAATAGCCGAGCTATTAAAAGAAAAGGGCATTAATGTTGCTAGAAGAACAATTGCCAAGTATCGTGAAGCGATGCTCATTTCCTCATCAAGTCAGCGTAAGCGTATTTTATAACGCTACCTGACGCTGATAACAAACTAATCATTCACCATTAAAGGAGTTTATCTCATGCAAGTTATCGTAACAGGCCATCATCTTGAAGTAACCGACGCTTTAAAAGCGCACATCGACTCAAAATTTGAAAAATTAGCACGTCATTTTGATAATGTTACCGAAGTGCACGTTATTTTAAGCGTGGAAAAATTAATTCAAAAGGCCGAAGCAACGTTGCAAATGAGTGGCGCTAAACTGTTTGCCGAAGATCATCAGGAAGATATGTATGTGGCTATCGACCACATGGTTGAGAAATTAGATCGTCAAATTACCAAGCATAAAGAAAAAACTGCACAGCATAGATAAAAAAGCAGGCGAAAGGTTCAAGGCGAAAGGTACAAAAAGCGCCTTGAACCCAGCCCCTTTTACCTTGAGCCTCATTTTATGAAACTATTAATCGTTAGCGGTCTTTCCGGTTCGGGTAAAAGTATCGCCTTGGATACCTTGGAAGATTGCGGCTATTACTGCATCGATAATCTACCTGTAACCTTGCTGGAAGACTTTATCAGCCACGTCATGCTGGTGGACAAAAAAACCTATGCCAAAACGGCTATAGGCATTGACGCCAGGAACCAGAGCGAAAGCCTGATCAATTTTTCTGAAAGTTTGGATTTAATTCGCAGCAAAGGGATTGATTGCGAAATTATCTTTATGCAGGCTGAAGAATCTACCTTATTGAAACGTTATAGTGAAACCCGGCGGCGGCATCCGTTGACGGATTTAAATGTACCGTTAAAAGAAGCATTAAAAATTGAAAAGGAAATGCTGACGCCGGTTGCCAGGTATGCCAGTGTGATCATTGATACCAGCCGAACTCATGTCCATCAGTTGCGTGAGCTTATCAGGGAGCGGGTCGGCGAAAGGGATGTCAGACATGTTTCCTTGCAGTTTCAATCGTTTGGTTTCAAGCACGGTGTTCCACTGGATGCCGATTTTGTGTTTGACGCCCGCTGTTTGCCGAATCCCTATTGGGTGCCGGAATTGCGAGGGCTGACAGGAAAAGATCAGCCGGTCATCGATTTTCTTAATGAACAAGAATATGTTGCCGAGCTTTTTAAAGATATTTCCGGGTTTCTTGAACGATGGATTCCCCGATTTGAGGCTGAAGGGCGTAGTTATTTGACCGTGGCTATAGGATGTACAGGCGGCCAACATCGCTCGGTTTATCTGGTGGATGCATTCGCCAAACAGTTTAAAGGCCCTTTTTTAAATGTAATTGTCCGTCATCGGGAATTACAATAAGTTTCTTGTTGGAGCGTTGTACCGCTTCGTTCTATTTCCAGCATAACCCACAGGGATAGGCTGAATGCAGATTATGCATGGAGAAGAATATCTTTCCATGTCGTCTGCTGATCAATTCAAAATAGGCCTATAAGCCTACTTATCATTTTAGTCATTTTTATTTAAGGAGATTTCTATGGATCTATCTTCTGTGTCATTTACTGAAAAAAAATACAATAACAGGCTTTTATTAACGCAGATTACCGCATTGTTGAAAAGTGGCTCCCTCTTTCAGATTAGGCACTTTATCCATGAGTTATATCCTGCGGAGACCGCGCATTTAATTGAATCGCTACAACCCGAAGATCGAAAGAAAATCTGGGCGGTTATTCCGCCTGATGTTATGGGTGAGATTCTGGTTCAATTGCATGTTGAAGTAGCGAAAGGGCTAATTGAAATCACTGGGCAGAAAGACCTGATTAAAGCGGTTGAAAGCCTGGAGTCGGATGATCTTGTCGATTTATTGCATGTCATTCCTGAGCCTTTATATTCCAAGGTAATAGCGTCAATAGGGGTGCAGGAAAGAAGCCGCTTGGAGGCGGCATTATCTTATGATGATGATACTGCGGGCGGATTAATGAGTCTGGATGTGTTGACGGTACAGGCAACTCAGTCTCTGGATGAGGTTTTGCAGGATTTAAGACGGCGCACATTTATACCCAAGGCCACGGATAATTTGTTTGTTGTCGATCAGCTGGATATTTTTCAAGGCGTTTTGCCCTTATCCGTGTTATTAACCCGTGATCCGCTCGTCATGGTAGCAGAGTCGATGGATTCGAGTATTGAGGGTATTCCATGCCAGATGTCGGCGGAAGAAGTGGCTTTATTATTTGAACACCGCGATATGCTTTCAGCGCCAGTAGTCGCCGAGAATGGCAGGTTGCTGGGGAGAATTACCGTTGATGATATTGTTGATGTGATTCGCGACCAAGCTGACCGCTCGTTTAGGAGTATGGCTGGACTGAGTGAGGAACAGGACATGTTTTCACCGGTCATGATCAGTGCAAAGCGTCGCGCTGTCTGGTTAGGTATTAATCTAGTGACGGCTTTTATGGCTTCCTGGGTTATCGGTTTATTTGAAGCAACGTTGGAACAAATTGTCGCCTTAGCGGTATTGATGCCTATTGTCGCCAGTATGGGCGGAATCGCCGGCAGTCAGACGTTAACGTTGGTTATTCGCGGCCTGGCATTGCGGCAGATCAGCGGTATCAATGCGGTTCAGTTATTTAAAAAAGAATTATCGGTGGGTATCGTAAACGGTGTGTTGTGGTCTTTCGTCGTTGCCAGTATTGGGGGGATATGGTTCCACAGTATCGGTATCGGGCTGATATTAGGCGGCGCGGTTATTATTAACCTGATTTGTGCGGCCTTCGCCGGTGCAAGCATTCCATTAATCTTGCAAAGAATGGACATAGATCCTGCATTGGCGGGTGGCGTTTTACTGACAACGGTTACCGATGTCGTCGGATTTATGGCGTTTCTGGGCTTGGCAACGCTGTTTTTGATGTGAGCCGAAAAAAGTTAAGACGCTGCATGGCAACGTCTTAATGTCTGATTTATTTTAACGATAGTGTTTCAGCGCGACCTATCATCTCAATGGACAGCTTGCCTTCCTTGCTCAGCCAGCCTATGGCACGTTGAACATCATTTCTGTTGATGCCGGTTTCAGTGGTAACTTTATTGACACTGGCAGGACCGTTTTTTTCCAGATAGTTCCAGATGGCTCCGGCTGCATCGCCGATTGTATTAGACATAGTGATCACCTTTAGTTTGAATGGTTGTGTTAAGAAGTCTTAGTTTGATGTTCAGGCAGCACGATATTTAATTCCAGTGTCTCCTGAGTGTCGTTTTGTTCAAAATTAACGGATATAGCATCTTGCTCTACGTTAATGTATTTTCGAATAACTTCCAGCAATTCTTTTTGCAATTGAGGAAGGTAAGAGGGTTGGTTTCTGGAGGTGCGCTCGTGAGCAACCAGAATTTGCAGTCTTTCCTTGGCAAGCGATGCCGAACTGGCTTTAGAGGTTCTGAAATAATCCAATAAACTCATTATTTACTCCCGAAAAACTTCCCAAAAAGGCCTTTTTTCTCATCAATGAATCGATGTGGTTTATCTTCACCCAAGTAGCGAGCAACAATGTCCGCATAAGCTTGGCCCGCGTCACTTTTTTCGTCAAGAATAACGGGGGTGCCGGAATTTGACGCATTGAGTACCGATTTTGATTCAGGGATAACGCCCAGTAAATGTAGCGATAAAATTTCTTGTACATCATCCACGCTCAACATCTCGCCTAATTTCACCCGGTCCGGCGAGTAGCGTGATAACAGCAGGTATTCCTTGATAGGCTCTTCGTTTTGTTCGGCCCGGCGTGATTTGCTTGATAAAATACCTAGCATGCGATCAGAGTCCCTCACTGAAGAAACTTCAGGATTGGTTACGATAAAAGCGTCGTCGGCAAAATACATGGCCAAGTGAGCGCCTTTTTCAATGCCGGCAGGGGAATCGCAGACAATGTATTTAAAGTCTTTTTTGAGCTCGTCTAAAATTTTGCCTACACCTTCCTGGCTCAGGGCATCTTTATCCCGAGTTTGCGAGGCAGGTAGAATGTACAGTAGATTGCAGTTTTTATCGCGTATTAATGCCTGGTTAAGCGTCGCTTCACCATTGATGACGTTGACAAAATCATAAACAACGCGGCGCTCGCAACCCATAATTAAATCCAGGTTGCGCAAGCCCACATCAAAATCAATAACTGCTGTTTTATGGCCTCTTTTTGCCAACCCCATGGCTATAGCGGCGCTTGTGGTTGTTTTACCCACGCCACCTTTACCCGATGTTACGACTATGATTCGTGCCACACGCTACCTCTTAAATATGATGTAAATTAAATGTCATTGTAACTACTCAGCCTATCAATCCATGGCTTGCAGCGGTTTTTGCCGGTGTAAAATAACTGTAAAGTGACTTTTTTGGTCAATTTTACTCGTTTTTAAATAAAATAATACGCTAAAGCCTAGGTAATTCAAGCCTGAGTAGTTACATATCTTTAATAACTAAAGTATGGTTTTGTAAATAAATCTGAACGTGCTGGTTGAGAACCACGCCATTCAAATCTTCACTTACCTTGTAATTCCCTGCAATCGAAATGAGCTCAGCCTGTAAATCGGAGCAAAAAATACGGGCTTCAGTATTGCCTTGCACGCCAGCCAGAGCCCGCCCCCTTAGCGAGCCATAGACATGAATATTGCCTTCAGCCAGAATTTCTGCGCCGGCACTGACCTGAGCTAAAATGATTAGATCACCTGAGGCATAAATGCGTTGGCCGGATCGAACAGGGTGGGTGATCATGGTGGTCGTTGCAGCAACGGTTTGTGATTTTGGCTCAGGCTCAGGTTCAGGAGCCTGTTGTTTTTGAGTTTCAGACGATGCTGCAACGGTATGCCCGGAATGCACAGGAATCCCCAGTTTCAATGCCTGTTGATTCTGTTGTGCGCCGCCGCCACGAATCCCTATCGGCAATAGACCCAGCTTACGGATGATTTTCGTGAGCTCAGCAACATCAATGTCGAGATCGTGTTTATTCAGCTCCTGCAAGTCAAATACTAGAGGTGAGTTTTTGAAAAACTCAGGAGCCAGATTAACTTTATCCTGTAATTGTTGCTCGATAGTCATAACATCATTACTGGCTAAAACTAAAACAGGCACAGAAAAAGTGCTGCTTTTAAATTCCAGTACCGGTGAGTGCTTGGTTTTCTGTTGAGAGTCTGTTGACATCCGTTAAATCTGGTTAGTCAGGAATTATGCTAATTCTAACATCGCTGATAAAAAAAATCATTTTTAGCATGTAAGCACTAATAGACTGCCAAACTCTAAGGCAGAAGCATCCCTCGGAGCATAAAAAATAGCAGGGCAGCTAAAATGGCTGATAAGGGCACGGTAGTGACCCAAGCTGCGGCAATCTTATAGATGTGAGAACGTTTGACTAATTCTTTACGATAAACTTTTTTCAGGCTTTTGCGCTCTTTTTTATTCAGTTGCATTGCATTGGGGTCTTGTTTTAGCCCTTTAAGCATAAGCTTTTTATTTTCAACCGTAGCGGTGCTAAAAGTTTTCAGGAAAGCCTCGACGTTTTCAGGATCGTTAAGCGCATGGTGTGCTTTAATTTCTTCTATACGTTTTATATCATTGTATTTTAACAGCTCCCGTAAAAAGCCAACGCCAAAAACGGCCCCAACGGCAATATGAGTGGAGCTGACCGGTAAGCCTAATTGGCTGGCAAAGATAACAGTGACTGCGGCGGACATGGCTATGCAGAAGGCGCGCATTTTATCCAGTTCAGTAATATCGCTGCCGACTGTGCGGATTAACTTAGGCCCGTACAGGGCTAAGCCGGTTGAAATGCCTATCGCACCCACCAACATGACCCAAACAGGGATAGAGGCTTTAGTCGCAACGCCGCCGCTGAAAATAGCGTCATTAATGGCTGCCAAGGGGCCAACAGCATTAGCAACATCATTAGCGCCATGGGCAAAACTTAACAGCGCCGCAGAAAATATTAAAGGCAGGGTAAATAATGTATTAATGCTGTCTTTGGATTGATCCATTTGTTGCGCGGCTTTGGTGATTCGCGGTTTGACCACCAGATAAACGCAAATAGCTGCTGCAAGACCTATGCTACCGGCGGTGGTAATATCGAGATTCCAAATATTTTTCAAACCTTTCATCAACAAATAGGTTGAAAAAACCCAAGTCATCAGGAAGATAAGCAAGGGCACAACGTTGGCGGCAGCTTGGAGCATATCTTCCCGATAGGTAATAGTGTGTTTGATTAAATACAGAAAAGCCGCTGCAATCAAACCGCCGAGTAGCGGTGAAATGATCCAGCTGGCGGCGATTTCTCCGAGTACAGGCCAATTGGCAATTCCTGGGCCCCCGGCTGCAATGCCAGCGCCTAATACCCCGCCAACAATGGCGTGAGTCGTCGACACCGGCGCACCCAGAGTCGTGGCTATATTAAGCCAGATCGCCGCAGCCAACAGGGCTGCCATCATTAGCCAGATAAAGGTATCGGTATTGCTAATCAGCGATGGTTCAATAATGCTGTTTTTGATGGTGCTGACGACCTCTCCACCGGCGATAAGCGCGCCTGCTGCTTCAAAAATAGCCGCAATAATGATAGCCCCGGTCATCGTTAAGGCCTTGGAACCCACGGCCGGACCGACATTATTGGCAACATCGTTAGCACCAATATTTAAAGCCATGTAACCGCCAATAACGGCAGCAACGATCAATAAATAATGGTGGTTTACCGGGTGGTTTGTTGCGTCTACATAAAATATGACGGCGATGATAAAGGCGAAGGAAAATCCTGCTCGGAGCAGTTCTTTTTGAGAAAACAAGCCGATGTTTTCCGGTTTATTAATATTGTTTGATTCCACGTAATCCTCTCAGGATGCCTCAATGATCGAATATTTTAACTTACATGGCAGTCGATGGGCTTGTGTTGGCGGTAAATAAAGCTATATAAATGAACTTGCTTATCAAAACCATTTGTTTTATAAGGTGTTTATTATATCGGAGCTGCGGTTCAAGCTTGCAATCTGCTGCATTATCCTTTAACTTACGGCTACATCCGTAAAGGCTAGGGGTGCTTATCTTTTCCTTGTGTCACAGGGGAAAGGGAGGCTGAGAAAAACCCTTTGAACCTGACCCCGGTTAATACCGGCGTAGGAAAGCCCAGACTTCCCTGCGCCTTATTGTTTTGTTGTTGGAGATAAACATGAGCGCTGTTCTTAAAGAAGTTACGTCTACTGAATCGAGTAGCGTAAAGATTGATTCCTACCCCGCGTCAGAAAAAATATATGTTCAAGGCAGTCGCCCCGACATACAAGTTCCGATGCGTAAAATTACTTTATCTGATACCCCTCTGAGTTTTGGTGCAGAAACAGGTACAGAAAAAAATCCGCCGCTTTATGTCTACGATACCTCGGGTGTTTATACCGATCCTAATGTCGAAGTCGATTTAAAAAAAGGTCTGGGCGCTATTCGTTCAGCCTGGATTGCAGAGCGCAACGATACTGAGGAATTATCCGGCCCCAGTTCGGAATTCGGTCGTCAGCGTCTTGAAGATCCTGCTACCGCCGAACTGCGTTTTGAGCATATCCGCAAACCGCGTAAAGCCAAAGCGGGGAAAAACGTATCGCAAATGCATTATGCCAGACAGGGCATTATCACGCCGGAGATGGAATATATCGCCATTCGTGAGAACCAAAAAATGGAAGAAATGCGCCATTTGTGGAAAGACCAGCATCCCGGCGATTCTTTCGGCGCATCGATTCCCGATACTATCACTCCTGAATTTGTTCGCGATGAAGTCGCCAGAGGCCGAGCGATTATCCCCTGCAACATCAATCATCCCGAATTGGAGCCGATGATTATCGGCCGTAATTTCCTGGTTAAAATCAACGGCAATTTGGGCAATTCGGCGGTGACCTCGTCTATCGAGGAAGAAGTTGAAAAGATGCTCTGGGGCATTCGTTGGGGCGGCGATACCATCATGGATTTGTCGACTGGGAAGAATATTCATGAAACCCGCGAGTGGATTTTACGCAACTCCCCCGTGCCTATCGGTACCGTGCCTATCTATCAGGCGTTGGAAAAAGTTAACGGCAAAGCCGAAGACCTGACCTGGGAAATCTTCCGCGATACCTTGATTGAGCAAGCCGAGCAGGGCGTCGATTACTTTACTATCCATGCCGGGGTGCGCTTGCACCATGTACCCTTAACTGCAAAACGCATGACCGGCATCGTGTCGCGCGGCGGCTCGATCATGGCGAAATGGTGTCTGGCGCATCACACCGAAAGCTTCTTGTACACGCATTTTGAAGACATCTGCGAAATCATGAAAGCCTACGATGTATCTTTTTCATTAGGCGATGGCCTGCGTCCCGGTTCAATTTACGATGCCAATGACGAGGCGCAATTCGGTGAACTGGAAACCTTGGGCGAGCTGACCAAAATCGCCTGGAAACACGACGTGCAAACCATGATAGAAGGCCCGGGTCACGTGCCGTTGCACATGATCAAAATCAACATGGAAAAACAGCTGGAAGAATGCGGCGAAGCGCCGTTCTACACTCTAGGGCCGCTGACGACCGACATCGCTCCCGGTTACGACCATATTACCTCAGCGATAGGCGCGGCCAATATCGGCTGGTACGGTTGCGCGATGCTCTGTTATGTTACCCAAAAAGAACATTTGGGCTTGCCGAACAAGCAGGATGTTCGCGAAGGCATCGTGACTTATAAAATCGCCGCCCATGCCGCCGATCTGGCTAAAGGCCATCCGGGCGCACAGGCGCGCGACAACGCGATGTCCAAAGCGCGTTTTGAATTCCGCTGGGAAGATCAGTTCAATATCGGTCTTGACCCTGAAAAAGCCCGCGAATTTCATGACGAAACCTTGCCTAAAGATTCTGCCAAAGTCGCTCATTTTTGCTCGATGTGCGGCCCGCATTTCTGTTCGATGAAAATCAGTCAGGATGTCCGCGATTATGCGAAAGCCAAAGGGATTGCCGAGGAAGAAGCTTTAAAACTGGGCATGGATGAAAAATCCAAACAGTTCCTCGAAGAAGGCGCTGATATTTATCATAAGATTTAGCCGTACCCGTTGGGTTACGGCGCAAAAAGACGCGCCTCGGCAAATTGCTCCTGCATAATCCACATGGATGTGGGGAATGCAGATCTTGCACGACTGCATGGATACAGGAGGTAGAGTCATGCAGGAGCAATTACCGAGGCGTCAATATCTGCCCATGCAGTCGTAACCCAACTTACGGAACTATTTCCTCCCTTAAGGCCCGAAGAGCAGAAGATTTTTATCTTTTTGTCCTTCGGGCCTTTGTGTTGAATGAGTCTACTCGGATTAGTCTGAGGTGACATATTGCACGTACTCTGGTTTCTTAAAATAAGGCAAGAATAATGGATACTTATCAACATATTTTACTGGCTGTGGATTATTCTGAACATGGCGGTACAGTGGCTCGAAGAGCAAAGAACTTGGCCGAAAAATATCAGGCTAAATTGAGTCTTATTCATGTACTGGATAATATTCCGATGCCGGATACCGGTTATGGAACGGTGATTTCTTTAATCGAAGATTCAGGCTATGAACTGCTCGAAGCGGAAAAAACCAAGTTAATGCAAATTGGCGATCAGCTGGATGTGGCTCAGAACAACCGTTGGATGGTCTGGGGCGGACCTAAACAGGAGATTGTTCAGCTTGCCGAGCGGGAGCAGGTTGATTTAATCGTTGTCGGGTCTCATGGGCGGCATGGCCTATCGCTATTGCTGGGTTCAACGGCAAATAGCGTTCTGCATTACGCCAAGTGTGATGTGATGGCAATTCGGTTGCTGGATGCTTAGCTTTTAGATGCTATAATTTTTTCTAACAATTAGGGCAGGTCATTTAGGCGCCTATTCGACTTTAGAAACATCATTCAAGGAATGTAGCATGTCAAACAGTATCACTTTCACGTCGAGCTTACGATCAAAATTGATCCTGATGACGGCTATTCCGGCGCTTGCCCTGCTTTATTTTGCCGGGATCGGAGTTTTTGAGCGCTTATCGACCTCGAAAGAAATGGTTAAGCTAGGAGCGCTGGTTGATGTTTCGGTTAAAATCGGTGCCTTGGCACATGAAATGCAGAAAGAACGAGGCATGAGCGCCTCTTTCCTCAGCAGTAATGGTGTCAAATTTGCTGCTGAATTACCGGTACAACGCGCAAAAACCGATAAGACTGTTGAGATATTTCAATCTACAATTAACCGTTTTGAAGTCAGTAGCTACAGTGGCGGGTTAAATCATTTGTTAGACGCCGCCAAGAATAATCTCGGTGAGCTGAATACCCAGCGCGGTAGCATCAGCGCACTTGGGATGAATGGTACCCAATCCAGCGCTTATTACACTAAAACCATTGACTCTCTTCTTGACGTACCGGCTCAGGTTTCCACGCTCAGCTCTCACAGAGAAATTTCCCGTCGGGCTTCTTCCTATTCAAGCTTGCTCAGAGCCAAGGAGCATATCGGCATGGAGCGGGCCTTACTGGCGGCAACATTTGTTGCGGACCGATTTACACCCGACAGCCAAAGCCGATTTTTGAGCAACTTGTCGGCCCAGGATGTTTACACCAACTTGTTTTTTGACTATGCGTTGGACAGTGAAAAAGCCTTTTACACCGCTAAAGTATTAGGTTCGGCGGTTAATGAAGTCGAGCGGATAAAGAAAATTGCGCTAGACAAAGGCATTGAGCCGGGGCTAGGCATTGATCCGGTGTATTGGTTCAAAATGGTGACCGAAAAAATTGATCTGGTTAAGGAAGTCGAGGATAAGCTTGCTGCTGATTTGCTTAATACAGCGGACAGATTGAAGAACGATGCCCGAAATATGGCGATATTCTTTATCATGCTAGCCCTGCTCGCCGTCCTGATGACCGTGGCATTAACTTTTATTATCAGCCGTGGGGTTTTACGCTCGATTCACTCGCTTCAGCAGGTCGCTAGCGCCATTGCAAAGGGCGATTTGAGTTCAAGTGTTGATCTTTCGCAAAAGGATGAATTAGGCGAGTTGTTCCGCTCGATGAATACCATGCAGCAGCAATTACTCGCGCGGATCACGAAAGATCATAACGAGCATGATGAATTCCAACGTCTTAAAATTGCTTTGGATAGCATTACCGGTAACGTGATGGTGACGGATAATGAGAGGAACATTATTTATATAAATCCGGCGGTCATCGCTATGATGCAAAACGCCGAATCTGACATCCGCAAGACCTTACCTCGGTTTGATTCGCGTAAATTATTGGGAGTGAATATCGATACTTTCCACAAGAATCCTGGGTATCAGCAACAATTGCTGGCTAATTTAACGTCGGCTTTTCGTAGTGAACTTGTGATTGGAGGGCGTACTTTTTATGTGATAGCCAATGCTATCAATAACGGGCAAGGGCAGAGAATCGGCTCGGTGGTGGAATGGAAGGATAGAACGGCTGAAGTGAGCATCGAACAGGAAGTTGCCAGAGTGGTCAGTGGTGCGGTGTTAGGCGATTTCAATCAACGCATTAGCGAAAGTGATAAAGAAGGCTTCTTTCTGCAATTGGCGGAGAGTGTTAATGAGCTGATGGAAACCAGTTCTACCAGTCTGAATGAAGTGGTGCGCGTATTGGGTGCACTATCCTGTGGCGACCTAACCGAAACTATCACGAATAACTATTCGGGGACTTTCGGTCAGCTTAAAGATGACTCCAATTCCACCGTGGAAAAACTGAAAGAGATTGTCAGTCAAATCAAGGAAGCTTCCGAGACCATCAATACAGCAGCAAAAGAAATTGCAGCGGGCAACAACGACCTGTCGCACCGCACCGAAGAGCAGGCGGCCAGCCTGGAACAAACCGCTGCCAGCATGGAAGAGCTGACCTCTACCGTACAGGCCAATAGTCAAAATGCCAAGCATGCCAATCAGCTCGCCGTCGGCGCAACAGAGATTGCGGGTAAGGGCGTCAAGGTAGTTGGCCAAGTGGTATCAACCATGGAAGACATCAATGAATCTTCACGCAAGGTGGTGGACATCATTTCAGTGATAGACGGTATTGCTTTTCAAACCAATATTCTCGCGCTTAACGCTGCGGTAGAAGCAGCTCGTGCCGGCGAACAAGGTCGCGGCTTTGCGGTGGTAGCCGTCGAGGTGCGCAGTCTGGCGCAACGGGCCGCTGCGGCTGCGGCCGAAATCAAAGCCCTGATCGGCGATTCGGTGGAAAAGGTTGAAGACGGCACCAAACTGGTTGCTCAGGCAGGAAAAACCATGGAAGAAATTGTCAGTGCCATTCATGGTGTGACGGCTATTATGTCTGAGATCAGCGCCGCGTCAATGGAGCAAACCTCAGGCATTGAGCAGGTTAATCAAGCTATTGGGCAGATGGACGATGTAACCCAGCAAAATGCGGCTTTGGTTGAGCAGGCGGCCGCTGCAGCCGAGTCTCTGGAAGAACAAACACAAAATCTGGCGGTTACGGTGGGGCAGTTTAAATTGGACGGCGATTCGCGCGGTTTTGCTGGATTTACCCATGCTGCGCCGGTACCTACGGTTAGCCAAACTGCCATAAAAAATGCTCCTGCCAAGACTTATCAAAATACGCCCGTGCCTAATAACGTCGGCATAGACTTGGATAAGGCGCTTGATAAACATTCCGAGTGGAAAGTGAAGCTTCGTACCGCCATATCAAAACGCGAAGAAATGGATGCGGCAACGATTTCAAGAGATGATTGTTGCGATTTCGGTAAATGGTTGCACCACGACGTGAAATCTCACCTTGCTCATGAGCCGAGTTATGCCGATTGCGTGTCCAAGCATGCAGCCTTTCATATCGAGGCTGGAAGAATAGCTAATATGATCAATGCAAAAAAATTCGGCGAGGCGGAAGCACTGCTGGGTAACGGATCCGCGTTCGTTTCCGCGTCAACGGCAGTCGGGGTTGCAATTATGCGCTTGAAAAAAGATTTCAATTCTCCGGCAAGGGGCCCTGTTGCCCAGCCAAAACCTCAAACAATGACAGCAAGTGCTGATGAGTGGGAAGAGTTTTAATCTATATAGGGGCGACCAACCGGTCGCCCCTTTTACATGATCTATTTTTTGTTTAAAGCCTGTTTTGCCTGGTTCCAGAAAGCATCCAACTCAGCCAGTTCGCAATCTTTCAGGTTCAGTCCGGACGCTTCAAGCTGTTGTTCTATGTATTGAAAGCGCCTGGAGAATTTTTTAGTGCTTTCCTTGAGTGCGACTTCGGCATTGACGTTTAAATGCCGAGCCAAATTAACCGTAACCAGCAATAAATCGCCGATTTCTTCCTGAATATGGGCCTGATCCCCCGATTGCCAGGCTTCTTTAACCTCATCCAGTTCTTCCAGTACCTTATCGAAAACCGGTGGTACATCCGGCCAGTCAAAGCCGTGATTGGCGGCGCGATCCTGTATTTTTTCGCACTCAATCAATGCCGGAAGATTGCGGGCGACACCTGACAATACGCTGTCTGGTTCCGCCGTTTTGTTCTTTTTCTGTCGCTCGATAGCCTTTTCCTGTTCCCAGGCTTGATGGCGTTCTTCATCGGTGTTGAAAACAGCATCGGAAAAAACATGCGGATGGCGGCGTATCAGCTTGTCGCAAATACCCTCTGCAACCTGTTCAAAGCTGAACAAGCCCTGTTCCTCGGCGATCTGGGAATGGAATACCACTTGCAATAGCAGGTCGCCCAGTTCCAAGCGTAAATCATCCAGGTCATTGCGTTCAATCGCATCGACGACTTCGTAGGCTTCTTCGATCAGGTAAGGAATCAAACTGGTGAAATCCTGCTTAACGTCCCAGGCACAGCCTTCTTCAGGGTGGCGCAGGCGCGCCATGATGTCTAAGAGATTTTGGGTGTGTTTTAGCATGAAGTGCTCTTTGTAATTCAGACTAAATGGCAGTCATAAGTCTTTCAAATCGGATTAACCACGAAGGCGCACAATATACTGTTGGTTTTCGTGGACTAACTGTTTTTTTAGGATTAACGATTAAAGCGAAGAACCAAAATTATCGTGGTATCGCTGCTTGAAACCATCCCTATCGAACGCATGATTTTGGGTGCCGTTATGTTCTATTTTAATGGCGCCCATCAGTGAGGCGACTCTGCCGGTAGTTTCCCAGTCCAATTCGTTCATCAGGCCGTATAAAAGCCCGGCACGATAGGCGTCGCCGCAACCTGTCGGATCTAGTATTGCTTTGGGCTTTGCTGCCGGAATGGTAATGCACTCGCCGTGGGTATAAATTTGAGAACCCTGAGCGCCCAAAGTAATGATCAGCGCGTCAACCCGTTCAGCCATTTGTTCCAGTGACAAGCCGGTACGTTCCTGCATTAACTCGGATTCATAGTCATTCAAGGTCACCCAGGTTGCCTGATCGATAAACTTGAGCAATTCTTCGCCATTAAACATCGGCATGCCCTGGCCGGGATCGAAAATAAACGGTATATCCAGTTCCGCGAATTGCTCGGCATGCAATTGCATACCTTCTTTGCCGTCGGGTGATACGATGCCGATGCTGATTTGTCGGTCAGTCGGCACTGAATTCAAATGCGACGAATTCATCGCGCCCGGATGGAATGCGGTAATCTGATTGGCTTCCTCATCGGTAGTGATATAGGCTTGGCCGGTATAATGATTATCCAGAATCTGAATGAATTCGCTGGACAACTGGTTTTGAGCCAGCCATTGGGCATACGGTTCAAAATCATGTCCGACGGTTGCCATAATTAACGGCTCTTCGTTGAGTAGTTTCAGATTGTAGGCAATGTTACCCGCACAACCGCCGAATTCGCGTCGCATCACCGGCACCAGGAATGATACATTCAGAATATGGATTTTTTCCGGCAAAATGTGATGTTTGAATTTATCATGAAAAACCATGATGGTATCGTAAGCCATAGACCCACATATTAATGCACTCATTGCGTTCCTTTTTATTGTCAGGGATGGTGTGTATGCCGCAAGACTGCCGGGAGCAATCGCGGCTAAAATAAAAGTTATCAAGGTAAAAAGCGAAAAGACTATTGTTTGGCATCTTTCGCCTGGTACCTTTAGCCTAAATCATTGCTCAATCATTTGCTGATAAGCATCCGCGTTCATCAATGCGTCCAGTTCGGTCAGGTCATTTGCCTTGATGCAAAACAGCCAGGTTCCATAAGCGTCATCATTGACCCGCTCAGGTTCATCCGCCACCGCTTCGTTGACAGCGACCACTTCGCCGCTAACCGGGCTGAATAAATCGGATGCCGTTTTAACCGATTCGACTACGGCACATTGCTCTTTTGCCATGACTTTACGGCCCAGTTCCGGCAACTCAATAAAAACCAAATCGCCCAATTCTTCCTGAGCAAAATCGGTTATGCCGATGCGAACGATGTTATCGTCTTCCACCTGCACCCATTCGTGGCTTGTTGCGTACTTCAAGTTATCCGGTAAGTCGCTCATGATAATGTCTCAATAGTGATAGTTACTTTGTTTTCAAGGATAACGTGCAATTTTTTAAAAACAACAAAAAAATGCATTTAAGAACGTAAATCTTATAACATGTTTCAATCCACACACCCTTTTACTGTCCACATGAATGTTCTTTCAATAGCCTGTATTTTTTTACTCAGTATGACCTTAGTTTTTGCCGATGATGACGATAAGCCGGTTGTCAAGCGACAGGGTTCCGCAGAGCCGGGAACACTTTTCCTGTCCAATCAAGCCCAGTCGTTATCGGGTTTGCAGACAATAACACTCGGCCCTGTCAGCCATCATGCTGAATTTACCGCTTACGGCAGAGCGGTCAATTTACAGCCGCTGATTGAATTGCGGCACCGGTATTTGCTCACGTTAACCGAGCACGGCGGCGCGGCGGCAAGATTTAAGCAGGCCGAACAGAATATCAAGCGGCAACAAGACTTGTATCGTGAGGGCGCGACATCAAAGCGCAACCTGCAAGTTCAGCAAGCGCAATGGCAGGCCGACAAAGCCCAGGTTGATGCAAGCGCTGTTCAAAGTGAGGCTATCGTAGATGAAGCCCGGCTCAGTTGGGGTAAAAAGCTAACCGAATGGGCGTTATCTACGGATTCCGATAAATTGAGCGCTTTTTTATCCGGCAAACAAACGCTGCTGCAAATTACCTTGCCGGTTAATAAACAACTGGCCAACGACATTCAGAGCATTTACGTTGAAGCCTCGGGAAACCGCAGTGCGGCCAGCAAAGCCGAACTGATTTCAGCGGCTCCGCAAACCGATGCCAGCGCGCAAGGCGAAAGCTATTTCTTCCAAACTGACGGTCGCGGCAACTGCTCCGGGCAGTCTTGCGGCAACTCTATCAGAACCGGCATGCGCGTTGCGGCCTGGATACCAGAACAAGGTGAAAACCGCTCCGGCGTCGTTATCCCCAAATCTGCTTTGGTCTGGCATCTGGATCAGGCCTTCGTTTACATTAAAACCGCTGAACAACAGTTCAGCCGTCGTGCTGTAGATCAGTATTCAGCAACGACCGGCGGTTATTTTGTCGGCAACGGCATTAATGTCGGCGAGCAACTGGTTGTCACCGGAGGACAAATGCTGTTATCGGAAGAGTTTAGGGGGCAAATACCGGATGAGGATGATTAAATAAGTGTTATTACGCAGAACACAGCATCTAACCGGGCATAACGTGGAAAAAAAGTGTTGCCATTGCTCAAACACTGTTGACCAAAGAGTCCGTAAAACCCCTTCCTTCAGGTGGGGGATGTAAGTGTGCTGTTGATTTTTCAGTGATAATTATTTACTATAAAAACATGATTGCAGCCACCAAAATACGCATATA
>JAQSDX010000042.1 GCA_029946125.1 Candidatus Methylobacter titanis
AACAGGCCTTGAGGGAATTGAAAGAACTCAGGGCTGCTTGTGCGTAACATCAGTTCCTAATGCAAAACCAATATGAGGTCGATTCGCAAGTTGGCGAAGGTGGGTTTCGAATAGATTTGGCAGTTAAGAATCCCAACGGAATGGGTTATCTATATGGTATCGAGTGCGATGGAGCTACTTACCATAGTGGATGGAAGGCTAGATTTAACGATATTTGGCGTCAGAACATTTTGGAAAGCAAAGGCTGGAAAATCTTAAGAATTTGGAGTACAGACTGGTATCACGATAAACAAAATGTACAGGCCGAAATCTTAAAACAGTTAGCAAGCATTGATAATACTGGCTCGTCTGATGCGCTTTTAGAAATATGAGCAAGTTAGTCCTGTAGGTCAGGCATGCTTTTTATGCCTGCCATTTACAAGCTTCAATAACACAATAAATTCTAAACTTGCCCATCACAGAACACCAAAGAATCAGATAACGAAGAGCTATTGTCTGGGTTTGGTTGATCTCACCAATTCCATAATACGATAAATCAAACAAACCATCCGTCATTTGTATTTACAAAAACAATACATTATATTAGTCTTGCTTATATGGATATTCACTACGAGAAAAACGGCGTCAGCTTTGTTTGGAATGCCCGCAAAGCTGCGGCGAACGCAATCAAACATGACGGGATTACGTTCGACCAAGCTGCCGAAGCTTTCTTCGACCCGTTTTTAAAACTGGTTGATGCAGGACGCAATCATGAATCCCGTGATGCGGTTATCGGCTACGACGAAAAAGGCCGGTTGCTGTTTGTTGTGCATATTGAACTTGAAGGTGAGTTTATCCGGCTTATTTCGGCTCGCAAGGCCACGCTAACGGAGCGCAATGATTATGATTTCTGACACACTAAAAAAACGCTTAACTAAAGACCGCCCCATGACTTCAATCACTCTGCGCATTCCGGTCGATGTGGTGGAGTCCATGAAGGTTATTGCACCCTGCAAAGGCTTTTCCGGCTATCAGGCTTTATTAAAGTCGTACATTAGCGAGTGCTTGCGCCGCGACGAAGCGCAGTTTGCATTGAGCAAGGAAGCCAAGTTGATTGCGGCATTAAAAAAGCTTGGCGTACCTGATAGCATTATTGAAGAGGCGGCGCGTGAGGTGGCGTAACCATGACCGTGAATGAAGTCTCAAGTCTTGCATTGTGCGTAATTAAGCTTTCTTTAGAGGCATGCACAATGCAAGACCTTATATTCCCTTTCTTGGATCAGCCCATCCAAACTGACGAAGGTTATTATGAGAGGTCGGCAAACTTGATAAGGTCTAGGGCGTAGGTTGGCGTTTCGGTTGGAAGGCGGGCAAAACCGTAATGCAAATAGAAGGCTTCCGCTTCTGGAGAAATGGCATGTGCAATCAAAAGACGGGCGGATACTTCTTTAGCCGCACGGGCTGACCTTTGCACTGCATCTTGAAGCAGGGCTTTGCCTAATCCTTGGTCTTGCCATCTCTGATCAATGGCTAAGCGTCCAAGTATTACCGCTGGAATCTGGCGGGGCATATTCCGACGCATGGAACCAATAACCTCTTGGCTAAAAATCTGCCCCATGCAAATAGCGTAGTATCCAATAACCTTATGCGAACCGGACGGACAAATAACATAAGTTCTGCTTGCTGATGCTTCCATATTGGCGAATGCCCGCTTATGCAACCAAGTATCCAGCGTTTCCTCGCCCGAGCGGAAGCCCTCTGTATCATGCAGTACGATTAAATGATCAGGTGAACAAATTTTCTTATTTTCACTCATCCGACCAAGGGGGATTGATTGTCCGCAATCGGTTCATCCCGTCAATCTGTTCTTGTGTTGCCGGTGTGTCCAGCCACTCCAATACGTTTTGGAATGTCTTGTTGTCTGCATAAATAGAGGTTTGGTCAAGGATCACATTCTTGGCTTCCTTAAGTGCTGAGGCCATCATAAATTGCGAACGATTTGAACCAAGCAACTCTGCCGCTTGGTCGATAAGCAATCTATCATGTGCTTTCGCGCGCAAGTGAATGTTTACTTCTGCGGGTGTGTGTTCTGTTCTCATAGCCTTTAATGCCAATTAACTAATTTCTTGTTAAAAGTATCTGCTAAATGTGTTACACATGTCAACACAGTGCTGCATGTGTTTTAATCCTGCTCAGCCTTGCTTGCCAATACCGACTGATCCATTAGCCGACTCAACCAAGCCTCTGCCGTTGTTTTATTGATTTTCAATACACTATTCGGAAAGAAGCCAATTCCCAATATCAGCAATGCCGACACGCACAACAAGGTCAGTTCTCGGGGACGCAAATCCTGCACCTGCTTGACGCTAGACTGGGTGATCGGGCCGAAGAAGGCGCGACGGGTAAAGGACAGCATATACGCCGCGCTGAGTATCGCGCCGATCAGGGCCGCGATGCTGATGCTGGGATGCGCCAGCATGGTGCTGACTATCAACAGTAATTCGGCCGGAAAACCGCTGGTGCCGGGCAAGCCCATGCTGGCCAGCGCAAATAAAAAATAAAAACAGGTTAAGCGCGGCATGACTTTAGCCAGGCCGCCCAGATGAATGGCTTCGGTACTGCCCAGACGATGCTGGATAAAACCGGCCACCAGCATCAGGGAACCGGCGACCATCGTGAAGTTCAGTAACTGGAAAATCGCCCCCTGTATGCCCTGCATATTCAAGGAGGCAATGCCGACGATAACCAGTCCCACATGGCTGACGCTGGCATAAGCCAGCAAGCGGCGTAAATTGGTTTGTTGCAGGGCGATTAGTGCGCTGTAAACCAGCGTAATCGCGCCGAGTATGCCCAACACCCAGCTGTATTCAACCGCAGCGGACGGCGCCAGCGGCATGGTAAACCGAATGATGCCGAAAGCGCCGAGTTTCAAGCCGATTAATAAGGCTGTCATTTGCGTCGGACCTTCCATAGCGACAGTCGGCAGCCAGGTATGGAAAGGCACTAAGGGCGCTTTAACGGCAAAGCCGAGCAGTAATAAAATAAATACCAGCGTCTGCAAGTGATCCGGCAAGGCCGTTGCCAATAATACCGGCAAGCTGAAGGACAAGTCCTGCGGAATACTGCCGCCCACCGCCGTGGCGTGATTCATCGCCAGGATGATAATCGCAAACAATAACGGCACGCCGCCAAACAGCATAAACAGCGTGTATTTGATTGCTGCGCTGCGCCGTTCCGAGCCTATACCCCATAAACCGATTAAAAAGAAAATAGGCGGCAGGGTCAGTTCCCAGAACAAAAAGAACAGCGCCATATCCAGCGCCGAAAATACGCCGATAGTCACGCCTTCCAGCGCCAGCAATAAGGCTAAATGAAGTCGGGGCATCGTTTGCACCGAATTCCATGACGCCACGATCACCATGAAGGTTAACAAGGCGGACATCGGCAAAAACAACACAGAAATGCCGTCTACGCCAAGCAGATATTCAATATTCAGGCCGGGTATCCAGGCATACCGCTCGACCAGTTGAAAACCATCGCCTAGGTCGGCATTAAATAGTTGCACCACCCTCAGCGTTGCGATCAATTCCAGCACGGCAACCCATAACGCAATGTTTTTGGCCAGTTGGATATTACGAATAAACGTTACCGCAATCGCGCCTGATAAAGGCAGCAAAATAAGCAGGCTTAACAGGGGGAAACTGGCATTATTCATGTGGGTCGTTGTCGTCGGTGGAGGGTACGCCGTGCATCGGATATTGCTTGCCGATTTCAGCCGCGTCCTGGTCGATAAAATTCAGCCACGGGGTCGTGTAAAATCCGGTGCCGATCAGCAGCAGACAAATCATCGCGGCGATAATGCGCTCGGTTTTGACTGGATGGTGCGCACAGCTGTAGGGCTGTACAGCACGTTTGGACGCCGCCATAAAAATTCGCTGAAAAGCCCATAACAGGAACGCGGCGGACAACAGGTTGCCGACCAAAATAGCAATGGCCAGTAACCAGCCATATTCCTCAATAATGCCTTCAACGAGCAAATGTGCCGCATCAAAACCGGTGGTACCGGGCATCACCATCGTACTCAGTGCGGACAGCAAAAACAGCAAGGCCAGCGTACCGTTGGTGTTAAATAACCCGCCCAGCCGGGGAATAAAAGCGGTGCGGGTACGCTCGTAAATCAGACCGATGCTGAACAACATACCCGCCATCGCCAGACCGTATGCCACGGACAGCAATAGACTACCTTCCAGGCCGTTCGCATTAAAGCAGAAGGCGCCAATGACCAGCATCCCTGTTTGGCTGATGACCGCAAAAGCCAGCAACCGCCGAATATTGATCTGCATTAATGCCAGCAAGGCGCCGTAAAAAATGCTGATCAGGCCCAGCGTCACCACAAAGCCGGCCCATTGTTCGACGACCCCGGGCACCATCGGTAAGATGAAGCGAATGGCTGCATAAATGCCCAGCTTCAAGCCGACCAGAAACACCACAGCACTGGCGACCGTGCCTTGTTCGGCCAATACCGGCAACCAGCCGTGAAACGGAAATAATGGCATACGGATCGCAAAGCCGAAAAACAGCAGGATAAAAATCAACACTTCATCATGCAAATAGGCGTTATTCTGTTTTAGCGTCACCCAGTCGAAGGTCAATGCATGGCTGGAATCGATTAAGCCGAAAGCCAGCAGCAAAAAACCCGCCAGGGTCAACAACAAACCGCTGACCCAATATTGCAGCAATAAGACCACAACCCAGCGCCGTTTTTGTCCGGTTCCGGCATGCACCGTCAGCAGCACGACGGGAATCAGTTCCAGCACACACCAAAACCAGAACTGCAAAACATTCAACGCGACAAAAGCGCCGATCAATATCGTTTCATAACCCAGCAGGCAGGCAATAAACAGCCGGTCGGTCACATGACGGGTAATCAGCGTATAAATCAACGCCAGCAAGGTTAAAATGGCGGTCAGCGGGATAAATAAAATATTGGTCCCATCAACGCCGACACGATAACTAAGACCGGCAAAATGCAGCTGTTCAACCAGATGAATACCGGGAAGACCAGAATCGAAAACAGTCAGCAGATAGAGGCTAAGCAATACCGTCAACAGCGCTCCGGCAAAACCAAAACGCAACGCAACCCTTGGTGAGCGCGACAACAGGATAGCAATCATGGCCAGCAGAGGAACCAACGTCAACGTAGTGAGCAGCGGAAAGGCCACAGATTCCGACCAGGGAGTCACAGTAATATCCATCAGAACCTCAAAAAGCAACGAGCAATGTTATCAACACAAACAACACCAGATAGCGGGGTCTAAGCACTGATTGTTCAAATTTATTGGCGATATGTCCAAGTTGGCGGCCATACTTAATCGTATCTTTACCGATGCCGCGCAACACAAGACGGTCTTCGAACCAGTGCAGGATGGCTGCCGTCCATTCGGTGAGTTTCCCTGCCAGCCCGCTGCCTCGGGCAAATTTATCGGCGTCATTATCCAGTTTCGCGCCGACTATCTGTTCTTCCAGTTGCGCCAGTGACGATATCGCCTGGATGACGGGAGCAGCTCCGCCCATAACCCGGTCAACGATATGATCGTCAAAATAGCTCAGGTCATGCGCCAAGCCGCGCACCGGTTTGACCAGCGCCCAATCGGTAATCGGATCCAGCCAGAAACGCTGCACCGAGGCCACATATCTCCAGGCTGGGGTATCGCCTACAGAAGCTTTGCGCTGCGAACTGTCTACGCTCAGACCGTGCACATTATGCATCAGCGATGGCGCAGTCAGAAACAGATAACCACGCACCACCGCATGGGCACAAAGATGCCAACCGGCCAGTTGCCAAAACCCCAATCCGCATTCCAGAAACATCAGGCCCAATTGGCCGGAGGTCGCAAAAATTAACGAACTTTTAACGTCGGTCTGGGTCAGCCCAACCACAAAACTGTACACAGCGGTGATCAAACCTACGACAGCGAGCACCGCCATTGCCAGGGTTGAATATTCAAAAACCGGCCTTAACAAAATAATCAGATAGACACCGGCATGCACCATGACCGCGCCGTAAAATACCGCGCTCGACGGCGTAGGCCCTTCCATCGCACGACCCAGCCAGGAAGTGAAAGGCAGTTGCGCCGATTTGGCAAAGGCGGCAACCGAAAAAGACAGCGCAATCGCGGTCACTTCACCCGAGCTCAACTGAGCCGCAGCAGCATTCAAATCATTCCAGTTAATGCTGCCAACCCAAGCATACGTTAAGCCGATCCCCAGAATAAATCCGGCATCGCCGATACGATTGGTCACGAAAACACGCGTCGCATTAGCGGCGGCAACCGGGCGATCGTAAGCATAGGCAATCAAAAAATAAGAACTTAACCCGGCAATTTCCCAGCCGATAAAAGTGCCGACGGCACTACCCGATAACACCAGCAGCAGCATCGCCGAAGAAAACAGGCTCAGCATAAAAAAGAAGCGGTGATAACCGGCTTCCCGGTGCATGTAGTTCATTGAAAAGCGGATAACTAGGGCTAGCAGTACTGCAAACAGCGCCGCCAAACGCACATGAAAACCAGTAGTGATAAAGTTTACCGGTATGTCCAGCGTGTCGCTGTTCAGCCAATGTCCCAGCGTGTATGTGCCGGTATTTTTACCCAGTAAATCGGCACCCAGCAAGGCCAAAGCCAACAGGCAAGACATGGTAATCGCCCAGCCCACAATATCGGCAGTTATGCTTTCACCGGTTTCGCCGTCGATGAAACCGAATAGATGTCCCAAGCCGACAACCGCAGCTGCGGACAAGGGCATTAAGGGAATCAGAATGACTAATGCATCCATTTAGTAAGCTCCAAAGCGTTCAGGCTGTTTGATCAACATCGGCGCTATCGGTAACGTTTGATCCTGATAACAAGCCGGGGAGTTATCGCCAACCGGCAAGTCTTTTGTCTGAGCTTGCCACCGCACAAAGCCCTCGCCAGGTTGGAACAAGAAAATCTCACCGCTATCGGGGTCTTTAGCGCTCAGATGCACCCAGCCGCCCCCTACCAGCTCCCGTATGCTTGGCTGGCGCTGATAAATGTGTTCCAGCACCGATGTTTTCGCCTCAACCAGCATCTGCAAGCGCATCGCTTCGTGCGTTTCAACCATCTGCTTAGGCAGACCGGTGCGCAAATCACTGGCAGTGCCCTCCATAACCCCGAACAAACCGGTTACGTTATGCGGTACTTTGGTGCCGCAACCGAAACGTTCGTTGTCGATCGAGGAAAAATAATATTCCAGATTGATGCCGGCGCCGACTGGGCCTGCGCTCAGTAAAATCGACTCGAGGATGCTCCCGTCAGGGTCTTGACTCGGATCGTAGGAAATCAGGAATACACGCCGATCCAGAAACAATCCCTGGGTCAAGGCGCGCCGACCGATCACGGCCGCCGCATTGGTCGCATGACCAAACTCGGGACGAACCTGACTTAAATCTTGCGCTCTCAGCGTCACATGCTGAAAAGCTTCCGCTGGCGAGGCCGAGCGCTCGGCCGAGAAAAATCGTCGGCAACGCTCATGCGCGGATAATTGTTGCGCTCGACTGATACAGTCCCTGAAACGCTCGAAATCCTCACGCAGCAAAGCCGGTATTGCGTCCAGATCGTACCAGATCATGGCATCGCTACAGGTATCGTGTTGCATAGCAACGAACCAGCAGTCGTCAGGAATAACAATACCTTGCAGCGCCAGCGATGCACGCACTTCAGGCCGGTTGGCCATGGCCGCGACTACCCGCGCATTAGGTCCGCCCTTGCCACCGCCGCAGGCGCCACAATTATGCGCGGCTTCATGCGGGTTGTTATGACTGGTCGAGCCATGACCTGCTAACGCGACAATCCGCGCAAAACCGGCGGTGAGTCCTAAAACACGCAGCAACGCCGCTACCCGTTCGACTTGTTCGCTATCGGTAAATCCCAGTTTTGGACGTTCCGGAACGGCAACCGTCTCATCCGTAGCGGTAAACAGCAGTTGCGTTTTAACCTTAGGCGTAACCCGCTGAGCGATAGAGGAAATCATCTTTTTCTGCAGCTTGGGAAACAGCGATGTCGCCAATAATCCGGCGAAGGTAAGCGGCGAAATCGCATCAATCACCACATGCGACAACAACAGATTATGGCGCAAGTCCTGATGCACCTGCCTGGCAAGCCACAGGCTTAACTTACGGCCACGGTTATGCTGGAGTAACGCCGGTCCGCTACCGGATTGCGGCAGTTCCTGAACCTCATGAGCCGGCGTCACCACTACCGGACACAACGACGTCGCCTTGCTGTCATCCAGACCTTTATAATTCATCGCAACGCCAAAAAATCCGGCTGCCCCCAAGGTTTCGATAGCCGGGTTCAGCTCTTCCACATGGCGGCGGAAGCTTTCCTCTCGCTCATCCATGCATACGATAATCTGCGCTGCGGAGCGCTTAATGCGCTTGAACCAACCGCCACGCTGATGATTGGCATGCAGCGCCTGGAAAAAACCTTCCCGATAATGATGCTCGTAAGCTATCAGCCAGACTTTACTGCGCTCGGTCAGCGTGAACTCATCAAGCACCGCCAACATGGCCTGTAAATCTTGGGCGTCCAATTGTTGCAGGTCGGAAGCGCTAAGCCCCAGATGCTGGCATAAACGGAACAAACGCCAGCCGCTGTTGTGTGCCGTATGTTGTTCCGAATGAGTTGCCGCCGGACTGCATTGCCAAGTCCAAATCAGGTCGGCAAGTTGCTGCCAATCGCTGCGGTCGTAACGCTCGGAACCGGCATGTAAGGTCAAGGCTTCGGCACGGTGAACCAGATATTCAGGCAGGTCGCCCTGATACAGGCGGCTGCGTACCATGAATTCGGACAGGTTCTTACAGAAATAACCGCGTATGGCGCTGAGCTTGGCTTCTATTTTCCAGGTATCACGGCAGACCTGATTCAACCACAGTCGATCCAGGGTCAGGCGTATCGCCAGATAATCGGCCAACGTCGGTGCTGCGTCATTGGCGGGCTGATAATTGGGGTGCTGCTGCCGCCAGTTGATCAGGCCCGACCAGCCGGGTATTTCCAGCGCCAGTCGGCGAAGATAGGGGTTCCATTGGCTTTGCGGTATTTCCAGATGAGTCAGTTGCAGGATGATGGTATCGACCGCATCTTCGGGCAATTCGGCGATAATCTGTTGCCAGTCAAGCAACTCATGCAAAAACGGATTGGCATCATACTGAGCCGTTGCCCGCCAGGCGGCATAAAGACCTAAGCGGCTGCGCTCAGGCAACTGCCATGCCGCTACGCCTTCATCCAGGCCTGATGCACAAAAACGTATCAGCTGGGGCCGAACCGAATCGAGAATGTCGATGCCGGTCAATGCCAGGATGACACCGCGCAAACTGATGTTATCGCCGACCTCGCCCAGCAGTTGATCCAATGCCGCGCCTGCCTGTTGCTGCATTTGCTGGTGCGTTGTCAGAGTGCTTCCGGTTCCACTGGTCTCGTTCCCATGCTCCTGCGTGGGAATGCTGACTTGCTCCAGCCATTCTTCAGCCTGTTCCACCGACAAATCCAGCATAGCTTCCGGATGCAAAGCCGCCTGCTCCAGTCCGAGCTTGGTTAAAATACTTTCCCATAAAGGCCGAATAACCTTGCCATCGGCTGCAAGCAATGGCTGGCGAATAGGCTCAGGCACATCGGCTTGCACCGCATCCAGCGCCCCCAACTCTTCTATTTGCCAGTTCAACTGGCTGACGCTGACCGCCTGTAGATCGAATAACAGCGCAATCCGGTAAATAGCCTGCCGGGTAATGGTCTTATCTTTTAACCTACAAACGCTTTGTTCTGCCTGCAAGTTTGAGCACTGGGCAAATGCAGCGGACAAATCGCCGTCATCGATACGCCCCTGCCGGTAAAAATCCCGGTTTTTCGTTTCGGGAGCATAACCGCCAATACCGGTCAAGGCTTCGAACTCGGCTAAAGCCTGAGCAAACGGCAGATGCTGAAAACCATGTAAGGTATTGTGATGCACGAAATCGAGGATAGGCCCCTGCCCCGGCAACACGTGATCCAGATGATTTAACGCGGCAATGATTTGTTCGCGTAATAGTAAAGCAGTCTCTTGCATGGCTAAACCTATAAAATCCGCTGACTGATCAAGCCGTTCATCTGGCTGATAGTTGCTGCGGACAAATCAAGCAGCGGCGCGGGCAGCAGACCGAACAACACAATACCCGCCACTAATATTCCGGCCGCCAATAACTCCGGCGATCTCAAGTCTTCAAGCTGAAGCATCGATGACTTTACCGGGCCGGTAAATAACAGGCTGATGGTACGTAGCGCGTAGGCGGCTCCGATTAAAATGCTGATGCTGAAAAACGCCATCAAGCCCAACCCCATGCCGACACTTGAGAACACGCTAAAACCGCCAATCAAGGTATGCAGTTCGGCAACAAAGCCAACCGAACCCGGCAGCCCCATCGCCGCCAACAAGGTTAAGGTCATAAACAAAGTAAAACGCGGCATCACTCGAATCAGCGAACTGTAATCCTGAATATTGCGGGTATGAGTGCGCTCATACAGCAGGCCGACCAGCAGAAATAACGCACCGGCAATCAGACCGTGAGCGCTCATTTGCAACACCGCGCCGGTAATGCCCGCCTCGTTCAAGGTCGCGATACCCAGCAACACAATGCCCATATGGCTGATTGAAGAATAAGCCACCATGGCTTTAAGATCGCTTTGCCGCCAGGCCAGCAGTCCGCCGTAAAGCATGCCGAACAGCCCCAGAAAAACCAACACCGGTTGCAATAATTTTGCCGCTTCCGGCAGCATCACTACCGCCCTGATCAAGCCGTAAGCGCCCATTTTCAGCAAAATACCGGACAGCAAAATACTCACCGGACTGGGCGCTTCGACATGCGCCAGCGGCAACCAGCCGTGCAACGGGAAAATCGGCATCTTAACGCCGAAGCCGATCACAAAACCGAGCAGGACCAAGACCTGCTCAACCCTGGGCATGTCTTGTGCCGCCTGGTGCATGGAGGACATCAAAGAGCCGCCATGTTCAAGATCGTACTGACTGATCGCCAACAAGCTGATCAGCATAAAAATCGAGCCGCCCATCGTATACAGCACGAAGTTAAGACTGGCGGTGTGTCGCCGTTTGCCGCCCCAGCGGCCAATCAGGAAGAACAGCGGGATTAAGGTCACTTCCCAAAAGATATAGAACAACGCCCAATCCTGAGCCAGGAACACACCCAACATGCCGAATTCAAGCAACAAGATACAAATGTGATAGCCCTTAACGCTGCTGGATACGGTAAATGAGGCCAGCAATGCTATCGAGGTAAGCAATGTCGCTAATACCAACATCGGCATCGACAAACCGTCTATGCCCAACGCATAAGCGCTGCCTAACTTAGGGTTAAGCGGGAAATATTCATTAAACTGTAAATCCGCATCGTGCGCGTTATAAATGCTAAGCAGCCAGCAGACCAATAAAAAGGCGATAGTGGTAAACAGATTCGCGATATAGCGGATGAGCTGAATGTTCTGCCCGGGAGTCAAGGTCAGAAGCAAGACCCCGGCAGCCGGAGTCCAGAGCAGTATACTGAGTATCCCCATGATTTTAGTCTTCCTTATGCTCTGTTGTCTGCTAGTTTCAAGGGTTAGCAATTGTACGTTAAGGCCGAGGCAGTGCAAGCATTAACCTTGCAAACTAACGTTGTTATTTCACCCGCGCTTCAAAAGCGTTTTGCACCTGCCAGTTTACCATTGCAACCTTTCAGTATCCTTTCAAAGCAAATGCGGGGCACATTTACAGCGGTTTCATGTCGGTTAGCGATCAATATAATATTGTCGCTGGAGTGCAGGATTCGCCTGCTCTGGCAAGCAAAGCTTGCACTCCCAATGCGCCTATATTGAGTCATCAACTGAATTGAAAAACGCTGTAATTATGCAATCAGCATTGCGCTGCGTAGCGTTGATATGTGAAGGGGCGATGCCTAACAATATCTCATTGACCCTTTATCCGGTTTATAACTTATTTTTATGACATCCGCTCAGAAAACAAAGTTCCGCTTTAATAACGCTTCAAACTGCTCACTCGGTACCGGCTTGCTGAATAAATAACCCTGCATCTCATCACAACCCTGTTCGCGCAGAAACGCCAGTTGCGCTGATGTTTCCACACCTTCGGCAATGGTTTGCAGGTCAAGGGCCTTGGCCAAATTGATAATGGCGCTGACAATAGCCTTGTCTTCAGGGTCGATATTGATGTCACGGACAAAGGATTGGTCGATCTTGAGTTTGTACACCTTGAATTTCTTCAGATAGCTCAGCGAGGAATAGCCGGTACCGAAATCATCGATCGACATACGAATACCGCGCTCGTGCAGATTGTTCATCACCGCGATGGCGCCTTGCGGATTGTGCATCGCCACGCCTTCGGTCAACTCCAGTTCCAGATACTCGGGTGGCAAGCCCTCTTCGTCGAGGATGCGTGTGATCAGCTCGGGCAAATCGGGATGACGAAACTGCACCGCTGACAGGTTCACTGCCATAATCAGAGGGCCGAAACCCTCATCCGCCCAGGCTTTCGCCTGACGCACGGCACACCTTAATACCCATTCCCCAATCGGCAAGATCAAGCCACTGCTTTCTGCGACAGGAATAAATTCTGTCGGAGACACCCTGCCCAATTCGGGATGCTGCCAGCGCAATAAGGCCTCCGCCCCAATGACACGGCCATCTTCCATGGAAACTTGCGGCTGGTAATAGACCTGTAATTGCTTACGTTCCAGCGCGTGATGCAATGCATTCACCAATTGCAGATTGTGTGCCGAATGCTCTTGCATTTCTTGAGTAAAGAAACGATAGCATTGGCGTCCTTCCTGTTTGGCGCGATACATCGCCGCGTCTGCGCTCTTGGAAAGCGTTTCCAGGTCCTCGCCATCTGCCGGATAGAGCGCAATACCGATTGATGCGCTCAGGGTCAGGTCATAAAGCTCGATCCAATAAGACTCCGCAATGGCATCCAGTAACTTTTGCGCCACATGCGCAGCGCCGATGGCATCAACGCCGGGTAATAATAAAATAAATTCGTCCCCGCCCAGGCGCGTCACCGTATCTTCTGTTCGCAGCACCAGACGCAGACGTTTTGCCAGCTCAATCAACAAGGCATCGCCGATACTGTGGCCGAGCGAGTCATTAATATCTTTGAAATGATCAAGATCGAGAAACATCAAGGCCAAGTGTCCGTTATGGCGCTTCGCCAAGCTGAGGGCGTACTGAAGATGATCATTCAGCTGAGTACGGTTCGGCAATCCGGTCAGCGAATCGAAATTGGCCAGATAGTGAATACGCTCCTCGATACGCTTTTGCTCGGTTATATCTTCGTAAATTCCCAGTACACCGATAGTTTCCTTAGCCTCATTCTGAAGCGGCACTTTAGAGGTGCGCAGCCAGATATTGGTTCCATCAGGCGTGGTTTGCTGCTCTTCAAAGGCCAGTTTAGGACTATTTGAATCCATTACCCGCCGGTCGTCGACCCGATAAAGTTCCGCCTGTTCTTTCCAGGCCAACTGGTAATCGTCTTTGCCGATGATATCCTGCGCCGAGACTGCTCCCGCATCCCTGGCAAAAGCGGTATTGCAGCCCAAATAACGTAACTCCTGATCTTTCCAGAAAATACGCATAGGCGCGGTGTCGACGATCATTTCAAGCAGATGATAGGCATCTGCCAGCGAATTTTCAGCCTGCCTGCGCTGCGCCTCGCGCTCAAAGCTGTTCAGCGCATAGTCGATGTCCATCGCCATTTCCACCAGTAAGTCGCGTGCAGCTTGATCAAAGGCATTGATTTCGCCGCTATATAGCGTAAAAACCCCGATGACCACGCCGTTTCTGTGCAAGGGTAGCCCGGCTGAAGCCCCCCAACCGAACGTTACACCGCGCTCGCGCCATAGTGCGGTGGCAGGATCATGCTGAAAATCCTGACACCAGAAAGGCTGATCTTCACGCATAGCGGTTCCGGTTGGGCCGCGCCCGGCCGCCTCGTTTGCATCAACCGAGATTTGAATCCCTTCCAGATATTCGGTGCCGCAGCCATAAGACGCAACCGGCTTAAGCTGTTGGCTTTGTTGGTCCAATAAACCTATCCACGCCATCTTCATCGCGCCGAAAGTCACCGCAGCACAGCAAATTTGCGGGAATAATTCATCTTGCTGGTTGCAGCGCACAATGGCTTGGTTGCACTGGCTCAAAGCGGCATAAAGCTGAGTCATGCGCTGATTTTTCGCTTCGGCCTCGTTGCGCTGAGCATCAAAGCGGGCAAGGTTGATCTGCGTTGCCGACAGCCAGTCCAGCACACTGTTTTCCATGCCGGGTGCAACCGGAATGATGGCTGAAAAATCTCCGCTCCCTAGGCAGGCGATACGCCGATACAACTCATTTACCGATGAACCCAGAGTGGTATGCAAAGCCCGATAAGCGCGCCATAACATCCATATCAACAGCAAACCGAATGAGACGAACGCTATGCGTAAAAGCATAGCCACATGCTCCGCAGCGTTGACTCCATCCAGAGTGCGCTGATCCATCATTCGATAGACCTCGCTGATCGGTTGCATCACAGCAGCCTTGGCCTGATGATAGCTTGCGTCTTGCAACATCCGGCTTGCCTTGAGACGGTTGACTTCGGTAGGTGCGCCTGTGTCTGTGGATTCGATCAGCTTCATCGCGGCGAATTCAGTACGGGTGAGTTCATCCGAATGAGTCTTGGCTGTCGCCAGTTTGGCAAATTCTTCCTCGATAAAACCGGCTTGCCGCATCAGCTGCAGCAAGGCAACCTTTTGCCCGCTATCTGACCGCTGGTCATCAGCCAGTACCAGATCCCAATAGATCTCGTGATAATTGATCGGGCGGGACATCTTGCCGTCGCGGATGTCGAGAATATCCTGAAAGTGTTGTTTATAGATAGGGTTGCCGGTGATCACATAACTGCGCGCCATACGGGTAAGATCATCGGACGACTGACGTAATTCATCAGCCAGCAAGTGGGATTGAAGCCGGGACGCATTGACGCGATCAAGCTGCTTTTCCGAACAGACGTATATGACAAAGAGAATGGAAAAAATGGCAAACATTCCCAATGCCAGCCAGAGGCTGCGCGAAAATCGAGATAAATTGTTAGGAGGCCTCATGATGTCTTTTTTCTGTTTATTCCGCGTGAGTCATCATAAGAAATCTTTCAATTGCAATGTAAACCATCATATTACGAAGGTGGTGAAATTTTTTAGTTTTTTTGACTTCCCGTTTAAGTCGGGACAAGTTGTTAAGCGTAAACCTGTCCCGACCTAAACGGGAAGACCATCGAAGACAAGGAGTTGATTTTGTCACCGTATAGCGGATTGCCTTGCCGACAAATCCGCTTACCCCTTATTGAATGAGAGTGAGATCAATAAGCTCCAGCCATTGAGCTTTGCCGTCGACTTCCTGATGATATTGCATAGCAACAAAATAGGCGTTGCCAGTGACGGTATCGATCAGGCGAGGAATCAATAAGCGCTGATTTTTGGTGTCATAGACGGCCTGGAAAGACGCGCTAATTTCTTTAGGGCTAAGCGCCTGGATGTCTGACAGCGCAAAATTGAAAAGACTACGTCCGCTAGCGGGAGTCGCCTGATTTAGCAAGCTCAGGCGTGCCGCATACATCTTATCCAAAATCTGGAGTTTAGGGATATTCAGCTCACCGGACGTCGCATTGAATGTTGCTGATCCGGCGGCTGTCGTTGTCGGTATGGTCGGATCTAATGGATCGCGACCAGTACCGGTAATTTTGATGGTGTACTGGTCATCGCTGTAGGGGAAAGCGGTGATATATTCTTCTGTCGTCGTAAACGTTTTCTTTTTAGAAGGGGCACTTGCATCCTGACCCGATGCAGGAACGCCAGGCCTTTCTAAAACGGTGGATCCCGCTCCACATTGACCAGCAGGTACACCGGCATCACCCCCCATTAATGGTGAAGAAACAGCAATAAAATAATCTCTTGGCCCTGCTCCTACACCGATGTCAACAGAACTGGCCGTGTCAAAACAAGGGTCGACTATACCGATAAGAGCGCCATCGAAATAACCTTGCTCATAAGCCAGATACAGATGATTTGAAGCCCCGGCAGTGTTATCAGTGATAACATTTCCTTGCAAATCATTGGAATTACCCGTCTCATCCACCCAACGGCTGAACGTGTATTCACGCCCCTCCATCAGCGGATTTTGCGGGTCATTTCCATTTTCAGCGGCTAATCTAGCGCCATCGAATACATAAACCACCCAATTTTTCTTGCCGAAGCAAGCGCTACCTTGCGGACAAACATCAATGGTAATAACTTCATTGCCATTGCTACGCAATTTATACCAGTCTTTATCACTGCCACTATATAAATGCCCGCTGATGTTTTTACGGCTATTCAGAAGCGTTGCTCGGGCGGAACGGTCATTAAACTCAATATCCACGTTATCAAGATGACTATCCAGCTGTTCAATAATAGCATTGCCATTGGCATCTACCGGGTTGCCGATAATGGTGACGGTCAATTTCGCGTTGGCACTTTTCCCACGCTGATCGACATACGTATAGGAAAAAATGTCATTAACCACTTCACCCGTTTTCAAGGCGATAACATTAGGGGCATTTCTATTCAGAATATAAGTAAAGCTGCCGTCAGCGGCTAACACCAACTTGCCGTAAGCGGCGACTGGAGAGCTGTTGCTGCTGATAAAAACACTGGTACCGTTACTGTCATTGGTGGTGACATCGCCAGTCACCGAAAAAACAGTATTAGTCGGTACCAGTGTGATGCTGTCATCTATTGCTATTGGGGTTTGCTGATTGCCCGCCACCTGAACAATCAAACGGGCACTGGAACTTTGGCCCACATCGTTCGCATAAGTATAAGTAAAGCTATCGGTGACGACTTGACCGGCCGTTAACCTTGCGTTTTCGGCATTATCGTAGAGCGTATAAGTGGCGCTGGTACCTGACAACTCTACATAGCCATATTGACCTAATAAATTGCCCTTCATAGTAACAATACTGCCATAGCGGTCATTGGCACTCAGTGTTACCGAGGCAGTCGGCTTTATGCCGACCACCACCGAAACATAATCATCTTGAGCTTGCGGCGCTAATCTTATGCTGGCAGCAAACAGCTCAGTCGAGCAGAGCAGCAACACAAAAGGGGTTATTTTTTTCAACATGGGCTGACGTTCCTGTAATCTTACAGATTATTCAATTGGGTAATATCTGGAGAATAGTTCAAATTTATAGGTAGTCAAGCTTGGCAAAAAATGAACAACCCAGCCTCGGGCTACTCTATATTTTGCACCTGCTCGCGCATTTGCTCGATCAGCACTTTAAGTTCTATCGCTATCCGGGTCATTTCCTTATCGGCCGATTTGGATCCCAGCGTATTGGCTTCGCGATTCAATTCCTGCATTAAAAAGTCCAGGCGCCTGCCGACCGGATCTTTTTGCTTGAGTACCCGCAACACTTCATTGATATGGGTTTCCAGTCTGTCGAGTTCTTCGGTGATGTCCAGTTTTTGAGCCAGCAGCACCAGTTCCTGCTCCAGGCGGTCAAAATCGGGCTCGGCGACCAGTTCGGTGATCCGGTCTTTGAGTTTATTGCGAATCAGCAATAAGACTTCCGGCATGCGTTTGCCCGCTAAGTCGACAAACCCCAGCATTTTTGTGCAACGCTCTTCAAGCAGAATTTTAAGTTGAGCGCCTTCTCGTTCCCGCGCTTCCAGCAGTTGAGCCAGTGTTTGGTCGACCAGGGCGGTGATACCCAGACCGAGCTGCTCTTTGTCAATATCCGGTTCCTGCTGGATGCCGGGGAATGCCAGTACCTCCAGCGCCGAAAATGACAAAGTACCCAGCATTTGCTCCTCAATAGCATTGGTCGCAGCAAGTAGTGTGGCTACCGCATCCATATTAATGATGAAGCTAGGGCCGTTTTTAGCCTGTTTTTTGTAGCTCAATGAGCATTCAACTTTGCCTCGACTGATCTTTGCGGCGATGGCCGAACGCAATTCGGCTTCAACAAAACGCAGGCGCTCCGGCAGTCTCAAGCTAATATCGCAATAGCGGTGATTGACTGAGCGCAATTCACAGCTGAGGGTTAAGTCGCCGATTTCTATCTCATTGCCGGCAAATGCGGTCATGCTTTTGATCATTTTTCACCTATAATTGATGGATTCTGGTACCGACAAACAACACAATGGCTGAATATTACGATCCGAATACTTATCCCAAAGAATGGAACTACCTGCAAACCGGCACTATTATAGACCAGTATGTCATTGAGAGGGAGTTGGCGCACGGCGGTTTCAGTTCCGTTTATCTGGCCAGACAAACAGCCGATCAGATTCAGGTTGCCATTAAAGAATATCTGCCTAGAAAGTTTGCCCACCGAACCTGGAACAATGCCGTTGTCGCCAACAGCGAAGAAACTGCGGCTTTATTCACCCGCGGCAGGATACTATTTTTTGAAGAAGCCAAGGTGCTGTCGACCTTAAAACATCCCAATATTGTCGAGGTTATCGGTTTTTTTAAAGCCCATTCTACCGTGTATATGGTCATGACTTATGACTACGGGGTGACGCTGGACAAGCTGCTAAGCAATAAAACACTGCCTGTTTCCGAAGATTTTTTCTTGAGCTTATTCAACACCTTATTGGCAGGATTAAGCCATATTCATCGTCATCAGTTTATTCATCTGGATATTAAGCCCGCCAACATTCTGGTGCGGCCCGGCAATGATGCGTTATTGCTGGATTTTGGCGCGATTCAGGGCTTTCCGAAATCATCCCTTAACAAGCAAAGCAAGGTTTTGACCAAAGGCTACTCGCCGATAGAGCAGCATGACCTGAGCTCCGAGCTAGGCCCGTGGACGGATATTTATGCAGTGGGTGCGAGTATGCGCAATTGCCTGGAGCATAAAACGCCGGTTCCCGCATTGGATAGAGCGCGACAGGACACGCTGACTCCCGCAGTCCAGGCGCTTAAGCGAAAATTCCCGGAACATCTGTTAAAAGCCATCGACTGGGCTATGGCGTTGCAGCCGGAAAATCGTCCGCAATCGGTTGCCGAGTTGCAGCAAGTTCTTGCTGATGGTTGATAACGACTCAGCCGTTAGAAAAATGGAACGCAGCGACAGCTTCCGCGTTCTATTATATTGATGCCTGAATAATGACATGGGTGAATTGAAAATCCGAGCAGCGCGCTGTTCAGGTATACTGTTCGGTTTTTCAATTTAGCGGAACAACTATGAGACCAAGCGGACGTAACCCGGATCAACTGAGAGACATAAAATTCACCTGCGGTTTTACCAAACACGCAGAAGGCTCTGTCCTGGTTGAATTCGGCGATACCCGGGTGCTTTGCACTGCCAGTGTCGACCGGGGTGTACCGCGCTTTCTTAAAGGCAAAGGCGAAGGCTGGATTACCGCCGAATACGGCATGTTGCCGCGCTCGACCCATACCCGGATGGGGCGCGAAGCCAGTAACGGCAAACAGGGCGGACGCACCCAGGAAATTCAGCGTTTGATTGGCCGATCCTTACGGGCTGCCATTGATTTAAAGGCGCTAGGCGAACATACCATCATGATCGATTGCGATGTGTTGCAGGCGGATGGCGGAACCCGTACTGCGGCGATTACCGGCGGTTTTGTCGCGCTGTCGCTGGCGGTGCAAAAGATGCTCAGACGCAAACAAATCAAGACCAATCCGCTACATGGCCAGGTTGCCTCGGTTTCCGTGGGTATTTATAACGGTGTGCCGGTGCTGGATCTGGATTATGCCGAAGACAGCAATGCGGAAACCGATATGAATGTGGTGATGAACGATGCGGCTGCGTTTATTGAAGTGCAGGGTACAGCTGAGGGTCATGCGTTCAGAAAAGAAGAACTGGATGCCATGCTGGAACTGGCGGGTTTAGGCATCAAGCAATTGCTGGAAAAGCAGCGCATCGCGATAGAAAATCATAAATGACCTTTTCAACCCTAAATAAAATCGTCCTGGCCAGCGGCAATCCCAGCAAGATCAGGGAAATTCAGGCGATACTTGCGGAACATCCCATTGTTCCGCAATCTACATTTAATGTTGTCGACGCGGAAGAAACCGGCGCTACCTTTGTAGAAAATGCCATTCTGAAAGCCAGAAATGCGGCGCTGCATTGCAAGCTGCCGGCGATAGCCGATGATTCGGGGCTGGTGGTTGATGCGTTGAACGGTGCGCCCGGCGTGATTTCCGCCCGGTATGCCGGCGTGCATGCCAGCGACCGGGACAATCTGAACAAGCTCTTGCGCGAGCTGGAAAGCGTACCTGCTGAACTGCGTACTGCCCGGTTTATCTGTGTGATGGTGTTTATGGAGCACGCTAATGATCCCTGCCCTGTGATCGCCCAAGGCGTTTGGGAAGGCCGGATTTTGGATCATGCGGCCGGCGAAAACGGTTTCGGTTATGATCCAGTGTTCTGGGTACCCAGCCATAATTGCACGTCGGCAGAATTACCGGCGGCAGTTAAAAACGCGCTGAGTCACCGAGGTCAGGCTTTGGGGCATTTAACGGCATTAATTAAAGCTAAACAATCTGTGCGGGGGCGACTTTAGTCGCCCTTGGCGAATGAATTCGCCCCCACATCTATGTTGATGAACACATTACTCACTATCGCCAAGCAATTCGCCAGCACCGTTACCGAAATAACCCCGCTCGGCAATGGCCTGATCAATGATACCTACCTGGTCGCAACGCCATCAGTTCCGTTTGTTCTGCAGCGCATAAACCGCACGGTTTTTGCTGCGCCTGAGCAAATCATGGCCAACCTGATAACGCTTAATCGGCATATAGCGCAAAAAACCGGCACGTCGGTTAAGCTGCAAATCCCGGAAATTTTAAAACCCCTCGATAACAGCACCTTTTATCAGGATCAAAACGGCGGCTGCTGGCGGGCGCTGAGCTTTATAAACGATAGCGAAAGTGTAGAGGCCATAGGTAATATCAGCGATGCCGAGCAGGCCGGATTTGCGTTGGGGCATTTTCATCGCCTGCTTAGCGACCTTAACCCGGTGCTTTTGCATGATACCCTGCCGGGCTTTCATATAACGCCTCAATATTTAAAGCATTATCATCAGGTTTTACCGTTATCGGGTCAGCCCAAAAACCGTTATTGCGCCGAATTTATCACCCGGTTACAGCCTATCGCCGATGATCTGGAAGCTGCAAAACAACAAGGTTTGCTGTCTTTACGGGTTATTCATGGCGACCCTAAATTAAACAATTTCCTGTTTGATAAACACAGCAAAAAGGTCATCAGCATTATCGATCTGGACACCGTCAAACCGGGACTGGTTCATTACGATATTGGCGATTGTCTGCGCTCTTGCTGCCAAACGGTTGAGGGCGTGTTCAATCTGGCTATTTGCGCCGCGCTGTTAAAAAGCTACCTAAGCGAGGCCGGCGCATTTTTTACTGCATACGATTATCACTATTTGTACCCCGCCATCCGTCTGATTCCTTTTGAATTAGGCCTCCGCTTTTATACCGATTATCTGGAAGGCAACCGGTATTTCAAGGTGACCGAGCCCGAACAAAACTTGCATCGTGCCATTAATCAATTCCACTTATGTGAGAGCATCATCGCGCAGGAACCGGCGATTAAGCGCCTGATCTCGCAGTTACAAAATAGCCAGCCACTGTTATCGGATTAACAGCCGACATCATGCTTGGCAACGCTGGAGCGTTGCCGGATGCGTTCCCACGCCCGAGCGTGGAAACGATAAAGCACTGTTAGAATACTTAGATATCGAAATCCAGTTCAAAACCGCCGTAGGCAAAGATGGGCATACCGGGACGCGGGCCGTAGGGTTGCCTGGAAACCAGATATTGCTCGTTGGCCATATTTTGCACTCCGCCCAAAATTTTAACCCCTTTGGCAACCTGATAATACGCGGAGACGTCGGCGATGATATAGTCGTCGGTTTTACCGAATCGCGCATCCGGCAAGCCTGCACCGTTGAGTTGATCCCCGGTATTATTGGCGCTGGTGAAGGTTTCACCAACGTAGTTACCGGCGACATCGATACCCCATTTGTTAAAATGCAGTCCGCTGCCGAAGCTGAGTGCATATTCCGGTATATAAGGTACTTTGTTGCCTTTTTTACCGTAACTGAAAATCGACTCCGCATCGGTCGAATTCGCATTATTCAACTGTTCAGTATCGGTGTAGGTAAACGACAGGAAGTAAGGATTGCGAAAACCCCAGTCGAAGGCTTTGCCGGCATCGAAATTCATCGCCATTTCGACGCCTCGGCTATCGACAGCTCCGAAGTTTTCGCTTTGTCCGGTTCCGGCGCCGCCGATGTTATTGACCACCAGCAAATTATTAAACTGGGTATAAAAACCGGTCAGCTCCGCAGAAAAAGCACCTCGGCTATAACGGCCGCCTAATTCGTAGGCATTGCTCGATTCCTCGGTCAGCTTGTCGATCACAGCATTTTGCGGACTGGGCGGCGAAAAACCGCGATGGGCGCTGCCGAACATCATGAAATCGTCGTTGAAGCGATAATCCAGACTGGCACCGCCCGCATACATATCCAGCGAACTGCTACCGTTTGTACTTGGACTGAGATTATTTTTATAGACCTGATTCAAATGCTCGTAACGCATACCGGGCGTAAATCCCCATTTACCCAATTCGATCCGGTCTTTCAGGAAAAACGCATAGGCATTGGTCAGGCCGGAACGGTCGTCCTGGCTACCCGGCGCACCGACAGCGGAGCTTGAAATAGTGCCGTTGGCCGCCTGACGATGAGTGGTATCGTGTTGAAAACGGGTTTCCTGGTCTTCGTGATAACGGAAGCCGCCATTCAGCTCATGCTGGGTCGAGCCTAGATCGAAACGGTAATTGGCAGCGGTTTCAACACCACCTGCATAATAACTGCGGTTATTGTCGCGGACGCGCAGTTGGCAGGCCAGGTCGCCCTTAAGACAGGCCAAACCGTTGCCGCCGTTGGTACCTGCCAAGGCCGCCGCCAAATCCATATTTTGGGTGCCGGTGCCAGTTGCGTTAGGCACGCTACGGATATCGTTCAATTTGCTCCAGTTACGGTCGAACTCGCTATAATACGCGGTGGTCACAATATCCAGGTCATCGGTCGGCGAGATGAAATAGCGCGCAAAGCCGCCGTTTCGATCCGATTTGATATTATCGAAACGCGATGCCGAATAGCGCCGGTAGGGATCATTTCTGAAATCGGCTTCGCTGGTGCCTAAGTAGGTTTCATCGGCATCCATGCTGGAATAACCGTACTTGACTTCAAGCTTCTGGTACAGATCCGTATTCGGTTCCCAGGACAAACGCACCATAGGCTCGACCTGCTGGAAACCGGTTTGGCCGCTGTTTTGGAAATCCGGCGTGGTATCAATGCTTTTAAATCCATCGGATCCCCGGTAAAAGCCTTCTACCAAGTAACCGACGCGGCCATGCGCTGTTTCCACAGTATCGCCGACATAGCCGTGGGTTCTGACTTCGTTATAACTGCCGTAAATAGTTTTAAGATAAGCCTTGCCGCTGTCCGGAATCGCGGTTGACAAATAGTTGAGTACGCCGCCGGTGATATGCGGGCCGAACTTAATCTGGCTGGAACCTTTCAACACTTCCACACCGCTCATGCGACCGCCGGCCGGATTAAAGTAAGCGGCGGGCGCGGAATAGGCTGCAGGGGCGACCAGTACGCCATCTTCCATGACGGTGATCTTGGCGCTACGAGTGGTATCCACGCCGCGAAAACTGATATTGGGGAATAGTCCGAAGCCGTCCTCTTCACGGATATTAACGCCGGGAACACGACGCAAAATACGGTTAATGTCGCTATAGCTTTGATCGCGGATCTGCTCGGTATCAATAAGTTGGGCAGAAGCCGGCATATCTTTTACGTCGGCAGAATCGCCGAGAATGTTGACGGTATCCAGGATGATAGGTTTTTCGGTTTTGTCAGCACTCTCGGCCACGGTGACAAAGCTGCCGACAAGAACGACCGATGATAACAGTCCAAAAAGCCGTTTCGAGTGCAACATACAATTTTCCCTTTTAAAGTTGGTTTAGTCAGAATTATGGCTCATTAAGTGCTGATTCAAATGACAATTAAATGAGTAGGGGAATATAATATATCACTCTTAAATGATAATCAATCTTATTCGCATGCATATTGAGAACGAGTTCTTGCCAACGCTATAATGTCATAATAAGAAAATTGAAATCTTTGACGATGCATGGCCTAGCCTTTGCCAAATATCAGGCACCAAACTCAACAAAACCAGGCGATGCGCCCTGCGCATTGACGCTGTTGGCGAAAATTCAAATTAAGTGGTTTTACTAGTTGTCCGAACCACTTACTTCCTCTAAACTTCAAATTACGGCTATTTTTATACCGCCCCGAGTCCAGGCTGGACGATAACAAAAAACGCTCGTTTTCTCTACGATTCATCAGGAGATCCACCATGCGCTATGTCGTATTGCTAGCTCTTATCCTGACCGCTTTGTTCGCCTATAAGCAGATCAGCACCAATTCTATGGTTGTTTCAGCCGCCGTCATTTCTCAACAGGACGACGCGAAAAATCAGACTGACGAAAATGATCTATACGGTTTGCCGCCGGTCCCCATACCGGTAAACAATCCCCAAACCCCGGCAAAAATTGCCTTGGGCGATAAACTGTTTCATGACAAACGCTTTTCTGTCGACGGCACGGTCAGCTGCTCAAATTGCCATGATAAACAAAAGGCGTTTACCGATGGCTTAGCCATCTCGGTGGGTCATCACGGACTGACCGGAACGCGAAATGCCCCCACCGTACTCAACGCCGCATTCAACCCCTCGCAATTCTGGGACGGACGCGAACCGGATCTGGAAGGCCAAGCCAAGCAGCCGCTGATCAATCCGGTTGAACATGGCTTGGCCGATCATAAGCAGGTACTCGAAATTATCCGTAGCGACCCCGATTATCTTGCTACCTTCCAAACCGTGTTTGAAGTGAGCGGTAAAAGACTGTCCATCGATCATGTCGCCAAGGCGATTGCCAGCTTCGAGCGTACCCTGGTTTCGGGCAACTCCGCTTTCGACCGTTATCATTTCAATAGCCAGGCCGATGCGATGACTGCGGCCCAGATTCGCGGATTCGAGCTGTTCATCGGGCAGGGCCGCTGCGTTTCCTGTCATACCATTGAGCAGGATCACGCCCTCTTTACCGACAGCCGTTTTCACAATATCGGCATCGGCATTAATCGGATCCAGCAAGACATTCCCCGACTGGCCCAGGCCTTTCTGGAAGACAAAAACAAAGGCGGCGATGTCGATAAAATGGTGTTGACCGATAAAAAGTCGTCGGAATTGGGCCGCTTTGCCGTGACCGATGACTTGAGCCAAATCGGCGCTTTCAAAACGCCGACCTTGCGCAATGTTGAGCTGACGGCGCCCTATATGCACGACGGCAGCCTGAAAACTCTGAAAGAAGTGATGGTTCATTACAACAACGGCGGCGTAGCCAAAGCGGGCGAACCGGTCAACGATTTTCTCAGCGGCGGCATTCGTCCGCTGGATCTGAGCGACCCGCAGCTGGATGACTTGGTGGACTTTATGAAGGCCCTGACCAGCTCAAAATTTGCTGTTCCTACATCCACCCAAGCGGCCAACTGAAAGAGGAATTCACCATGAACACCATCAATAACAGTCGCCGGAATTTTATCAAAAGCGCAGGTGCGTTAGCCATCGGTACAACCTTGCCGATCAGCCTGATCGAACTGGCTTTTGCAGAAAGCAGCCAGAATTTCAGCTTCGCCTATATTTCCGACTCCCATATTCAGCATATTAAAGACAATCGTTTCGTCAGAAACTGGGATCGCGGCCTGATTCGCGCTGTTGCGGAAACCAATCTATTGCTGCCTAAACCCGATTTTGTGATGTACGGCGGCGATCTGGCGCAGCTGGGCAGCAAAGCTGAACTGGATCATGGTGCCCAAATCCTGTCGGCGCTGCATGGCGATGTCCGTTATGTGATGGGTGAGCATGATTATTACCTGGATCTGGGCGAATATTGGGAGAAGCTATTCGGCCCGCAATACTATAGCTTCGATCATAAAGGCGTGCATTTCGTGGTACTGAACAGCATCAAAACCTATGACGACTGGACCTTTAAACGCTGGCCGACCGCCGAACAGCGGATGCTGGAAATGGCCGGACTCGACAACCCGAATAGCTCACCGTTTATGGTTGGCGATGAGCAACGGCTGTGGCTGAAAGATGATCTGGATAAAATCGACAAAGATACACCGGTGGTGGTGTTTTCGCATTCGCCGTTGCAAAAAATATTTAAAGGCTGGAATTTCTGGACAGAAGACGCCGAGCAGGTTCAGGCCTTGCTGAAACCGTTCAACAAGGTCTCGGTTATCTACGGTCACGTTCACCAGATCCAGTACAACCAGATCGGCAACATCAGTTTCAATTCGGTGATGGCAACTGCCTGGCCGTGGCCTTATCCGCAAGCCTACGCCCAAGCCGAACAGTACCTGCCGAAACTGACCGTACCGATGAACCGGGCAGACCCGTTTTTCGAACGCGACGCCACCGGCTGGCAGTTTATTAATCTGGCTAATGGCAATGCCGATCTGAACTTTACGCTATATGACAACACCAGCCGGATTGTCCGCTATAACCAAAAACAAAAACGCCCGGAAGATGCTGTCTATCAGGACGAAAAAGCGCGGATTATTCCGCAAACACACTATTAGCCACCGTACCGGAGCAAGATCATGTCGACTTATCAAAAAATAACCCTAGCATTGTGTTTGGCATTTGCGACCACCGGATCAGCGCTGGCGGATGAATTTACCGATGCCGATATACAACGCTGGCAGCAGCAGTTTATGGATGTTGCCTCTGAAGGCCGCGAGTTATGGACCAGCCCCAAGCTGGGCACCAACGGCGTTGCCTGCGCCCAGTGCCATCCCAATGCGGCCAATACCCATCCCGAAACCTATCCGAAATTTCAAAAACAGCTAGGCAAAGTCGTCCCGCTTTGGCAAATGATCAATTGGTGCCTTAAAAACCCGCTGGAAGGGCAACCGCTAGCCGCCGACGATCCCAAAATGACTGCGCTACAGGCCTATGTGACTTATGAAAGACGGGGAGTAAAACTGGAACCGGGCAAGCATTGATGTAACCTGAAAAAATCAATCGTCCACGAAAGGCACGAAAAAAAATGCTGTCAGGGTTATAGTGCTTCTGAACACCGCGCGTCATTGCCATTAAATGAATGGCCGAAATAGTTATGGTTAAATGCCGTGGGCGCGAATAAATTCGCGCCCACACTATAGTAAATCCTATCTTAATGGCAGTGACGTAGCACGCAGGATCGAGAATACTTACATTATCTCCCTATCACTTAATTACAGAAGACAACTATGAAAGCAAACATCGGCTTAATCGGCCTAGGGGTCATGGGACAAAATCTGGTTCTTAATATGAACGACCATGGTTTTACCGTGGCGGTATTTAATCGCACGACCAGTACAGTGGATGAGTTTCTGGCTGGCCCAGGCAAAAACACACAGATTATCGGCACACACTCGCTGGAAGCGTTGATCGACAACCTGGAATCGCCGCGCATCGTCATGTTAATGGTCAAAGCGGGAGAGGTGGTCGATCAGACTATCGACAAGTTAGCGCCGCTGTTATCAGCAGGTGATATTATTGTTGACGGCGGCAATTCACTGTTCACCGACACCCAACGTCGGACTATTGCCCTAAAAGAACACAATATCCTATACATAGGCGCCGGTGTTTCCGGCGGCGAGGAAGGCGCAAGACACGGGCCGTCCATCATGCCCGGCGGAAACAAGGACGCATGGCCTATCATCAAAAACATTTTCCAGTCCATCAGTGCACAGGTTGATGGCGAGCCTTGCTGCGAATGGGTTGGCGATAACGGCGCCGGACATTACGTCAAGATGGTGCATAATGGTATTGAATACGGCGACATGCAATTGATCTGCGAAGCCTATCAACTGCTATCCGACGGCTTGGGCTTAAGCGCTTATGACATGCAGGCGATATTCACCGAGTGGAATCGAGGTCCGTTAAGCTCCTACCTGATTGAAATCACCGCCGCTATTTTAGCTTACAAAGATACCGATGGTCAGCCCTTGCTGAAAAAAATTCTCGACACTGCCGGACAAAAAGGCACCGGTAAATGGACCGGTATCAATGCTCTGGAACTGGGTATCCCGTTAACCTTAATTGGCGAATCAGTATTTGCCCGCTGTTTATCCGCCCAAAAAGAGGAGCGGGTTAAAGCGGCATTGGTACTGCCTAAACGGCCGCTGAAATTTATCGGCGACAAGAAAACCATGATTAATGCTATCCGCGATGCGTTGTATGCGGCCAAGATTATTTCTTATGCACAAGGTTTTCGCTTGATGCGCGAAGCCTCGAAAGAATATGGCATGGCGCTCAATTATGGCGATATTGCGCTGATGTGGCGCGGCGGCTGCATTATTCGCAGCCGGTTTTTAAACGACATCAAACAAGCCTATGAGGCGAACCCGGATTTGGAAAATCTGCTGCTGGCCGATTTCTTTGTCGATGCGATGAAACAGGCTGATGAAGGCTGGCGTAGAGCCGTTATTTTAGGCATAGAGCTCAGCATCCCAACCCCGGCCTTGTCTTCCGCGCTGGCGTATTACGACGGCTATCGCAGTGAAAAATTACCGGCTAATTTGCTGCAGGCCCAACGGGACTATTTCGGTGCGCATACTTACGAACGGGTAGATCAACCCAGAGGCCAATTCTTTCATACCGATTGGACCGGTCAGGGCGGTAAAATCGCATCGACGACCTATAATGTTTAGATAAAGCATTTCGGGTTCCAGTGAAAAATTAATATTTGTGTGGACAGCCCCTCCATCCACTATTTATTGTGCCTACTTTCCTTATAACAAGGCGATACAATGTTAACCCTCAAACTTACAACGATTGGCAATTCCGTGGGCGTTGTTTTACCCAAAGAAGCGTTGGACAAGCTGCACCTCGAAAAAGGCGATAAAGTGTACCTGACCGAATCCCCTGACGGCTTCCGGCTGACACCTTACGACCCGGAATTTGAAAAACAAATGACCATAGCACGGCAAATCATGAAAAAGCGCCGTGAAGTTTTGCATGAACTGGCAAAATAATGTCAATTGAATGGATTGAAGAATCCGTTGTCCTTGCTTTGCATGAGGAGCACTTGGCAGAACATGGCGGCCCTGTTGGCGTTCGTGATCGCGGACTACTGGAGTCCGCGTTGTTTCGGCCGCAGAATTTAGTCGGCTATGGTGATCCAGACCTCGCCGCTCTTGCCGCCGCCTATGGTTTTGGCCTTGCCCGCAACCATCCTTTTATCGACGGCAACAAGCGCACAGCCTTTACAGTAATGGAACTGTTCCTTGCTTTGAACGGACAGGAATTGATTGCCGATGATACGTCGTGCATTGTCACCATTTTAAAACTTGCTGAAGGTAGCCTGTCCGAAACAGAGTTTGCAGATTGGATCAGGGCAAACACTAATCCTGCCTGATTGATGGCGTATATAACATACGGTGCGGATGGATTGTAGCCTGGATTCCGCAAGCTACATTCAGGCTACTTGCTGAGTGTAATGTTAAGACGGATGCTTGATAGCAAGACCTGCCCCGTATTTCTTTTTTCGTATGTGGATATTACTCATATCAGTCAATTCTAGGAACCGGCGGATGGATCAACCGCTCTAAGGCTATGTTGATTGAAAGCTCATCGAACAATTTGCATTTACGTTCTGCCGCACCAGAGGGCCAGCGTTTCAAACCTTCGCGCACAGCTGCAACTGTTGAATCACTCTGTTCTCGACTAATCAACCAATCGACAGTTGCCAGCAACTCCATACCAAACGGCGATTCAAAACCATCGATCAAGGCCGCAGTATATTCTAAAGCCTGAGTATAAGCTTTAGCTTCGGTTTTCAAATAGGTCTGCAAGTAGTCTTTACGGTTATCGTCGAACCAGATCACATCTAGTGGCCCTGCATCGCTGATGCGTTTTTCGCAATGCAAATAACTCCCGTCCAAGCCATTCAGTAAATGCCGCAAGCGATCTGCATATGGCCCATATTTATTGGCCTCAAAGCGCAAATCCAACGGATTATCAACAGAAAGCCGTTCGACAGCTTGCTCTAAAAACCACGCCAACTTCTGGATTTCCAATAAACTGCATTCCATGCCCAACACCCAATAACGGCGCACTAACTCAGCAATCAAGGCGCGCGCAGGGGTAAGCTTTTCAATACCGCTACGTTTGGCAATATTTTGATATTTTTGGGTGGGTTCATACACTAAAATTTCGATATCCAAATCGCCTAAAGCTTTCTCGATTTGCGCTCGAACGGTAGACCATTCCAAACCGCCGTTACCTGCGCCCAAAGGCGGAATGGCAATCGATTTAACTTGATGCTCCAATAAAAAATGCCGTAAATCCTGCAAGCCGGTGACGATCCATTCCATCCGCGATTTAGTGCGCCAATTTTGCTTGGTCGGGAAATTAATAATCCAACGCGGCCCGTCTAGCTCATGCACTTCGGTCACAAACATTTTGCCTGTTTGAACTTGCTTAGTCTTACAAGCAGCCGCGTACAAATCAAAATTTCTACGAAATCGTTCCTTAAACATCAACGCGATGCCTTTACCCATCACACCCACGGTGTTGACAGTATTAACCAGCCCTTCAACTGGCGCTTCTAGCAAATTGCCTTGCTTAAATATAATCATGAAAAATACCACCCTGTACGTGCGATAACTTGTAATTCTAGGCCGCGCTCGTACGCCTCCTGTTCTATATTTTGTTTTAATAATTCTGAGTAACACACGACGCCAATAAGCCCTTCAATTGGCAAGTGTTGATAGATCAAAGCTTCAGCCTGATAACGCTCCATTTTTCTCGGATCGTCAGTATCACGCTTAAAATCCCGACGTTGCAAAATACCCCAATCGATTTCTTTTAAGTTCACCAAATCATTGTAATAATTCGTCCAATCCGGATAAGCGTGGGCGTTTGTAAATACAAACGGTAAACCCAACTCATGAACCCTATGTAAGCTAGAAACCAAGATCACGATTTCTTCATTCGCTCGTTGCTGAACGCTACCCCATCCAGAATGGATATTTTTCATCATTACCGAAAATGGTGTGAAATAGAACGGCACATAATCGGCTAAGGTACCTCTCGGTTCAATAGGCACAAAACGATGGCGGCGTTTGCTGATTAAATCGGGGTTGCCAATGTTAATGTAGCTTGACGATTGAATACTCGAATTTGCGCAATGCAAGCCATTGTTCAAAATCCAAGGCAGATTGTCACGATGGATAATGCGCCAAATCAATGCTTTTTCAGGATTGAGGTTCGTATAAATCATTTTAAAAACATATGTTCATTAATATCAACCTTTAGTTGAATACCAAGTTCTGAACATTTCTTTTGAACATAGTTCTCAACTTTTACATCAGGAACAAAAACATTAAAAAAATTATCAACTAGAACCGTTGTTGGCGATAAACATTCTGCCATACAAACACTTTTACTGTACGGATTATGATAATCGCGAAGATTCATAGCTTCCCAATCAATTGAATCAAATCCTTCTGTATAATTCATCAACTCGATTCTGTCATTTGCTAATGGATGACGAGGAATTACTTTCCAATTTAGGTTTTTAGCCAAAGCTCTTTTAACAGTAAAAATAACAAAATATTTGTCTGAAATTGCCGCTTGTATACCGCCATCAAATGGATTACGAGCAAACCAGTGGAATGGAACAAAGTTTTCCAAGCCATGATCGCTACGCTTTTGAAGTATTTCATGATCAGCGATATCTTCAAAATTATCCAGTTGAGAGCGTGACTTCAAACCTTCATTTATAATCCCCTCTAGATTTTTTAGAGGAGTTAAATGATAAAGAAGTTTTTGTTCTTTAACTGATGTTACGCACAAGCAGCCCTGAGTTCTTTCAATTCCCTCAAGGCCTGT
>JAQSDX010000043.1 GCA_029946125.1 Candidatus Methylobacter titanis
CAATGATAAATTTAATGTTAGGGCGACTTTGCGACTGACTTTTAAAACACGCACTGAGTCTGTTGCTTGACCTCCTGCATCCCTGCAGTCGTCCTCCTTCACCCAGAGCAGACCGCCCGCATTGAAAACAAACTGCCCGCGTATACCGTAGGCAGCCTGCAACGAAAATCTCAAATGGATGTGCTGATTGAATTTATCAAAACCGTATTGGAACACCAGAATCCGGCGGAGAAACTCAAAGAATTGGCTGGACTTGTTGACGATGTTTTTCAGTTCATGCCTTCCGGCAAGCATATGGTTGGGAGAGATTTAGAGCGCCTAGGATCGACGGCTTCACTACAGTACCGAGCTGCTAGATGACTTTCTCAAGAACCAGGCTGCAAAAAATTTAAAAACTTGAACATCGAGTTTGAAGCCATGAATTTAATGGCTCCCATCGGCTTGCACCGCAATCGGAAATAGGCAAAAGGCCTAGTTTGGCCCGGTAGCTGCTCACAAAAATGCAACAAAAATCAGTACTCTTACTAATAGACTGAAATTGAATTTTCATTTCTAATTGAGGTTGCTACGGTTTTGTGAGCTTTACGATTTCCACCTGCATTAAAAACATAAGCTGGTTAACTTCCAGTAGCATAGATCAGTGACCGCTAAAGAGGTAACGATATACGCTTTGTGCGGTCATTTAACTTTGTTATAGACCCATTGCTAGTATTAATAATTACAATAAGAGGTAGTCAGCATGAAAAATAAGACAAACATTATAAAAACAATCATGAGCGGGATAGGCTTTGCTGCTGTTTCTGTTTTTATCGTAGGCTGTGCTGGAATTCCTCCCCACGAAGAAATAACGCGCAGCTCTTATGTTATCAAAGAAGCGCATGATGACGGTGCCGAGGAGCTTGCACCGCTTGAACTGAGAAATGCAAACAAGTCTCTGGAAAAAGCCAAGGCTGCCTTGAACAAGGAAGAATACCAAGAAGCGCGTGATTACGCAGCCCAAGCAGAACTGGAAGCGGAACTCGCTAAAGCCAAAACGGAGGCGCTGAAACGTCAAAAATCAGCCAAAGAGATTAAGGAAAGCATCCATATTTTAAAAGACGAGTTAAAAAGATATCGGCCTCGTTTTGAATAAGGGGCTATTTAAATTTTTCACTTCGTTTAATATTTAACAAGGAAACCATCATGAAGAAGCTAACAACTGGCTTAAAGTTCACTACCCTTTTATTTTTATGCGGATTAATTTACGGGTGTGCAACCACGCCCAATCCACATTTAGAAAGAACGCAAAACCTTTTCAATGAAATCTCTGCGGATCCTTTAGTTGCTGCCAAGGCGCCGGTTCCTTATGCAAAAGCAGAAGAATCGTTGGCAAAACTAAAGGCGATGGTTAACGAAGGGGATGACGAGGAAGACATCAAAAGAGTTGCCTATAAGACGCAGCTCAAAACCAAGATCGCGCGTGAAAAAGCTAACACCGCCATTGCTAACGAACATATTTCTGGAGCTGAAGCGGAAAGAAAACAAGTCCAGCTTAACACTCGTACCGCTGAAGCAGATGAACTGGCACGCCAACTCGCTGAATTACAAGCCAAGTCGACTGAAAGAGGCATGGTTGTGACGATGGGTAACGTATTATTTGAGTACGATAAAGCGGATATAAACCCGGGCGGTATGCGAGTAATCGATAAATTAGCCGCATTCCTGGAAAAATACCCTGAAAGAACCATTCGAATAGAAGGCCATACCGACAGCAGGGGTTCAGATGCTTACAATCAGCGTTTATCCGAACGACGGGCCGAAGCCGTCAAACGGGCTCTGCTGTATCAAGGTATTCAGGAATCACGGATGAGCGCTATCGGCTATGGAGAGGCTTTTCCGATTGCCACCAATGAAACGTCTTCAGGTCGGCAACAAAATCGCCGGGTTGAAATTATTATCTCTGATGAACAAGGTAGAGTCAAAGTACGATAATTAAGCTAAAACGCAACGCATAAGATGGGCCAAACAATCATGCGGCCCATCTGTCTTCTGGCCTGTGGTTAATGGGCCTCGCATCTCCATTTACCCTATCGCACTGATTTGTGTCAAGCCTTTTACAATACCTTCGCCAAAAATTACGCTGCTTTTGCATGAATTCTACCGATTTCTGCTGCCTGGAAAATCCTCTCGTCAATTAAGAAATCCTCAGTATTTTTGCCGAGTGAATTTATAATGCGACGCGTGTATTTTCGGGCCCTGAAGATGGTTTTTAAATCCAACCTACTCCCTTATTTATGCCCTCTATTTTGGTGGCTAATATCTGCGAAAAAGTCACCCTAAAAAGCATAGCTATCTACACAACTTATTGGCTTTCCCGTGGCACTGCCATTAAGTTAGACTGAAAAGACAGTGATGACTGAATATTGTGGGCGCGAATTTATTCGCGCCCACCTAATGCCAAGCCCTTAACCTAATGGCGGTGACGCCACCTGCGAGGGAACGAGGAAATGTTTTTTTAATGGGTGCATGGGTAGCCAGTCCAGTCAGGATGTAGTGACTTGTGTAGATAGCTATGCATTATAGGAAAGGATCATTTTTGGCGTTTGGCGAAGGTATTGTAATATCAAATGACAATAAAAAACCGTCCCTGGTAACGATCTGTCATGCCTGACACCAATGTGGAAGACCATGAAGCTCAGATCTTATAATGCTTAACAACCAACTCTGAGGGAAAAAATAACGAATAATTTCCAAGCTTCAACTATAAGACGTTTCAGCGGCAAGAAATCCTCACCTGAAAGATAAAAAAATATAATCTGGATTTAGATTCAACTCCTAAGTGCAATCAGTACTCCTTGTTTCAGAAATCGTTTAGAAAACGTGGTTAATGGGGTTCGCAACTCACCCCATAACCACCGCTTGCCGCTTCGCCCCCCAGTTTCCCGGCTTTGGCTTGAACACCCCGGCGCAGCGCTCGCCGCAAAAGCGGCAATTTCCGGACGCATCCAGATTCCATTCGGACAATTCGTACCAGTCGCGGCCTATCAGCAGTTTTTTGCACTTGTGGCAATAGGTGCTGTCTGCGGACTTGTCATGCACGTTGCCGACATAGGCATAACGCACGCCGTTTTTTATCGCGATGTTTCGCGCCTGCAATAAGGATGAAAGCGGCGTAGGCGGCTTGTCGCGCATTTTCCAGTCCGGATGAAACGCGGTAAAGTGCATCGGCACATCCGGGCCCAGATTCTCTACGACCCATTGGGTCATGGCTTCCAACTCGGCTTCTGAATCGTTCTCGTCAGGAATAATCAACGTCGTCAGTTCCAGCCAGACCGAGGTTTCATGCTTGATATATTTTAGCGTTTCTAAGACCGGCTCCAGATGCCCGCCGACAATCTTGTAATAAAAATGCTCGGTAAAGGCTTTTAAATCGATATTCGCCGCATCCATCCATTGATAAAATTCGGCCCTGGGTTGCGCACAAACGTAACCTGCAGAGACTGAAACTGATTTTATACCCAGGCTCCGACATGCCTGCGCGGTGTCAATCGCATATTCATGGAAAACTACCGGGTCGTTATAGGTATAAGCGACGCTGTCGCAGCCGTGATCATGTGCGGCTTGGGCTATTGCATCGGGCGATGCCTTGCTCATCAGGGTATCCATTTCCCGCGATTTGCTGATGTCCCAATTCTGACAAAAATTGCAGGCCAGATTACAACCGGCGGTGCCGAAAGAGAACACCGACGTGCCGGGTAAAAAATGGTTCAGCGGTTTCTTTTCGATAGGATCAATCGCAAAACCGCTGGAACGGCCGTAACTGGTCATCACAATCTGGTCGTCCAGATTCTGTCTGACAAAGCACAGGCCGCGCTGGTCTTTATGCAGTTTGCAAAACCGGGGGCAAAGGTCGCATTGCACGCGACCATCGTCCAGGGTATGCCAGTAACGGGTTTTTACGGTATCGTTGCTAACAAATTCAGTCATCATTATTCTCCTGGTTTCGTTGATAAACGCCGCTCTACTGATGCGGCAACTATTTTGATTCAGGGGGGCGAGCTGTGGGTATTACGGTTTATAAAAGTTTCATCGTTCAGCATGACTGATCAACGGGATAAAATAAATGATTTTCGTCGGTTTAAGTAATGCTACGTATAGCTGTCAGATGGCTTTGACTCTATTATCCTGTGTTATTGATAGGGTGAAGGTTTACGCTGTAGAGCGTTTTCGCGATTGAATGGTTTGTTAATCAGTCAATAACACTTAAGTGTTACTATTTTGCGGTCTGAAACACCGGAACTGCCACCAGAACTTTCCGGCAATGGCTATCCTAATGCTGTTGTACGGATTAACTAACAGGACAAGCTAATGAATAGACAGCCCGCCGTAGCAGGTTCTTTTTATCCTGCAAATCCAGAACAGCTCCATCTGATGGTGGATCAGTATTTAAACGATGCCGCAACCGATGAAAAGGTTCCAAAAGCCATCATCGCACCTCACGCCGGTTACATTTATTCCGGTCAGATCGCCGCAAATGCCTATGCCCGGTTAATAAAAGCCCATGACCGGATAACCCGCGTGGTGCTGATCGGCCCCTCTCATCGCGTCGCTTTTAGAGGTTTGGCAGTCAGCAGAGCGGAAACTTTTACCACACCTTTGGGTAACGTCCCGGTAGATCAGGCGGCAGTGCAAACCATAGTCCAGCTGCCTTTTGTTGAATATCTCGAGCAGGCGCACACCTTTGAACACAGCCTGGAAGTGCAGCTGCCTTTTTTACAGGAAGTGCTGGATAACTTTGAAATCGTGCCCATTGTGGCCGGTGACGCCTCGCCGGGACAAGTCAGCCAAGTGCTTGATATGCTGTGGGGCGGCGATGAAACGCTGATTGTGATCAGTTCCGACCTAAGCCATTATCATGATTATGCAAGCGCTCAGCAGATGGATAAAGCCACCAGCCGACTGATAGAAAAGTTGCAATATGAGCATCTCGCCTCCGAATCCGCCTGCGGTAAAGTGCCGGTCAGCGGACTGCTAAAACTGGCACGGGAAAAATCGCTGTCGGTTAAAACCATCGACCTGCGTAATTCCGGCGATACCGCAGGCGATAAAGCCAGCGTGGTAGGCTACGGCGCTTATGTCATTGAATAAGGAAAATCGCCAGCGGCTGCTGGATTTGGCGAAAAACTCCATTCGGCAGGGTTTACAAACCGGTCTGCCGATAAAAATCGACTTGACGGACTATCCTAGAGAATTAACAGAGCTGCGCGCCACCTTTGTGACCTTGGAAATAAACCATCAACTGCGCGGCTGTATCGGCATGCTGGAAGCGGTCAGGCCGCTGGCTGAAGATATTGCCGAAAATGCCTATTCCGCCGCCTTTAAAGACCCTCGATTTCCGCCGCTGGAGGCTGATGAACTGGATAATTTGGACATCCATTTATCGATACTCACGCCTGCTGAACCGGTAACGTTTGCTTCCGAACAGGATTTGCTAGCCCAATTGCGGCCCGGCATTGATGGTCTGATTTTAGAAGAGGGTCGCCGACGCGGAACCTTTCTGCCTTCGGTATGGGAGCAATTGCCGGAGCCTGAACAATTCCTGCGGCATTTAAAACAAAAAGCCGGATTAGCGTCCGACTACTGGTCGAAAAATATCCGCATTTACCGTTACCAGGCCGAAATAATAGGCTGAAAGTAATAATCAGCACCGGCAAATCAGACGATTAGCCCAGTCTCACAACAAGCCATGTTCCGCAAACGAATACGGTTGCCCGTCACCGATAATAAAATGATCCAGCACCCGGATGTCGAACAAAGCTAATGCCTGCTTAAGTTTCTCCGTTATCTGTTTATCGGCTTGGCTGGGTTCGGAAATACCGGACGGGTGGTTATGGGCAAAGATCACCGCCGCCGCATTATGGCGCAGCGCCTGCTTGGCGACTTCCCTGGGATAAACGCTGGCGCCGTCTATGGTGCCTCTGAATAATTCATCCAGTTGTATGACCCGGTGCTGATTATCAAGAAATAAACAGGCAAAGACTTCGTAGCTGTAGCCGCGCAGTTGAGCGCTAAGATAAGAGCGGGTGAGTTCCGGGCTGGTTAGCGCATCGCCGCGTTGCAGCGCTTCTTTAAAATGCCGTCTGGCCATTTCCAATACGGCCTGGAGCTGGGCATAAGTGGCATCGCCCAAACCTTTGGCCTCACAAAAACGTTGCTGTTCGGAGCCTAATAGGGCGCTCAGTGAGCCGAAATCGGCCAGTAGCTCACGCGCCAAGTCAACCGCCGATTTGCCGGGGGATCCGGTGCGCAGAAAAATAGCCAGCAGTTCTGCATCGGTTAGAGCGGCTGAGCCACGGCGCAGTAATTTTTCTCTGGGCCGATCTTCTGCCGACCAATCCTTAATGGACATCCGTCTTACCTTATAGGGTTGCGATTTAAGCATAGAAGAATTGCTGTAGACTTGCCATAATACCAGCTTTGTTCACGTTTCAGGACCTTACTATTAACAAGCATATTTTATTGGCTGTCAGCGGCGGCATTGCTGCGTATAAGTCGGCTGAGCTGGTCAGGTTGTTACGCAAGCAAGGGGCAGAGGTGCGCGTGGTGATGACCCATTCCGCCATGCAGTTTGTGAGCCCGCTGACTTTTCAGGCGCTGTCCGGAAATCCTGTGCATAGCGAATTGCTTGATGCGGATGCAGAGCATGCGATGGGGCATATCAGTCTGGCGCGCTGGGCTGATGCGTTGATTATCGCTCCGGCAACGGCCAATACGCTGGCAAAATGCAGTCATGGCTTGGCTGACGATTTATTATCAACGCTGTATCTGGCGGCGACCTGTCCGGTTTACGTGGCCCCGGCCATGAATCAGGCTATGTGGCATAAAACCGTCACTCAGGAAAATATTCACAAACTCAAAAGCCACGGCGTTACCGTGATCGGCCCCGAACCAGGCGAGCAGGCTTGCGGTGAAACCGGCTTCGGCAGAATGTCCGAACCTGCGGAAATTTGCCGATGTTTACTGGCTGAACCCGGCATTCGGTGTTTAAGCGGGCTTAAGGTTTTAATCAGTGCCGGGCCTACCCGCGAACCTTTAGACCCGGTTCGTTACCTCACCAATCGCAGTTCCGGGAAAATGGGTTATGCGCTGGCCAATGCGGCTTTAAAAGCCGGGGCAAAAGTAACGCTGGTCAGCGGCCCGGTGGCGCTGACGGCGCCTGATAATGCAGATCTGGTGAACGTAGAGACTGCGGCGCAAATGTATACGGCGGTTATGTCCAAAGCTGCAGAACAGGATATTTACATAGGGGCCGCAGCGGTTGCCGATTACAGCCCGGTCATGCTGGAACAGCAGAAAATAAAAAAACAAAGCGAACAAATCACGCTAACGTTACAAAAGACCCGAGATATTTTGGCGGAAGTGGCTCAACTGACTCCCCGTCCGTTCACGGTCGGATTTGCCGCTGAAACCCATGATCTTGAACACTATGCGCAAGATAAATTGGCGAGAAAAAATCTGGATATGATTGCAGCAAACTGGGTAGGACGCGATATAGGCGGCTTCGATAGCGAACAAAATGCATTGCAGGTTTTCTGGAAACAAGGCCAAAAAAACCTGGCAATGACGACTAAAAACCAATTGGCCGAACAACTAATCCGCTTAATCGCAGAGAGAATGGAACTTAACAAAACATGAAAAAAATACAGCTTAAAATTCTGGACGGCCGTTTAGGCAAAGATATTCCGTTGCCGGAATATGCGACAGCGGGTTCGGCGGGCTTGGATTTACGCGCCTGCCTGGATGAGGCGGTCGAGTTAAAGCCGGGTGAAACGCTGTTAATTCCAACCGGTCTGGCCATCCATATTGACGATCACCAATTAGCGGCCGTTTTATTGCCCAGATCCGGTCTGGGACATAAACACGGCATCGTTTTGGGCAATCTGGTTGGACTGATTGATTCTGACTATCAGGGACAGGTTTTTGTTTCCTGCTGGAACCGAGGCGACACCGCTTTTACCATTAATATCGGCGAGCGCATCGCCCAAATGGTTTTTGTGCCGGTGGTGCAGGTGGAATTCGAACAAGTCCCCGAGTTTGATCAAAGTTTGCGCGGTTCCGGCGGCTTTGGTCATACCGGTCGTCATTAAGCTGTTTTTCTTTCGGATAGAGGCATAAACATGGTACGACTATTTTCTTTATTGTCAGCGTTTGCTGTGTTAATGGTTCTGACTGCCGGTGTGGGCGTTTACTGGATCAGTGCGGACCAAATCGCCCAAGCAAAGCGGGACTCAGCGGCGGCCGTTGCAAAAAGTGTCGCAGTAGGCATTAGTGCACAGGTCAATTTGCTGACCCATACGCTTGAAAAAATGGCGCTGGATCCGGTCGTGTCGGCTGCGGTTATTCGTGCAGAAACAACCGAATTAACCGCAGTGGCCGCAACACTTGAACAGCATTTGCCCGATGCCCTGAAAGTGCGGCTGTTATTGCCGGGCGTTAGTGAGCTTGATGATAAAAGCATCCCTAAAATGGGTTATGCCGATCTGGATATGGTACGGGAAACATTGACCAAAAATCAATTGCCGGCAATACAAGGCGATGTCGGGCCTGACAGGCATCTGGCGATAACACGCAGGATTATGCACAATGATCAGGTGGTTGGCGTCATTCTGGCCAGTTTGAACTATGACTTTATTAGTAAAGCCTTACAGGCAGCGGAACTAAAAAATGGGCACCTTGAATTAAGACAGGCTGCACTGGTATTAGGTGCAGCCGGTGAACCGGTCAGTGAAGCATTGAGCGATGACGCGCAAAAAATAAAGGTAGCTAACACCGGCTGGGAACTGCATTACCAGGTTGCCGACAGTGCAAGTTCTACTGGACTGACTTTCATCGTCGGGATGATCGCTGTTCCTGCCTTACTGGCGCTGCTGGCTTTTTTTATGGGATACCGGAAGCTTTCAAGTCTGCTGACACAAGATCTGGGCAGTGTGCTGAAAGCCTATAAAGATATGATGAAGAATAAGTTACAGGGTACTTACCCCGTTAAGTTGACTGAAATGAATGCGGTTGTTTCAACGCTGGTGCAGTTTAAACGGGTTATGGATAATCAGGACGACGATGTAGTCGGTGACAAAAATACTATCGATTTTGGAATGAGCCGTTTTTTCGATGAGTCTGAGGATCTGGTGACTGCAGGAGCTCGAACCAAGGGCGTTAATTTTAATAAAGCTGTTACGGAAAAAACTCAACCCGCCAAGCTGGAAATAGTTGACCATACCGTACCCGACTCCTTTGACATGCCTCAGTCGGTAAACAAAAAATAGCTAAGACAGGCATTTTTTTTCGGGCTTATGATAGTCGGGGCGTTGTCGGCAAGAGGCTGACTAAAGGTCTCGCCAGAGCGACCCTATAAAGTTAAAGCGGGGAGCCATCTTCAGTTTCTTGTACAATAGCATTACACTAATAAAATAGTGGTTTATATCCAGTTTCTTAATCCAGGGAAAAAAATAATGAACAAAATAAAAATATTACTCACGCTCTCTTTGTTGTTTGGCTTGTCAAGTTCGGCTGTATTTGCCGATGCGCTGAGTTCTGATAAGGACATTATCGGTAGCTGGTTTCTGGAATATACCAAAAAATCACCTGAAGATGTTGCAAAAAAATCTATGGGCATGACCTGGGTGCTTAATAACAATCAATTGACCCAAAAAGACATTCCGCAAGTTAGAGGTGCTCCTTATGATGCGCCTGCGGTTGACTATATTGTGGAAGATGGCACTTTAAAAGTCAGCATACTGGGCAGAGCGGGTAAGTTTGACGTTTACTCATTAGTGGAAAAAACCGATAAGTCTATGGTACTTAAAGATAATAAATACGGAACCTATATGTATTTTATCAAAAAGTAAGTTTACCCCTGCCTCTCTGATGAGACTTATCCTTTAAGTCTCATCACGCCGTTGAATTGAGCCGACACGCTTTATCCTAAAAACAACAGTCAGCCCACGAAAATCACGAAATACACGAAATAAATGAGTATGTTGTGGTGATGTGATCATTCGCATTTTGGGTGACGACCTGTAACTTGTTATCTCTTTGATAATTTCCTGCTTTTCGTGTCGCCTACGTTTGATTTTCGTGGATCAAATGATTTTTTAGGTTGAATGGATAATCGAATGATTTTAATGGATAATGCACGTCTATTTAGTTGATCTAACCTACGCAGTGAAGCAATGAAAAAAAAGATAGAGGAACTTATCCTGCAAGCCGTTGAAACACTTAAGTCAGATGGTGTTCTCCCTCAGGAAATTACCCCGAATATTACTATTGACCGTACCCGTGACGCACAGCACGGCGATTTTGCTTCTAATCTGGCATTAATGCTGGCAAAACCGGCCAATATAAACCCACGCCAGTTGGCGGAAAAACTGATTGCCGCGCTGCCTCAAGATGCCGCAATTACTAAAGTTGAGCTGGCAGGCCCCGGCTTTATCAATTTCTTTATCGATCCCACAGCCCAATATCAGGTCATCCAGAAAATTCACGACCAAGGTCGAGCGTTTGGTTTAAGCCATGTCGGTGCCGGTAAAAAAGTTCAAGTCGAATTTGTATCCGCCAATCCTACCGGGCCTTTGCATGTCGGTCATGGGCGTGGCGCTGCCTATGGTTCGGCCGTTGCCGATCTATTGGAGGCAGTCGGTTTTGAGGTGCACCGTGAATATTATGTCAATGATGCCGGTCGGCAGATGGATATACTCGCCACCAGTATCTGGCTCAGATACCTGGAAGAATGCGGCGAAGTGGTGCATTTTCCCAGCAATGGCTATCGCGGCGACTATGTGCGCGAGATTGCCAATGACATTCATAAAAATGCCAATAATGACTATCGTAGACCCTCTGAGCTTGTGTTTGAAGACATACCCCTTGATGAGCCTGCAGGCGGCGATAAAGAAATACATATCGATGCGTTGATAGCCCGCGCTAAAACCTTGCTGGGAAAATCGTTATATCAAGACTTTTTTCAAATAGGTTTGAATAATATTCTCGAAGACATCAAGATTGATTTAAGCGAGTTTGGCGTTGACTATCAAGAGTGGTTTTCAGAACGGCAATTGATGGACGACGGTGCGGTAGAGCAAGCATTGGAGCGTTTGCGTATTGCCGGGCATCTGTATGAGCAAGATGGCGCGACTTGGTTTGCCAGTGGCAAGTTGGGCGACGAAAAAGACCGGGTGGTGATTCGCGATAATGGGCAGTCCACCTATTTTGCGTCGGATATTGCCTACCACATGAACAAGCTGGACCGTGGTTTCGACCAGATTATCAATATTTGGGGGGCCGATCATCACGGTTATATTCCCCGAGTCAGGGCGGCCCTTCAGGCCTTAGGTGCTGATGAATCCAAGTTAACAGTGCTACTGGTGCAGTTTGCCTCGCTTTGGCGCGGAGAAGAAAAAGTATCCATGTCGACCCGCTCCGGCGAATTTGTGACCTTACGGCAATTACGCAATGAGGTGGGTAAAGATGCGGCGCGCTTCTTTTATGTGATGCGTCGATCGGAACAGCACATGGATTTCGACCTGAAACTGGCGACCTCTAAATCCAACGAAAATCCGGTATTTTATGTGCAGTATGCTTATGCTAGAGTATGTAGCGTATTACGCCAACTGGATGAAAAAAACTGGGATCGGGATTTGCTGTTGGGCATGTCAAACCTAACGCTATTGACCGAAGAGCACGAAATCAATCTGTTGAGTACACTGGCGCGCTATCCTGAAATGCTGGAACGTGCTGCATTGCAATACGAACCACATCAGCTGATTCAATACCTGCGCGAATTGGCCAACGAGTTTCATACTTACTACAACGCGCATCAATTTTTAGTTGATGATGCAAAAACTCGTAATGCAAGACTTAATCTGATTTGCGCAGTAAAACAGATATTGGCAAACGGTTTGGACTTGCTGAATATCAACACACCTGAAGCAATGTAATGGCTAAAGACTACAAACACAGAACGCAGAATAAGAATACTGCGTCCACATCGTACAGAAAAAAACCAGAAAGTCTTAGTCTGTGGCGATGGATGCTGATCACGGCATTGATTATTTCGTTTGTAGTCTTTTTGGTTTATTTGAGTAGTACCGGATCGAAACAAACGTCCCCTTCGCCGGCGTTATCGACAAAGCCCGAGGCAACAAAAGCTGAAGTACCCCAGCAGGAGAAAAACCCTGAGCCGGGACCGATGCTGCCGCAATTTGATTTTTATACCATCCTGCCTGAAAAAGAAGTCATCGTACCGGATTATGAAATTAACACGCGTACCCGAGAAGAACGGGTTGGACAGGCAAAAACCGCTAATTATATTTTGCAAGCCGGCTCGTTTAAGGAATTTAAAGATGCGGATGCCTTAAGAGCCAAGCTGGCTTTAATGGGGATTGAATCAAAAGTTGAGAAAGCAAAAGTCGGTAATACGGTCTGGAATCGGGTCAAAATGGGGCCTTATACTCAGATGGCCAGCGTTAGTACCATTCGAGCCCGATTAAGAGGCAATGGTATTGATGTACTCGTTATAGAAGTTGGCAATTAAGTCACCACAAAGACAACGAGTCTGGGTGCGATATAGGATGTTACAAGTACAAACAACCTGGCTTTCCAATGGAGCAAAAAGTAACAGCGGATTGGATGTAGAGTGCAGGTGTAGTGAGATGGGTTGTTTTTTAATCGCAATGGTTTGATATAAAATGAGTGAAGAATACGAATACGATGATGAGGCCGAAGAATTTTATGCAATCCGGCCGAATAAGACACAAATAAAGAAAGATATGGCCGTTCTTTTTGCGTTAAGCGAAGAAATGTCAGAGCTGCCTGCGGGGCAATTAAAAACGCTTGAGCTTCCTGAGATCATCAATAAAGCGGTTATAGAAGTATCGGGTATGCCGCATAAAGGCGCGAGAAAGCGGCTACTTAAATTCATTACCAGCCAGCTTCATAAGATAGACCTAGAGCCTATTTTAGAGAAACTGTCGCGCATTAAAAATAAAAGCGCTCATGCCGTCCGCGAGCATCACGCTGTAGAGCGTTGGCGAGATCGGCTGATTAGCGATGGTAATGATGCATTGATGGCATTGCTTGCCGAGCAACCGCAGGCTGATCGGCAAGTATTAAGGCAATTATCACGTAATGCTCAAAAAGAAGCCGAAGCCGGTAAACCGCCCAAATCTTCTCGTCAATTATATCGTCAACTGAAATTATTATTTCAGGTTGAAAGCGAGTTGGATGATGAATCAGAATTTGAGGATGAGCAGGAAATCGATTAGCATCCGGTCATATCATCATGCCCAGCAATCGCTAAACAAATCCAGTTGCTGGTAATCAGTCTGTCCAGACTTGTCATCCAGTGATGACAGCGTAATTCCCAGCAAGCGGACATTGCGCCTGCCTATCTCGGTGTTTTTTACCAAATCTTCAAGAACGGCACCTATAGTCGTTGTCGCAGTAATGATATGCGGCAATGTCCGGCTGCGGGTGATTTGGACAAAGTCATGATATTTAATCTTTATGGTTAGAGTATGGGCGACCAGCTGTTTTTCGGCGACTTTGCTCAAGGCTTTTTCCAGCAGGCTTTGCAATTGTGCAATGACCTCTTGTTTAAGCTGAATATCCTGTTGAAAAGTCATTTCCACACCTACCGATTTTCTGCTGCGGCAGTTGTTGACGGGGCGGTGGTCTATGCCTCTGGAAATGCTGTAATAATGCAGTCCGGCCTTGCCAAAATAATGCTGCAACATTTCCAGCGGCAGATCCTTTAAGTCCTTGCCGGTGTTGATGCCCAACGCTCGCATTTTTAGGGAAGTCGCCTTGCCTATGCCATGAAATTTGTCGATCGTAAGGCGTCCGACAAAGTCTGCGCCCTGTTCCGGGGTGATGACATAAAGTCCGTCCGGTTTATTGATGTCCGAGGCGATTTTAGCGAGAAATTTGTTATAAGAAATGCCGGCCGAAGCGATCAGCTGGGTTTCCTGTTTAATCGCCGCCTTGATGGCTTTGGCGATTAATGTGGCGGAGCCTTGATGCAAGCATGACTGACTGACATCCAGATAGGCTTCGTCTAAAGAAAGGGGCTCAAAAAGGTCGGTATAGTCGGCAAAGATTTTTCGAATGGACATTGACGCTTGTTGATAAGCGTCGAAGCGAGGTTTTACAAAAATAGCCTGCGGGCATAAACGATAAGCGTGGGCCGAAGGCATCGCAGAATGGATGCCGTATTGCCTTGCTTCATAGCTGCAAGTTGCGACTACGCCCCGAGAGTTTGGAGCGCCGCCGACGACCAGCGGTTTGTTACGGTATTGTGGGAAATCGCGCTGCTCTACTGCCGCAAAAAATGCATCCATATCGATATGAATGATTTTTCGGGTAGCATTCATTCTGTCTTATTTTGCGGATTTTTTCGGTTCCGGCAGGTTTAGTTCTGCGGTCATATTCCAGTCGGAGAAAGGGAATGGCAGGGTCTCGGTATTGAAGGTCAGAAACAATAAAATATGGTACGTGTAAATGGACAGGCTGCGTCCAAAATTAAGCGTATTGACGTTGGCTTTGCCGGTTATCAGCGTTGAGACCACCTGCAAGATAATAACGGCCCAAAGCAACATTCTGACCAGACTGCCGATCGCCGCAAAAATCAGCATAAAGAAAATTCTTTTCCAGCTGGATAGTTGTTTCAAGTTGTAGTTAATTTGTTCGTCCATCGTCATTAGCCTCTGTTCATAATATCGCGTAAATCAAGCGCCGCTGCATTGGCGCGAGCTATATAATTAGCCATCGACAGGGAGTAGTTGGCGAAAATGCCATAGCCGCTACCGTTTAAAATCATCGGGCTTAAAATAGGGGTCAGCGCATTTTCCAGCGCCTTAATCATGATGTCAACGGTACGCATGGCCCGTTTATCTAACAAAATATCAGCAAAATCATGTTTGATCGCTCTGAGGATATGCAATAACGCCCAGCTTGCACCGCGCGCTTCATAGAAGACATCGTCAATCTCCAGCCATGTCACTTTAGATATGGGCGTTCCTTTTTCTTCAGCGGCCTGTTGCTCAAGCTTGGTTAGTCCGGGCCCATAGTTACTGGAATCGTTTGCGCTCAATCGGGTAGACAAACCGCCCAAGCGTTTTATCACCACTTCGGTGTACTGCCACAAATTGTCGGCTCTGGAATAAAATTGCGCCTTTTTGACTGGACCGCCGTATTTTTGCAGGCGCTCCATGTATTTATGCAGGGCATCAATACCTTTTTGATATTCAGCTTCCGTTGAAGGTAAAGCCCAGGAGTTATGTTCGTAATAAAAGTAGGGTTCAGCCGTCGCCAAGTCTGGATCTTCGGCGGATTGCGACTGGTCTCTGGCAAAGTGATTTCTTAATGCGGTAGTGGCATCGCGCAGCATCACCAACGCGCCATATTCCCAATTGGAAATGTTGTCCAAAAATACGCCCGGAGGCGCGACATCATTAGTAATATAGCCGCCGCTTTTATGCAGCAGAACCTCGGCGATATGAGCCAGGGTGTTGGTATAAACATAGCCGACAGGCATATTTTCCGTGGTGTGGGTTTCTTCCGCGCGTTTTACCGCTTCGTCTTGTATATTAAATTGTCCAGGTTCACTGCCCCACCAGGCGCCTAACAAGAGCAAGATGACTACTACGATGAGGGTGAAAACGCCAAATCCCCAGAGTATTCCTTTCGATTTTAAATCGTTCAGTGCTTCATTTGCCGCCATTTTTGAAATCCCGTAAAGAGGTTTTTTGTAGGGTTGAAAAAATTTTCACCCTATTGCTTTTTATATGAAAAATTAACTGCATAGTAGCAGGTTTTTTAGCGATTTGCTTATGGTACAAGCTGCTATAAGGGTTTTTTTTTGGCTCTTGGATGGGCTTTATCATAAATTTCAGCCAGATGCTGGAAGTCCAAATGGGTGTATATTTGGGTGGTACTGATATTGCTATGGCCGAGCAGTTCCTGGACGGCCCTTAAATCCTGGCTGGATTCAAGTAAATGACTGGCAAAAGAGTGTCTTAGCATGTGCGGATGGATATGTTCGGCAATACCTTTTTTTTTGCACCACTGTTCCAGCCTTAATTCGATGTTGCGTTGGCCGAGCCTAGTTCCGCGCGTTGACACAAATAAAGCGGAGTCGGCGGCGGGTATTTTTATGACGCGTTGTTGTAACCAGTTTTCAATAGCGGTAACGGCTTTGCTGCCCACCGGTAATACTCTGGATTTACCGCCCTTACCGATGCGGACAGTCAGGGTGTTATCCGGCAAGTCCAGGTCGGTTACATCAAGCGCCGATAGCTCACTCAATCGCAGGCCGGATGAATAGAATAATTCGAACATGGCCAGGTCGCGGATTTCGAGCAGCGAACTTGCTCCGGCTTCCAATAAACCGGATAACTGATCGACATCCAGTGTTTTGGGCAGCTTTCGATCTTGTTTGGGTGCTTGAATATGTTGGGCAGGATTGGCGCTGGCCTGACCTTTTTTTAACAGGTAGTTATAAAAACTGCGTATCGCAGACAGCTCACGCTGCAGGCTTTTACTGCTCAGGCCTTTCCGGTGCCGACCGGCTATATGGGCACGAATATCGGTATGTTGCAGGTCTGCCCACTGGGCTATGGCTTTGTCTGTGCAATAACGGGATAGATGCTTAATATCCCGCCGATAACTTTTTATAGTGTGTTCCGAAGCACGCACTTCAACGGTAAGCTGGGTGAAAAAGTCAGCCAGCATTAACTCCGCATCAGCATGCATGATAGGCGATTTCCGAGTAAAAATAGCCCATCAAAAATTTGACCGATGGGGGTAAATAGCATCGATGAAAGCCAGGGGAAATATAAAATTTTGGGCGTTGTTGGTGCTGTTTGTGTCTTTCGTCGACCATACTTTTAGTCGATTCATTACTGGGAATCAATTGAAGGCCTCGGCTTCTTCGCGCACCTCGCCTACGTCCTGTAGGTTAAGCTTGCGCTCTTGTAACAAGTTGATCAGCCGAGTACCTATGATTTCGCTCATGTGGTTTAAAAACAGATTGCCCATGCTGTAATGAAAGCGGCCGTCCTCTCGGCTGCCGATGGCTAAAATACCTTCCAATTCGGTAAAAGCCAGCGGGATAATCGCGCAAGATTTCACTTCAAATGCTGATTCGCCGAATAAAACCTTTGCTTGAGCCAGAGTCGGGCGACCGCATTTAGGCTGATTTCCGGCCAGTTCGCTGGCAAACGGTTCCAGGTCTTTGCTGTCCGGCTCAATAAACAGATTAGTCATAGTCGCGGAGTCTGGGTGATGTTTGATGATGCGTACAGCAACAAAGTCGACCAGAAAATATTCTGACAGGACGACATCAAGATTAGCCACTGCGTCTTCCAGCGTTGTAGCCTCCAGCAGTGCCAGAGTGAGCTTGTGCATACGGATCAGGGAAGTATCGTTGTCTCTGGCTATTTCAATCAGCGCAGTGAGCTGGTTTTCCATGTCATGATGCCGATTCCTAAACAGTTCCAGCTGCTTTGAAATCAGTGAGACTGCAGTGCCGGAGGGATGAGGGATGCTCAGGTGTTCCAGCAAATTCAAGTGTTGGTGAAAGAACTCGGGATGTTTGCGCAGATAATTTTCAACCTGGGTTGGAGTAATTTCCGTGATTAATTCATTCATAAGATAAGATGCGTCCTTCAAAAACAGAAATGGCAGGCCCCGTCATTAAAACCGGTTCGCCACGGCCAGGCCAGTTAATGGTTAGCGTTCCGCCGGGTAGCTCAACGCAGACCGTATGATCCAGCAGATTGTGTTCGATGCCGATGACCACCGCTGCACAAGCGCCGCTGCCGCAAGCCAGAGTTTCGGCAGCGCCGCGTTCATACACGCGCAGCTTGATATGTTGGCGGTCTACGACTTGCATAAAGCCGACATTAACCCGTTCCGGGAAAAAAGCATGGCTTTCCAGGGCTTTGCCCAATTCAGCCACCGGCGCGGATTTAACATCCGTAACCTGAATAACCGCATGCGGATTGCCCATCGAAACCGCGCCGAAGGCCTTTTCAGTATCGTTAACCCGCACCGTATAAAAGCGGGATTCTTCTTCCGTCAGCAGCGGGATTTCGGCGGGGGCGTGTCTTGGAACGCCCATATTGACGGTGATCTGGTTGTCGTCATCAAAACGTAGCAACAATTGACCGGAATTGGTATCGACGCGGATTTCATTCTTATCCGACAGCTTTTTATCGCGGACAAAACGGGCGAAGCAGCGCGCACCATTGCCGCATTGGGAAACTTCGCTGCCGTCCGCGTTAAAAATCCGGTATTTGAAATCGGCATTGGCGCTTACCGCTTTTTCAACCAGCAGCAGCTGATCAAAGCCAATACCGAAGTGCCGGTCAGACAGCCGTCGGATTTGCTCTGGGGTTAAGGCGATGTGCTGATTGATCGCGTCAATGACCACAAAATCATTACCGAGGCCGTGCATTTTTGTGAAATTGATCATGGCAATAAATGCTCGCCTACCCAAAGCTGGGCAATCGTTTCTCTTTCCCTGATCAAGTGCAGACTGCTGCCATCAACCAGCAGTTCAGCCAGGCGTGGCCTGGAATTATAATTCGAACTCATGGTAAAACCATAGGCGCCGGATGAGCGTATCGCCAACAAATCGCCCTGAGCAATTTTAAGCGTACGGTCTTTACCCAAGAAATCACCGGTTTCACAGACCGGGCCGACGATATCCCAGGTTGTTTCTAGCGCATCACTTTGCAGATTTACCGGAATAATAGCCTGCCAGGCGCTATATAAAGCAGGGCGCACCAGATCATTCATCGCCGCATCGACGATAGCGAAGTTTTTATTCGCCGTCGGTTTAAGATATTCAACCTGGGTGACCAGAATGCCGGCATTGCCGACGATAGCGCGGCCCGGTTCCAGTAGAATTTCAATATCGGTTCGGCCCAGTCGTGCCAAAATCGCCTGGATATAGTCGGCAGGTTCAGGCGGCTGTTCATCTTTATAACAAATACCCAAGCCTCCGCCCAGATCCAGATGGTGCAGCTTAATCCCTTCTGTTTCAAGCGCTGAAACCAAGTCGAGAATCTTGTCCAGAGCGTCCAAGAAAGGCCGGGTTTCGGTCAGTTGTGAGCCGATATGGCAATCAATGCCGATCACCTTGATATTGGACATGGCCGCAGCACGGCGATATTCGGTCAAAGCCTGTTCAATGTCTATGCCGAATTTGTTTTCTTTTAAACCGGTAGAGATATAAGGATGAGTTTTGGCATCGACATCCGGGTTTACCCGAAAAGATACCGGCGCGATAACGCCCAATTGCCCGGCCAGCCGGTTAATCCGGTCCAGTTCGCCGCTGACTTCAATATTAAAACAGCGTATGCCGATTTTTAACGCAGCCAGAATTTCATCTTCGCGTTTGCCGACACCGGAAAACACGATTTTTTCAGGCTCGCCACCGGCGGCAATCACCCGTTCTAATTCGCCCAGAGAAACAATGTCGAAACCTGAACCTAAGCGGGATAGCAGATTGAGTATCGCAATATTGGAATTGGCTTTGACCGCATAACAGATTAAATGCGCTTGATCGCCAAAAGCCCGGTCGAAAGCCTTCCAGTGCCGCTCCAGCGTGGCGCGTGAATAGATGTAGCATGGGCTGCCGTATTTATAGACGATATCAGAAACAGCAATGTCTTCGGCGAACAGCTCACCGTTTCGGTAATTAAAGTAATCCATAGTTATTCGTTTTAGTCATGCATGGCCATCCCTGCCACGCCCCTTTCGGGTAAATGCAAATCTGCTTCCTGGCAGATTAGTCGGGTTTGGGTTCTGGTTTTTGGGCGGGTTCCGGCTCTACATGAAACGGTGGCGCTTGACCCGGCAAATAAAGCGGACCGGGCTGTCCGCAGCCGACGATAGCTGAATGTAGCAGCAAAAAGATTAATATTTTATAAGGTTTCATGGCGCGTTATCATAAATCATCGTGGCTAAGCATGAGTGTAATGGCGACCGGTCATTCCTACACTCATAGCAAGAATGGTCGATATAATAAGCCCAATTGCAAGAAAAGGCATTAATTTGCTCAAACCCAAGTCGCTGAATTCCTCGCGGGTTTATCAGTATGCTGCACGCAATCAATTTGAGTTTGATGCTGCTTGTGGATAATCGGAAGTTAGGTCTTTAAAAAATGCAACACCGATTCCGGCCCTGCTGTTTAGCCTGATAAAGCGCTTGGTCAGCGCGTTCGAATGCGGTTTCATCGGTGTCGTCAGTGATGAACGCTGTGACCCCGCAGGAAACGGTGATGGCAACGGAGGTGCCGCTGGCGTTAAAGCCGGTTTTCTCAATAGTTTGACGTAGTTGGTTGGCCAGTATTAACGCCGATTGGCTGTCTGTGTTGGGTAACAGCATAGTAAATTCTTCGCCACCAAAACGGGAGATAAAATCAGTTGTGCGGGAATGATCGGATAATTGTTTGGCGATTAACTGCAACACTTTATCACCGGCTTTGTGACCATAACTGTCGTTGATATTTTTGAAATGATCAATGTCCCAGACGATCAGACTTAAAGGTGAATGGTAACGTTTCCAGCGAGCTAGTTCGGTTTCCAGGCATTCGTTATAGGCATGGCGATTTGGCAAGCCGGTTAAGGTGTCGCGTAATGCCTGGGTATTGGCAATTTTTAGTTTTGATTTGAGATCGCAGGATTCTGCTTCCATATTTTTGATTTTATTAGCTAAATCATCCAGTTGTTGCTGCGTTTTTTTACGCTGAAGTGCTTCTTTTTGGCTGTGATCCTGAATTTCTTTGGCAATATTGGCTAAGCGACTGTTGATGATTCCCTTTAAAGGTTCCAGTTTGGTGGCGTTGGTTGAGCTTAACTTTAATGCTTCCATCTGTTCAGAAACGGATTGATCAAGTTTGCTTCTGTTTTCGGCCGATTCAATGGCAGCCGTACTGGCCCCGATCAGGCTTACATCCAGCGCGGCCAATTGCTCGGTAATATGAGCGAGAAATTTATCAATGTCTTGCTGTTCGGATTGGTTGTGTTGTTTGATTTTAAGCAACAACTTAAAGGACTTGTCCAGAATGGCTTCAAAAGCCGTTGCAGTTCGATTGGAGGCGGCTAGCAACTGTTTTGCAGTTTGAGCCTGTTGATCAAAGATGCTGGGGATTTCGATGCCTTCCAGTAACAGCAATAACTGTCGACTGACAATGTCTATATCAATCTGGTTGACGCTGATATTGGTCGGGGAAACGTCGTCGTCAGGCTCGATAATTTCAAGTATGGCGATCAATAATTGATTGGCGGTTTCAAATTTTACGGTCTCAGCTTTATTCTTTAGCTGTTTTAGTGCATTTTGATGTTGCTCGGTTCGATATTGCTGAAGCAGAAAATCAAATAGCAGTTCCGCTTCTACTGGCTGGTTTTTAGGTGGAGTATGTCTGATTTGAGTGACGGAATGGGTGAATTTCGCAAGCTCATCTTTAAGTGCGGGGCTGTTTATACCGTTTTTTACTTGATCGCGAATACTCAGCAAATGCGGGTCAAGATGAGGCTCTAGCCCAGTGGTTGCGATAGTTAGGCGTATTATGATTTTACAAAGCAGGTCTTCTGTTTCTTTATAGGCTTGTTCAGATTGTTCCTGCTCATCAAGTAGATTTAAATATTTGTCTTTCCATTTATTCTGTTCGGCTACCTTATTAAAAAAACTCATGATAGACCTTGCCAATGATTAAACGGTGACTATTTTGTGCAAGCGGCGGCCTGCAAGCCGCCGCATCTAGGTAGGGTTTGTTCAAGCTATCAAATAGTTAGCAAGGATGTGATCTGTTGAGATAGGGCGCGATTATTTTGTAGCACTTTCCTGTTTAATCAGTTGATCAACGACTTCAAGCATTTTTTCATGAGAACCGGCAATCGGGCCGTTGGTTTTGTATTTGCCGTTAATAATGACGGCAGGAACGCCGGTTACGCCGTAACGACCGGCCATTGTGGTTGCCTGACGCATTTTGGCGTCGACTAGAAATGAATGGTAAGTATCATGAAATTCATTTTTATTAACGCCATGCGCAACAAAGAATTTAGCCAGCTGATCTTCGGTCTCAAGGTTTTGTTTTTTATTTTGGATGGCGTCGAAAAAGTCAGCATGAATTTTATCGACTACGCCCAGCGCTTCAGCGGTAAAATAAGCTTTGGCATGCTTGCCCCAAAGGTCGCTAAACACAGCGGGTTGACGGATAAATTCAACATTTTTAGGCAGGCTTTTTACCCATTTTTCCAGTAGTGGTTCAAGGCTGTAGCAATGCGGACAGCCGTACCAAAAGAACTCAATGATTTCAATTTTATCGGGATTATGGGTGGGTTGTGCCGGCGACAGGGTTTCATAACCAACCGATTCGGCTTTTAACAAGGTTGAACAGGAAAACAATAAGATTAATAAGCTGGTTTGGGCGATTTTTTTAAGCATGGCTAAAGTTCTCTATAAGGTTTTGCAGGTCGATTTTGCCCACGGGGACTAAAGTGAAATCAAACCTGCGGAGTTTTGGTATTATTTGGATAAAGCTTATTTCATCATCGATATACGATAAGAAACGGCTTTTATTTCCTCATCGGTCATTTTTTTAGCAATCATGTGCATAATGCTTTCCGGATTATTACCGCGAGAACCGGATTTAAAGTCAGTGAGCGCTTTAATTAAATAGTCGGCGTGTTGCGATTTTAGTGCTGGAAATGAGGCCGGTTTGTTGCCCTCGCCAAAAGGACCATGACAGGCTATGCAGGCTGAGACTTCTCTGGGCAGATCACCGTTGCGGTACAGGTCGCTGCCTTGAGCAATGAGGGTCTGAATGTCTTTGTTAGCGGTCGGTTTTTCGTCTTCATCGTCAGCGTTCAAAACAGGCAAGGCGTTTTCAGAAATCTTTTGTGCGGCGTAGTATGCGGAAATGTCGGCTATATCTTCATCGGTTAATGCCAGCGCCACCGCAGACATCATCGGGTCATTGCGGCTGCCGTCTTTAAATGCATGCAACTGCTGTTGCAGATAGGATGCGTGTTGCTGTGCAAGCTTGGGAAATGTTGACATTATGCTGTTGCCGTTGTCCCCGTGACAACTGGTGCAGGTCGTTGTTTTTTGTTTTCCTGCGTTAATATTGCCTTCTGCATGTAAAATACTGGTAACGCTGGTCAACACCAGAGAAATTGAAAGTATCTGCAATTTTTTCTTCATCAAGTTCCCCTTCGGAATGGTTAATCAGTTTTACGTAGAAGTAGGCATTGTGCCTGCCTTTATAGTTTTAAATTTTACTCTAAATAGTAATTCTAAGCGAGACAACGATGAATCCAGTTTATCATCAAGCAAAATTTATTAACAGTTCGCCACATCTGAGTGACACGCCGCAGGATCAGGGCATGGAAGTCGCGTTTGCCGGACGATCTAATGCGGGTAAATCGAGTGCGATTAATACCCTAACCCGGCAAAACGGATTGGCCCGGATCAGTAAAACACCGGGCAGAACCCAGATGCTCAATTTTTTCGAAATTAATGAGCGCCAACGGTTTGTCGATTTGCCGGGTTACGGTTATGCCAAAGTGCCTTTAGCGGTGAAGAAACAATGGCATGAGTTAATGGAAACGTATTTAACCAGTCGCAAATCATTATGCGGCATTATTCTGGTGATGGATGTCCGCCATCCGTTAACCGAATTTGACTGGCAGATGATAGAGTGGTGCGAACATACCGGGTTGCCGCTACATATATTGTTAACCAAGGCGGATAAGTTGAATTACGGCGCGGCTAAAAATACCTTGTTGCAGATACAAAAGGAGCTAAGGGATGCGAATTTTCCTTTGACGATACAGCTGTTTTCGTCGTTGAAAAAAACCGGTGTTGATGAGGTGCATGCGGCTCTTGATCAATTGTTTACCCCGGTTGAGCCGGATCAGAGTGAAATGTCGACACCTTCCTGAGCGAGCAATAATTCGCAGCGGCTTTTCGGGTTGTTTTGCAATAAGCTTTGATAAATGACCTCAAGGCTTGCATCGTTACGGGTAGGCTCATGGTGGGTGAAAAACAGTTTTTTTGCGTTTGCGGCGATAGCCAGTTTTATCCCTGAATCATAAGTGCCATGCCCCCAACCTTGTTTGGATGCATATTCCTCGTTGGTATAGGATGAGTCGACAATCAACGCATCGACATCTTTCATGGCCAGGACCACTTCGTCCCATTTTTCATCGACAAAGGACTGGAATTCGGCATATTCATCATCTTCCGGATTATAGATGTTGAGCTGCGGCTCGTAATCGCCGGTAAAAAAAAGCGACTGCCCGTCACAATCGATTCGGTAGCCGAAATTGAGTACCGGGTGACTGAGTATAATTGGGGTGATAGTGGCGCTGCCAACCTTGACTGGTACACCCGGCTTGACTGTAGCGTATTCAATCCGTGCATTTAACTGTGCTTCCCGTATCGGAAAGAAACTGTATTGTAACTGTACAGAAAGTGCCCTGTTGATGGTTTCATTGGTTATCGGGTCAATTCCGCCGTAAATGGTAATCTGGTTGTTCGGGATAAAAATGGGGATAAAAAAGGGTAGTCCCTGTATGTGATCCCAATGGGTGTGGGTAATGAAGATATGCGCCTGAATCGGCATTTCTTTCAGCAGATTTTGTGCTAAAGCGTGGATGCCGGTACCGGCATCGAGAATGATCAAATCATGGTCATCGGTTCTGATTTCTATGCAGGTGGTATTGCCGCCATATTTAACCGTAGTGGGTCCCGGTGTGGGTATGGATCCTCTAACGCCCCAGAATTTAAATTTCATCGTTTGCCCTTCGACTGCGTGGATGTAGATGTAGGAGCACAAGCCGAGCGCTACACATTAATAAATGATTGTGCTTCTGTTTTGACGGCCGCTAAGTCCCCTAATGCCTCGCACATGGCGGAGAGCGACAAGCCAAAACGGGTGCTAATGGCTTCGGGAAAGTCTTCTATCAGCGGGTTTCCGCCATCGCCGAACTGCATCTGTTTGCTGATTTGATTGGCGGCAAAAACGCAGTCCTTTAAGACATTTTGGCTGGGGTCGAGATTATGATGATGAGCGATGGCATCAATTAGCTCATCAGACAGCTCCCATTTCTCGGCCAGCATTTTACCGGCCTGTGAATGACTCAAGCCGATAAATTCGAGTTCGGTCTGATGCAGGGGCAGTTGTTGATCCTTGCTCTTTTCCAAGGCGAGTTTAAATTCATCAGGCATAAACTCGGCGAAGACCACTTTGCCAAAGTCATGCAGTAAGCCGGCAACAAAACAATCGCTGCATTGTGTTGAAGATAGACCTAGGCGTTCAGCAAGCAGTTTACTGATTGCGGCGGTGGTTAAAGAATGCAGCAAGAAATCGGAGGTATTGAAATTGGCCTTGTTGGTGGCCTTCAGCATGCCCATTGCGGCAACACCTAACGCTATGTTCTTTATGGTGTTCATGCCGATATGTACGACGGCTCGTTGCACCGAGGTGATTTTTTGCGGCAAGCCGTAGAAAGATGAATTAATCGCCTTGAGGACTTTAACGGTCATGACCGGATCGCATTCTATAACGCGGACAATATCTTTTGCCGAAGCGTTGATGTCTGACGTTAATTGCATCACCTGTTGGACGCTTTTAGGAAAAGCGGGCATTTTTTCAACGAGAGTGATAAGTTTTTCGTTTTTTGAGTTTAGCATTGTGTGTCGTTAAGCAATAATCAACAAAAAAATAGAGTATCTGTAGAGGCGACCGGCCTGGTCTGCCCCTTGCGCAAAGGCATGAGTTATTTAATTTTTATTTCTAATGGGCTTCGTCCCAATTATTACCCGTGCCTATGTCGACAATCAGCGGCACGTCAAGATCGGCGGCCGCACACATCAAGGTTCTGATATTCGCCGCGCAGTCCGCTACCTGATCTGCTGCAATTTCAAATACCAGCTCGTCATGCACTTGCATAATCATTTTGGCATCCGGGGTTTCCTTAAATAACCATCGGTCGGCGGCAATCATCGCACGTTTAATGATGTCGGCCGCCGTTCCCTGCATCGGTGCGTTGATAGCGGTGCGCTCGGCGTACTGGCGGCGCGCCGCGTTGCGTGAGTTGATCTCCGGCAAATACAGCCGTCTGCCGAATAAGGTTTCAACATAACCTTGTTCGCGGGCTTGCTCCCTGATGCTGTCCATATAATTTTTGACGCCGGGGTAACGGGTAAAATATAAATCGATATAAGATTGCGCCTGGTTGCGCGACAAGCCTAATTGTTGTGCCAGACCAAAGGCCGACATGCCGTAAATCAGCCCAAAATTGATCGCCTTGGCTGAGCGCCGCAAATCGCTGGTGACTTGCTCGGGAGCAACGCCAAACACTTCAGCCGCTGTGGCTCTATGCACGTCTTGTCCTTCGCTAAAGGCTTTTACCAAGCCTGAATCAGCCGATAAATGCGCCATGATACGCAACTCAATTTGCGAATAATCGGCGGCAACTATTTTCCTGCCTTCGGGGGCGATAAACGCTTGTCGGATTTTTCGCCCTTCTTCGCTGCGTATCGGGATGTTTTGTAAATTGGGATCGGATGAAGACAGCCTGCCTGTTGCGGTTACTGCCTGATGGTATGAGGTATGAATCCGTCCCGTTTGTTCGTCAAGTTGTTGCGGCAGTTTATCGGTATAGGTCGATTTCAGCTTGCTTAAACTGCGGTACTCCAGGATAAGCTTGGGCAGCGGGTAATCGATAGCCAATTCTTGTAGTACCGATTCTTCGGTTGAGGGTTGGCCTTTAGGGGTTTTCTTTAACACCGGCAGTTTTTGCTGATCGTAAAGTATGTCCTGGATCTGCTTGGGCGAACCCAGATTAAAGGTCTGTCCGGCCAAATCGTGAGCGTATTGCTCAAGGGAGATAATCTGACTGGACAGCTCAAGACTTTGCTGCGCGAGCATCGCGGTGTCGATCAATACGCCATTATTTTCAATGCGGGTGAGTACGCTGATTAGCGGGACTTCCATTTCCGTATACAGCTTGTCCAATTCTGGATATTGTGCCAGTTTTGCCGACAGCACTTGATGCAGTCGCAAGGTAATGTCGGCATCTTCTGCGGCGTAAGGGGCGGCTTGCTCTATCGGCACTTGCTGAAAGCCTATCTGTTTTACGCCTTTACCGGCCACATCTTCGTAATGGATGGTGTCAACGCCCAGATAGTGTTTAGCCAGATCATCCATATTGTGTTTGGTCTCGGTGCTGTTTAACACGTAGGATTCCAGCATGGTGTCGTGGCTAATGCCGCGCAAGGCGATGCCGTGATTAGCCAATACATGCATATCGTATTTCAGGTTTTGCCCGAGTTTGGCTTTACGCGGATTTTCCAGCAGAGGCCGGAGTTTTTCCAGTATTTCAGACCTATCCAGTTGATCCGGTACGCCGGGATAGTCATGAGCCAAAGGCACATAGGCGGCTTTTCCCGGCGTTACCGCAAACGATACGCCGACTATCTGCGCCTTACTGTAATCCAGGCTGGTGGTTTCGGTGTCGAAGGCAAACAACTCGGCTTTTTCCAGTTGAACCAGCCAGTCATTAAAGTGCTGCTCGGTTAAGAGGGTTTCATAACTGGATTCAATGGCTGCCGGTTTATCATCAATTTGAGCGGTTGCCGTTTCAATGGAACTTGTCCTGGGTGTAGCCGGAGGATTATCCAGCATTTTTAACCAGGACGAAAAGCCCAGCTCAGCCAATAAATTTTTCAGTTCCGCCTTGTCTATCGGCTGCTGTTTCAGGTCTTCGATGCTGTAGGGTAAATTAAGATCACATTTTATGGTGGTCAGTTGTTTGGATAACGGCAGCTGATCCAAGCTGGCGCGCAGGTTTTCGCCGATTTTTCCGGTGATTTCATCAGCGTTGGCGATCAGATTCTCCAAGGTCTGGTAGTGTCCCAGCCATTTTGCCGCCGTTTTAGGGCCGACTTTGGGTACGCCGGGGATATTGTCGACGGTGTCGCCTATTAAGGCCAGATAATCGATAATCTGCTCCGGCTTGACGCCGAATTTGTCGAAAACCCCCTGAATATCCATGCGGGTATTGGACATGGTGTTTTCCAGAATAATGTGCTCGGTAACCAGCTGCGCCATATCCTTGTCGCCGGTGGAAATAATGACATCTAGGCCTTGTTGTTCGGCGTGTTGAGCTAAAGCTCCCAGCACATCGTCGGCTTCCACGCCGGACTCCATAATCAACGGCAAACCCATAGCGCGGATCACGTGGTGCAGCGGGGCAATCTGTACCCGCAAATCATCAGGCATGGGCGGACGATGGGCTTTGTAGTGGTCATAAAGCTCATTGCGAAAGGTTTTACCGGGCGCATCAAAGACTACGGTGATGTAGTCGCTGTGATAGTCGGCGATCAGTTTGCGCAACATACTGGTTACGCCGTGAATTGCGTTGGTGGGTTCGCCATTCGCGTTGGTTAGCGGTGGAATGGCATGATAAGCGCGAAATAAAAAAGAGGAACCGTCAACCAGAATCAGGCGTTTCCTTTGGCTAGGCTCAGGGCAGGTTTGGGTTTGTAGGGGCATAGGAATTAGGTGCAAGGTTAAAGGTTAAAGGCTGTGGGCGCGAATAAATTCACACCCACAGAAGCAACAATTGCCCCAGCGTTAGGTTTTACGCTTAACATCCGCGATATTAGGCAATTGATTAATTTTATTAAGCACTTGACTTAACTGATCGGTATTTTCAATCTGAATGGTCAAATTGAGTCGCGCTGAAAAATCGGGATGGGTATCCAGTGCGGCATTGGAAATATGGATTTTAGCCTGTGCCAAAATCTGGGTAACATCAGTCAGTAAATTATGAGAGTTAAAAGCATCGATAACAATAGGAACAGCGTAGTTGACCTTTTTTGCGCCCCAGCTCACCGAAATAAGCTGAGCCTGCTTTTCGTGGTCAAGGTGCAAGATGTTTTCGCAATCTTTGCGATGGATGGTAATGCCTTTTTTGTGGGAAATATAGCCGATAATGTCATTACCCTGAACCGGGGAGCAACAGTGAGCGAAAGAAGTCAGAACATTATCAATGCCGGCTACAGAAATGACGGATTTAGCTTCGGGCTTTTTGCGCTGAATGGGGGCAGGGGCTTCCAATTCAGGTACTTTGAAAAACGCCGCAAGCTGACGGCTATTAATATCGCTACGGCCTATGGCTTCAAGTAATCTATCGGTATCCGGCTGATGAAAATGTTTAGCCAACTCCGTTAAGTTAAGCATTTTTAAGCCCAGGCGTTGGCTTTCCTTATCCAGAATAGTTTTGCCTGTGGCGATATTTTGGGCTTGTTGCTGATTTTTAAACCAGCTTTTAACTTTGCTGATCGCCGCCGATGTCTTTAAATAGCCTAGATTAGGATCAATCCAGTTGTGATTGGGGCCTCCGTCTTTTGCCGTTAAAATCTTTACCTGTTCGCCGGATTTTAAGGTATAGGTCAGCGGTACAATACGACCATTGATTTTTGCCCCCCGGCAACGGTGTCCAATTTCGGTATGGATCGCATAGGCAAAATCCAGAGGCGTAGAGCCTTTAACCATATCCATTAATTTACCGGCCGGCGTTAAAACATAGACGCGATCATTAAATAATTCGCTGCGGAAACTTTCGGACAGTGCTTCGTCACTGCCTTCCTTCCGGCTATGCTCAGGACTGGTTTCTTCCAATAATTTACGCAACGAGGCGATATTTTTTTCTATCGCAGAATCATGCTTGCCGCCTTCTTTGTAAGACCAGTGTGCCGCGACGCCGAGTTCGGCAAAGTCGTGCATTTGTTGGGTGCGGATTTGTACCTCAATACGATTGCCGTCGGGGTCGATAATGACGGTATGCAAAGACTGATAACCGTTCTCTTTGGGATTGGCAATATAATCGTCAAATTCCTTGGGAATGGTTTGCCACAGGCTATGTACGATACCTAAAGTGGCATAACAAGCGGTCAGGTTGTCGACAATAACGCGTACCGCTAACAGGTCATAAAGCTCGTCTATGTCCAATTGTTTGCGCCGCATTTTTTTCCAGATGCTGTAAATATGCTTAGGGCGGCCGTGAATCTGGGCAGAAATCGCCTCTTCGGCGAGTTTTTTCTGTAGCAGAGCAATGAAGTTGTTAATACAGTTTTCCCGCTGTATACGGTTATCGGTTAGAGACTTGGCAATACGGCGATAGGATTGGGGTTTCAGATAGCGAAAAGCCATGTCCTCCAGTTCCCATTTTAACTGGTGAATACCCATACGGTTGGCAATCGGCGCATAAATATCCAACGTTTCCTGGGCAATAAAACGTCTGAGCTCATAAGATTCTCTGGGTAAAACCTTAAGTCGTTGAATCCGGTAAGCCAGCTTTATCAGCACGGCGCGGACATCCTGGGTCATAGACAGCAGCATTCGACGTAAGGTTTCCGTTTGGCTGGGTTGATCCGTCATTTCCAGAGAATAAACGGTTAACTTATTCAGCCAGTTAACATCGTTAACCAGTGTTGCAACGGTTTCGCCAAACTGTTCTTTAATGTCAGGCTTTGGATGTAAATGGGCTAAGCGTGGATCGCTTAAAATCGCAGCGAGAATGGTGTTCAGGTCGACATTAAAGTCCATCAAAATGGCCGCCACCTCAACTCCCTTGGGGCGAAAGTACTGCGGATCTTCAGGGATTTTGGCGATAATCGCCAGTGCCCGATTTATTTGTTTGGTATCGGGAGCAGAAAATCCGCTAAAAAGTTGTTTATTAGGCTCGGTATTTTTTTGCATCAAACGCTAGTCAATAATTTAAAAACTTGGCGGTTATGATAGGTCAATGCCGGTTAATCTAACAAGTAATCATTGCCCACACGGGCGTAAGTATTTACACAAGTTTTTATCGCAATAATTAGGTTGCAAGCAAGCCAAGCTCCACTTTCCGCGATGGATCATTGCTCACAATGTTTATATGGAGCATAAAGTCATTTTTGACGGGCACTACAGATATGGACCAGACAGGGATTTAAGCGTAGTGGATAGGTCTATACGCGATAGGGCGATAAATTAAGTTGTATTTGCGGAGCAAACGTCTAAACTTAGGGGCGAATGGTTAATAATTACTTGGCTGTCTATAAAAAACTATTCATAAAACTATAATTACTCACAACAGGAAAATAAAAAATGAAAAGATTATTAGTCGTATTATTGGCCGCTTTTTGCTCATTTAATGTCATTGCCTCGCCTGTAAACATCAATACCGCTGATGCAAAAACTATAGGGGAAGCCCTGTCGGGCATAGGCATTAAAAAAGCCGAAGCCATTGTTAAGTACAGGGAAGAAAAAGGCCCTTTCGGAGCAGTGGAAGATTTGGTTAATGTTGCCGGGATCGGTGAGAAATCCCTAGAAAAAATCAAAAACGATGTCTTGTTAAGCGATGCCGTAATTGCGGATAAAAAGACAGGCGAAAAAGCCAAGTAGATTATCAGTTTGTTCGTAAAACCCCTTCCTTCAGGTCGGGGATGTAAGGATGCTCTTGATTTTTCTTTT
>JAQSDX010000044.1 GCA_029946125.1 Candidatus Methylobacter titanis
GGGAATCGCCGGTACTGCTAACTGAGGCACTGTTAGCCAAGTCAGGGGACGTAAACCTCTGCTCTTGCTCGTGCCGTTGACGTTAGAAGCCCCGTCCTTTAGGTCGGGGTAATTCACCTGTCTACATCCAAGTGCATCGCGTTAATGATGAGCTTCAGCTCGTCACGCTGCCGCTTTAACGGCTCCAGTTCCGCTTCAAGGCTGGCAATGTTTTCAATAATGCTGTCTTTTGACTCGTTAATTTTTTTCAGCATTTGCAAGCGACCTTCAATTTGTTTTTTATGGCCCTTAATTTGATGCATCAAAGGCGTTAATACCCCGTTACTCCAGGTTATCGCATCGGCATTCGCCAGTCTGAGTATATTTCTGGCTTTGACGATCAGCGTGCTGTAAAGCTTATTGATAACAACGCTTTGTTCTGACATCGTGGTTCTGGCGCTGGAGCGGAATACTTCGCCCTCATCAAAAATCTGTTCCAACTCAATCTGGTAGTGTTTGATCGAAAACAGCTGCGGTTCAATCTCCTTAAAGCCGTATTCATCGTTAAATTTTTTGTGTATCGCCTTGACCAATCGCCGGGTTTCATTGGTAATATCGACAGAGTCCTGCAAGAGCTCACGTAACTCATCAAACAATTTACGGATATTTTGCTTCATACCATAAGTTGTCAGGCTTTTAGCCATGTCGTGCTTGGTAGTTTTGATGATGTCATCAATTTTTTCTTTGGCGAATGAATCAACCAACATCTGCGCTTGAACACCAAAAACCAGGCGACTGGCCTTAAAATTTTTGACATTCGCCATGTAAAGATTTTGTCGGTCGCGCATTTCCGCCATCAATTTACCGGTCATATCCTCATTTTGGAAATCGATTTTTTTAAATTCCTCCAGCTGCGCAATCGCATGGACCAATGAAGCACTGGTTAAGTTGGAGGACTCATTAACCAGAAAACCAATGTCGCGTGTAATGATTCCCAGCAGAATGTCTTTACGCTGTTTCAAAATATTATTGGCAAGATAGTTTTCCAATGCGGCCAAACGGCTTTTTTCCAGCAAAGCCTGGTCGTCTTTAACCTTCGCAAGCAGGGCTTGTTTGGCTGAAACCGGAAAAATAACGTCCTCGTTGACTTTTAACGTCAACGCCGATGTTTTTATTTGTGACCGTATCGAATCGTCATAGCCGTTTTCGTCGGCAAGATCATCCCACATTGCATCGATTTTATTCATCACCACGGCTAATCCCTGCTTATTGCCGCCCCGATTATGACAAACATGATTGTGCCACATTTCCAGGTCGCTTTTGGTCACACCGGTATCGGCAGCAAGCACAAAAATAATGGCCTGAGCACTGGGCAGCATGTTTAAGGTCAGTTCCGGCTCGGTTCCCAATGCATTTAAACCGGGTGTGTCCAATATCGATAAGCCCTGTTTTAATAACGGGTGAGGGAAGCTAATCAAGGCATGACGCCAACAGGGGATTTCAACTTTTTCCGGATTGATAATACCTTGCTCCGCCGCTTCACGTGCATTCCACAAACCCAGTTGATCGGCAAGGGCCCGATCAACTTGTTTAGTAGCAACCAGCTCCTTAAAGGCTTCCTGCATTTGCGTGGGCGAAGTACTGTCAAGATCGATTTGCAGCCAGCGATCCGGATTGTTTTTAAACTCAGCCAGTGAAATGTCTTCAAGTCGACTTTCGATATTGAGCAGACGGATATAACTACCGCCTTTTTCATCGTGAAAAAGTTCGGTGGGCGACATCGTGGTGCGGCCCGGTGAAGACGGCAGCAATCTGACCCCTGTTTCCGCAAAAAACAGCGCATTGATCAGTTCGGTTTTACCACGAGAAAATTCAGCCACAAAAGCCAGTGTGATTCTGTCCGCTTGCAGACCATTAACAATATTTAGAATAATATCGGTGCTGTGAGCATCATTCATGCCATAGCGACTACGCCATTGGTGATACATTTCTATCGTTTGAACCAGTTGTGCACGCCATTGCGAATATTCGTGCATTTGCTCTTTAAATTCCATATTCCTCATGGCATGCCTTTTTTTATTAACATGATTTTATCAATTAATCGATAGCGGTAATTGTTCCTTGCATCGCTCAACTGCCCTATCCATAGGGTCGTCAGATGGCGGTGATTTTTTTGAATAATTGTAGTCCATATCTAAAGAACTGTTAGCTTAAGTATCGTTTAAATGCCGTAAAGACCCTGATAAGCTTTTATCGACTTGAGTAAAGACGCATCTTGGTCAATATCAGCGGTTAAATAGTCAATAATATTTGCCAGAGTGATGATAGCAACCACCGGCATTGAAAATTGATCTTCAACTTCCGCAATAGCAGACATAGCATTTTGGCCTTTTTCCTGTCTATCCAGCGCAATTAATACCCCTGCCGGTATTGCCTGAGCATTTTTTATGATGTCTACCGACTCCCTGACTGAAGTACCGGCAGTGATAACATCGTCAAGTATCAGCACCTTGCCCTGTAGCGGAGCGCCCACCAGACTGCCGCCCTCGCCATGATCTTTGGCTTCTTTGCGATTGAAGGCAAAAGGAATATCTTTACCGGTTAACCGGGCATAGGCAATCGATGTTGCACTGACCAACGGAATGCCTTTATACGCAGGGCCGTAAAGAATATCCGGCTTAATGTCGGATTGGATCAATGCCTGAGCGTAAAACTCGCCCAATTTTCCCAGTTGAGCGCCGGTATTGAATAAACCGGTATTAAAGAAATAAGGACTGGTGCGCCCTGATTTTAACTGGAATTCGCCGAATTTAAGTACGCCGCATTCCAGTGCGTAGGAAATAAAGTTTTTTTGATAATCAAGCATGATGTTATAGGGCTAAGAGTTAAGAGTTAATGGCTAAGGGCTGAAAAAATCTTAAACCTCAATGTAAGCTTTTTTTCGCCCTTAGCCTTTATTATTTATTTCGTGGCTTTACTGAATCAATTGCCGTTTTCAGGAATGAATTTTTCTAAAATATTGTCCAGAAAGTTCCAGCCTTGTTCTGAGCAATAATAATGATTATTCTGCCGGATAAGCAGATTCTGCTGCACACAAGCAGATAAAGCTGGCTCCAGAGTAGCTGGAGCCAGCCCTGTCGTTGCTTGATAAGCTTCCAACGTAAACCCCTGCTTCAAGCGCAAATGATTCATGATAAATTCTAAAGGCAACTCCGCTACAGAAATAACGTCGGCGCCGCCGTTTTGATGCGAGTCCCTTAAATACTGTTCCGGGCTTTTGGCTTTAAAACTGCGAATAATGTGCTGCGGTAATGCTTGGCTGATCTTCCCGTGAGCGCCTGCGCCTATACCCAAATAATCGCCAAACTGCCAATAGTTTACATTATGCAGGCATTGCCGACCTTGTTTACTATAGGCTGAAACCTCATATTGCAGATAGCCCTGATCTGCCAATAGCGTCTGACACTGTTTTTGTGTGCTGAAGATGGTTTCATCATCAGGCAATTTGGGCGGAAATTTATAAAAAAAAGTATTGGGTTCCAGCGTTAACTGGTAAAACGAAATATGGGTAGGCTTAAGGCTTATAGCGGTTTCTATATCTATTTTGCTGCTGTCCGGGCGTGCACCCGGCAAGCCGAACATCAAATCCAGGTTGAAATTGTCAAAACCTGACTGGTGGGCAATCTCGGCAGCATGAATAGCTTCCTGCGCCGAATGAACTCGGCCCAGTTTTTTTAATAGGCCGTCATTAAAGCTTTGTATGCCGATCGATAAGCGGTTGATACCCAAAGCCCTGAACTCGGCAAATTTATGGCTCTCGAAAGTACCGGGATTGGCTTCAAGCGTGATTTCCAGCGACTCTTTAAGTACCAGTTGTCGCTCTATGCCGCGCAACAGCCGGTCAATCGATTCGGGTGAAAACAAACTGGGCGTGCCGCCGCCGATAAAGATACTGCTGATCGGCCTAGTGATGTTATAGCGCTGTATATCGACAGCTAAATCATTCAGCAATGCGGTAATATAAGCGGATTCAGGCGTATCGGATTTAATCGCGTGTGAATTAAAATCGCAATAAGGACATTTCTGAATACACCAGGGGATGTGAATATAGAGACTAAGCGGAGGCAAGAGATTTTTTGCTATATAGTTTAAAATGATAGCTAGTTTAACACGCGAACCTCTGATTAATAAGACGCTAACTGATCAATAATCCTAGAAAAACCAGCTCGTCCACGAAAGCCAAAAGGTGACGATTTACAGCTCTTCGCTAAACTCAGGAGAGCCTTGGTATTTCTTTGAAGATTTTCGTGCTTTTCGTAGATCCATGCGGTTTTTGGATAATATGTTAAGTAGCACTTAACTTTGCTTGATTACGCTGACACCTTTTTGTTGATAACAAACTATTTTAAAGCGAGAACCTATGCGACTGTTACTGGTTGAAGACGACGAAATACTGGGCGATGGACTGGTTGAAGGTTTGAAAATGGAAGGTTATGCGGTTGACTGGCTGACCAACGGCAAGCTTGCCGATGAAGCGCTGAAACTCAATTGCTATGAGCTGATCGTCCTGGATCTGAACTTGCCGGACATGGAGGGTCTGGATATTTTGAAAGCGTTAAGAGCGCGTAAAGATGAAACGCCGGTGATGGTGTTAACAGCCAAAGATACTATCCCGGATCGCGTACTCGGTCTGGATAGCGGTGCCGATGATTTTGTCATTAAACCGTTCGAGCTGGATGAAGTTTGCGCACGGTTAAGAGCCTTGGCCAGAAGAAACGAGGGCCGCAGCGCTCCCAATATTGAATATAAGGGTATTGTTTTGGACCCTGCATCGCACCAAGTAACCTGGAACGATGAAAAGGTTGATCTGTCGCAAAAAGAATTTGAGATACTGAGCTTTTTAATGAGCAATATCGGCAAAGTTATTTCCCGCGCCCGGCTTGAAGAGAGCTTGTATTCATGGGATTCGGATGTCGAAAGCAATACCGTGGAGGTTCATATTCACCATCTGAGAAAAAAACTCGACCCGTCCATTATCCGCACCGTCAGGGGTGTGGGTTATATTATTGATGAAGATTAATGAATTATTCGCTACGCCAGCTGTTGTTGTTTAGCCTGCTTTCCGCATCGATGTTGATCTGGGGAGTGACGGCCTATATGAGTTATAAAGTCACCCGAGCCGAAGTTGCCAGCCTGTTTGACGCCGAATTGGCGCAATCGGCAAAAGTACTGCATGTATTTGTCGAAAGCCTGGTGCGGGAAGGTTCACTATCCAAGCATTGGGCGCAAACGCAAACCGACAGACGCCTGCACGTCAATACCAGGCGCAAACAAAAATCGCAAAGCGCTTTTCAGCTCTGGTCCAAAGGAGACAGTTTATTACTGCGCTCGGAAAAGTCACCTGAGTTTGCGGTACTTGGCTTTAACAAAAAAAGCGTTGATGATCAATTATGGGAGGTATTTGACGGGCTTTTGGAATCAAGCACCTTCGGCCATAAATACGAAAGAAAAGTCGCTTTCCAGCTGTGGTCCAGAAATGACGGCTTATTGCTGCGCTCGGAAAGCGCACCATCGTTTGCTTTTTCCCCTACAGCCCTGGGTTTCAGCGAAACCGATATCGATGGACACTTGTGGCATGTGTTTAGTCTTGCCAGCTCAAATGGCGAATATATAATCCATGTCGGTCAGAAGGAAGAGATACGCGCCGAATTAACCGATGAATTATCGGCGCAGTTGGTCATGCAATTTCTGGTCGGTTTACCGATTTTAGGCATCGTTATCTGGATTATTGTCGGGCATTCTTTAAAACCGCTTAATCGCCTGGAAATAGCACTATCCAGACGAGAAGCCAGTTTTCTTAAGCCGCTATCCAGTAAAAGGTTACCCAAGGAAATTATCCCGGTAGTCAATGAGATCAATACCCTGTTCGCCCAGCTTGAGCAGGCCTTTGAACATGAACGCCAGTTTACCGCCGATGCCTCACACGAATTAAGAACGCCGTTGGCCGGACTGCTCACCCAGGCCCAGGTTGCGATGCGTACCGGCGACGAAACCGTTCGACATCAGGCGCTAAAGAGAATAGAACAAGCCGTCAATCGCATGACCTACATGGTGCAACAGTTATTGACCTTCTCGCGCATTGAATCCGGCACTGAGTTTTTAGCCAAAGAAATCACGGTACTCAGTCGTGAGGTGATGCGCAATATTGCGGAACTGGATCCTGAGGCGCATAAAAAACGGATACGCATGGAATACGATGAAGTTAATGCAATACCCATAGTAGCCAACACCCTGCTGATTAATATTTTGATCCGAAACATTATTGATAACGCGATCAAATACACGCCGAATAACGGCATGATCAGGGTTGCCGTGGTAGGCACGGCACAAAAAATGCTGCTGTGTGTTGAAGACTCTGGGCCAGGCATAGCGCCCAATCAATATAAGAAGTCACTACAACGATTTCATCGCTGCGTAGAAACTGCCAACAAAGCGCAAGGCACCGGACTGGGCTTTTCTATCGTACAACGCATTGCAGCGATACATGACGCTGAACTTGTTTTGGATGAGTCCGATCTGGGCGGCTTGAAAGTTACCGTCACATTTCCCCTGCCGCCAAGAACGGCGGCTAAAAAACATCCGGGGAAATTAAGCTTTTTTACTCTCAAGAAAAGCGCTTGATGCACTATTGACGGTTCCGACAGGCCCTTATTTTATCGTTAAATGTGGAAGCTACTGACTATCGGAGTGCAAGCTTTGCTTGCCAGTGCAGGCGAAGCCTGCACTCCAGCGACCTAAACTCATCAGAAGTAAACCAACTGGAAAAAATAACATGAAAGCAGGCATGATCGGCTTGGGTGCGATGGGTATCGGCATGGCAAGGAATATCGCAAAAGCCGGGCACTTGACCGGCGTTTATAACCGTACGCCGACAAAAATGGACAGTCTGGCCGAAGAGTTGAATATCATAGCCTTCACTCAGCCGGAAGAGCTCGCGGCAAGCGTCGATATAGTGCTGCTTTGCGTCTCCGCTGACCAGGATGTTTTAGCGCTAGTGGCAAGACTGGCAACCGCCATTAAGCCCGGATCGGTCGTCGTCGATATGTCTACAGTTAGCAGCGATACCGCCAAACTAGCCGCCGCCATGTTGGCCGAAAAACACGTAGATTTTCTTGATGCGCCGGTATCCGGCGGCGTTGAGGGCGCTAAAAACGGCACACTGGCAATGATGGTCGGCGGTGATTTGGCGGCTCTGGAACAAGCCCGTCCGGTACTGGAAACCATGACCGGATGCATCATGCACATGGGCGCAACCGGTTCAGGCCAAGCCACTAAGGCGGTCAACCAAATTATGGCAGCGGGCATCAATCAGGCGGTGACCGAAGCGCTGGCCTTTGCTCAAGCTCAACAGTTGCCGCTGGATAAGGTGATCGAAGTCATCTCCGGCGGCGCAGCAGGCAACTGGTTTCTGCAACATCGCGGCGCCACCATGACTAACGGCATTTTTACTCCGGGCTTTAAACTGGGGCTACACCATAAAGACTTAAAAATCTGCCAAGGCATGGCAAAACAATCCGGCGCATCGACCACGCTAATCGATATGACCATTGCCGATTACCAACAGTTAATGACGGGGGGTTACGGCGACGAGGATATTTCGGCGCTATATAGATTGAAAGCTATCGACTCAAAGCGGTAGATTCGGATTGATATAATTAGCCTAGACCTGTTAAAGTCAGCGGTGTTTTCACTTTCAAATGAGGAATATTCATGTCTGATTACAAAAAATACCAATGCGGCGTTTGCGGCCATATTTATGATGAAGCCGAAGGCGATGCTGATTCCGGCCTTGCACCGGGAACCTTATGGAAAGATATTCCCGATGACTGGCGTTGCCCTGAATGCGGCGTAGAAAAAAGCGAATACGATTTAATGGTCTAATCAATCCTTACCGGAGTACAGCATGCACATTGTTATCATTGGCTCAGGCGTCGCCGGTGTCAGCTTTGCCGAGAAGTACCGCGCGTTATCGGCCGACGATGACATTACCTTGGTAACCAGGGAGCATGACGGTTATTATTCGCGGCCGCTGCTATCCCGCGGTTTCACCAAGGCCGATATTGAGCAGTCCATCATCCTGAAACCCTTTGATAAACTGCGCGAAAATAACATCAAGGTGCTTTGCGACGCCGAAGTAACGGCTATTAATCGTATCGATAAATCCATAGCCATCCTTGGCAGTCAAACGCTGTTATACGACAAACTGATACTTGCGCAAGGATCTTCCGCGTTTATTCCGCCACCCTTCAGACCGTATGACAAGCTGTTTTTTTGCCTGAACAGCCTAGTCGACTTAAAAGCCTTGCGACAATTTCGGCAAGGTTTTTTAGATCAAAACCACCAGACTCACTGGGCGATTGTCGGCGGCGGTTTAATCGGTTGTGAAGTCGCGTCCGATTTAGCGATGGCGGGCGATAAGGTTACCCTGTTTCATGCAATGGATCGGCTAATGGAACGTCAACTGGCGGCCGAAGATTCGACTTTGTTGCTGAAGGTGTTACAGGATTCCGGCGTTAAGGTATTGTTAAACCAGGCTGTGCAGGAATTTATCAAAAAAGACGATAAGGTTTGCGTAAGAACGGAGGTGACCACCGAGTTTGACGGCCTGATAGTCGCCTGCGGATTTAAACCGCGCATTGAATTGGCTGAACTTGCAGGCCTGGAAACAGGTCGCGGCATCAAGGTCAATCAGCAGATGCAAACCAGTGACGAATCGATTTACGCGCTGGGCGATGTCGCCGAATTGCCGAACGGAAAGCTTTATGCTTTTATTTTGCCAATACGCAATCAGGCCTTATGGCTGGCTGAATTTCTGGCCGGGCAGCAATTAGAAAGCTGGACTCCGCCTGTTTTCACCACCAAAGCCAAAGTGCATGGTTTTGAGGCGGCTCATCCGTATAATGTTTGACACAAAGTAGATGTATCCAAGCGAAAGGCAAAAGACGAAGGGCGAAAAAAACAGCTTTTGCCTTTCGTCGTTCGCCTTTCGTCGTTCGCCCTTCGTCTTTTGCCTATAATATGTCCCAAAACCGTTACTCTGACGCGGAACGCGCGGCCATCTACCGGGCTATTTATGAGCGTCGCGATATGCGCCATTTTTTGCCCGGCCCCATCGCTACCGAAGTCCTATACCGTCTGCTGGATGCTGCGCACCATGCGCCCAGTGTCGGTTTTATGCAGCCGTGGCGGTTTATCCGCATCAGCTGCCCTGAGTTGCGCAAAGCTATCCATGCCTTGGTCGAACAGGAACGCATCCGCACCGCCCAGGCTTTAGACGAACGCGCAGACGAATTTATGAAGTTGAAAGTGGAAGGCATACTCGAATGCCCGGAAGTGCTGGTTGCCGCCTTGTGCGAGCAGCGGGAGCAGCATGTTTTTGGCCGTCGCACCTTGCCGGAAATGGATCTGGCGTCACTGGCCTGCGCGATACAAAACATGTGGCTGGCGGCGCGTGCAGAAGGTTTAGGCCTGGGCTGGGTGTCGATGTTTGAGCCGGAAGCCTTGAAAGCGCTGCTAAACATGCCTGAAGACAGCCAGCCGTTCGCGGTTTTATGTTTAGGCCATGTGGATAAATTTTACGCTAAGCCGATGCTGGAACAGGAGCACTGGGCGAAGCGTAAAGACCTTAAAGATTTATTATTTGAAAACGTCTGGAATACACCGTGCCGCTAGATTTTGTCATCCCGCCACTCTCGGCAACCGCTCCCTGCGTTACTCTCGGCAATGGCTCCCTGCATTGCTCTACCTCCTCCATCCATGGAGTCGTATCTCCTGCATCCATGCAGTCGTCGGCACTTAATTCTGCATTGCAAGCCAAAATCGACCAGAAAACCAAGCCCTTAGGTTCTCTGGGGCAATTGGAATCCTTGGCATTGCAAATCGGCTTGATTCAAAACAGCCTGACCCCAAAATTAAACAAACCGTGCATACTCATTTTTGCCGGAGACCACGGCATTGTTGAAGCCGGGGTCAGCGCTTATCCGCAAAGCGTGACCGCGCAAATGATCGCCAATTTTTTGGCCGGGGGCGCTGCGATTAGCGTTTTTGCCCGGCAACACCACATAGACTTATGGATTGTCGATGCCGGAGTCAACGCCGATTTGAACAGCCATCCCAAGTTGATTGCGGCAAAAATCGGCAAAGGCACGCGCAACTTTTTAACCCAAGCTGCGATGACTTCCGAGGAATGCAGCAAAGCCCTGCAAGCGGGAGCAGATCAGGTTTTGCATCAATACGAAAGCGGCAGTAACTGCATCGGCTTTGGCGAAATGGGCATAGGCAATACGTCATCTGCGGCGTTGCTGATGCATTGCTTGCTTGATATGCCATTAGCGCAATGCGTAGGCCGGGGCACCGGCTTAAATGACGAGCAGTTGCAAAATAAACTGACGGTATTGCAGCAGGCGTTAACTCAGCATAAAAGCGCGACAGAACCTTTAGACGTATTAGCGACCTTTGGCGGTTTTGAAATCGCCATGATGGTTGGCGCTTATCTCAAAGCCGCAGAACGGGGAATGCTTATTTTGGTCGATGGCTTTATTGCCAGTGCGGCGTTATTGGTCGCTTATAAACTCTATCCTCACTTGCTCGATTATTGCGTGTTTAGCCATGTTTCCAGCGAACTGGGTCATCAAGCTCTGTTAACCCAGTTCAAGGCAAAAGCCTTGCTGAATATGGAGCTGCGTTTAGGCGAAGGTTCCGGCATTGCCCTGGCCTATCCGCTGGTGCAATCGGCGGTGGTGTTTTTGAATGAAATGGCTACCTTTGCCGAGGCGGGGGTTGATCATTGAAATCGGTTATTATTGGACTAAATAACGAATCCTTTAAAACTTCTGGAAGACATAATCATGCTTAACGGCCAAGAGCTTTACCAACAGGTTAGCCATTTACCCTCATTAGAAAAATTACGTTTAGCAGAATTATTACTTGCCGATTTGGATACACCTAATCTGGAAATCGATGCCATCTGGCGTGAAGCAGCGCAAGAAACCGTAGGAGCGGGCCATGCCCGCGACATTTGGGCAGCAATTGCAGCGTTGTCGCCACTTCATCGCGGGCATGGCCCGCTCCTACAACGCTTAACTTAATCGCAGTGACACAGCGCGTGGGAATGCAGTTAGCAACGCTCCGGCGTCGCGTTTGGCAACGCTGGAGCTTTGCCGGATGGGTTCCCACGCCGGAGCGTGGGAACGCTAAGATGCTATTTTTTCTAGCCCTCAGCTTCTACACCCGACTGCCAGGGATGCAGGAGGTAGAGCAACGCAGGAGCAGTTGCCGAGGGAACCGATGCGACCGCCTGCCCCATCCTAAAACACTGGATTACAAACAGCTGCCTCAGGCAGCCGTTTATTTGCCGTTGATCGGCTGGCTGGTTGGCGGCAGTTGCGCTGTAGTCTTTTATTTGGCCGATTTGGTTTGGCCGCAGACTACGGCGGTCATCCTGGCGCTAATCGCCGGGATTTTGCTGACCGGCGCCTTGCATGAAGACGGCTTTGCCGATGTCTGCGACGGTTTCGGCGGCGGCATCAATAAACAGCGCATCCTGGAAATCATGAAAGACTCCCATATCGGCGTTTACGGCTTGCTCGGACTGCTGTTAATACTGTTGTTGAAGATCAGCGTGCTAGTCGCAATGCCTGCCGCCGCCGTGCCGTTAGTGCTGCTGGCCGGGCACAGCATCAGCCGCTTGTCGCCGTTGTTGCTGATGCAGCGTTACACTTACGTGCGCGGCAATGACAGCAAAGCCTCGGGCGCAGTTTATCAACCCAGTTCCCGGGAATTGGCTTTTGCCACGGTGATAGCGTTGTTGCCGTTGGCGTTGCTGCCGGTATTATCTGCACTGGCAATTATCCCCGCATTGGTTGCAACCCTGCTTCTGGGACGTTATTTTTACCGTCGTATCGACGGTTATACCGGCGATTGCCTGGGCGCAAGCCAGCAAGTTGCCGAAACTATTTTTTATTTAAGCGTGAGTGCCTTATGGATATTTATTTAATTCGTCATACCCAAACCGCTACCGATCCGGGGCTGTGTTACGGGCAAAGCGATATTGCGTTGGCGGCGAGTTTTGCTGACGAAATGGGAAAACTGCATGACAAACTGCCCGAGTTTGACGATAACTGTAAAGTTTTCAGCAGTCCGTTAACGCGCTGCCTGCAATTGGCTGAAACCTTTTCAGACACGGTAACCACCGATCCGCGTTTACTGGAACTTAATTTTGGTGACTGGGAAGGCCAGCGCTTTGACGACATTGACGCCGATGTTTTGCAGCATTGGACCAATAACTTTGTCACTGCCGCGCCGCCAAACGGCGAGAATTTTGAAGATTTATATCAGCGTGCCGGCAGTTTTTGGCAGGATTTATTAGCCGTCGAAGCTTCCGCTCCGGCTCACGCCCCTCGCCTACGTCCTGTAGGCGAAGCCGAACAGGTTTTGGTGGTAACCCATGCTGGCGTTATCCGCGCATTGCTGGCGCATGCTTTAAACCTGCCCTTAGCCAATGCGTTTCAACTGCGGATTGATTCAGGTTCCGCGCATAAACTGCGGCAGGCTGACGATTATCTTTACGTCGAATACATCAACTTATAATGAATCACGGCGGCAATATTTATCAGTTTGCCCGCAAAATCGGCTGCCTGCCGGAACAGGTTCTGGATTTTTCGGCCAATATCAACCCGGTGCAGGCGGTCGATTTAAGTTGTTTGCAAAAGGTGCAGCTCGGGCCTTATGCCGACCCTGATTACAGTGGGTTAAAACAGGCGATCAGGCAGCGCTACCCTTATCCGTCTGGCGTTGATATTGAACTGTTTAACGGCGCGAGCGCGGCTATTTTCGCCTTGTTGCGCAGCTTGCAGCCGCAAGACCTGGTTTTGTATGCGCCTTTGTATGGCGAATATGCGCATATTGCCGAAGAACTGAATTGTACGGTGCATTACATCGACCGATTCAGTCGGCTTATGGCGGATATTCCCGCACACAGCACAGTGATTTTTGTTAATCCGTCCACGCCGGACGGTCAGCTTTACGACCTGCAAGCGTTGCTGGCGACATGGCAGGCGGCAGCTTGCACCATTATTATTGATGAATCGTTCCTGGATTTTTGTGAGGCCGATTCGATTACAGAACACATAAGGCATTACGACAAACTTTATGTCATCAAATCGTTGAGCAAGTTTTACGGCTGCGCCGGTATCCGCATCGGCTTTATCCTGGCGGCGACAGCGGCGATAAAGGAACTGCAACGCTTTGAACCGGCATGGAAATTATCCAGTTTGGATATGGCCTATATGCAGCAGGCGCTGGCAAATACCGGATTCATTGAACAGACCCGTCAGCAGACTGCGCATTTGCGGGGTTTGCTGCATCAGGCACTGCAAGATTCAGGTTTGTTCGATAAGATTTATCCGGGACAGGCCAATTTTCTGCTGGCACGCCTGGCAAATGGCGGCGATGGTTATCGATTACAAACATTATTAGAACCCTCGCAAATTTTAATCCGCGTCTGCGACAATTTTGCCGGTTTGGATAAAAGTTATCTGCGTTTTGCGGTCAAAGATGAGCAAGCTATAGCCCGGCTTGCCCGCAGTTTATTGATTGTGGGGGCGACTTCAGTCGCCCAGTGAGAGCATGAGCGACTGAAGTCGCTCCCACATTAGCCCATCCAAAAAAGATTAGCCATGAAACCATTAGCCGTATTCGGCACCAGTTCAGATGCCGGAAAAACCACGCTGGTCATGGCCTTGTGCCGGATTTTTGCCGACCAGGGCTTGAAGGTCGCACCGTTTAAGGCGCAAAACGTGTCCAATAATTCGGCGGTTACCAAAGAGGGCCGGGAAATTTCCAGGGCGCAATGCCTGCAAGCCGAGGCCGCACGCGTCGAGCCGAGTTACCTGTTCAATCCGGTATTGCTTAAATCGCATGGCAACGGTTCGGTGCAGGTGATTGTCAACGGCCTGGTTTATCAAAACCAGTCGATTGCGGCTTATTATGCTGAAATCGACAACCTGAAACAGCAGGTCAAACAGGCCTTTTCATTATTACAGCAGGACTATGACCTGATCATCGCAGAAGGCGCAGGCTCGCCGGTCGAGTTGAATTTATTGAACAAGGATTTATCCAATACCTTTGTCGCCAACAGTTTCAACAGCAAAAATATCCTGGTCGCAGACATCGAGCGCGGCGGCGTGTTTGCCTCGATTTACGGCACCCTGGAACTGATGGACCCGGTCATGCGCAGCAATCTGATCGGGGTGGTGATCAACAAGTTTCGCGGCGACCGGCGCTTTTTCGACGAGGGCGAAAAAATCATCACCGAGCGCTTCGGCGTTCCGGTTTTAGGCGTGTTGCCGTTTAAACCGCTGAATATCGACATGGAAGATTCCCAGTCGCTACGCAATTACCAGCAACGTCTGCTTGATGCCAAAATCCGCGTTGCGGTGATCGCCTATCCGGGTTTGAGCAATTATAACGATCTCGATGTATTGATGGGCGACCCCGAGCTTTATGTCGAACTGATCCACGCCTACCGGCCGCTGGCAGGTTTCGACATGGTGCTGTTGCCGGGCAGCAAAACCGTGATCCGCGATTTGCAATGGCTAAAAAGTCAGGGCTTGTTCGAGGAACTTTTGCAGTTCAATAAGCCGGTGTTCGGCATCTGCGGCGGCTATCAAATGCTCTGTCAGAGTTTGCATGATCCTGATGCGATGGAGTATGAAACTGCGATTGTCGAAGCGGGCTTGAGTTTTATCGACGACAGGGTGTTTTATCAAAGCCCTAAAATACTCGCACGCGGACACTATCCGCTGTTTTCATACGCCGAGATTCAGGGTTATGAAATCCATTGCGGACGCATGGACAAATACCCATTGTATTATCAGGGGGCTCTATTTTGCGGTACTCACGTGCATGGCGTTTTTGATCACGATGCGTTTCGGACCGATTACTTTAAGGCCATTAATCCGCAGTATCAGGGCTATAGCTATGCGCACTATCGCGAAGCCGAAATTCAGGGCTTTGCCGATATGGTCGCGGAAAATCTGGATATAGCCGCTATTTTGCAAGCGTTACAGGCAGACTGATGTTTTTTGAATTGGCGATTTTGGCGTATCTTGTCGATCTATTTTTTGGCGAATTCCCCTGCAAACACCCGGTGGTATGGATGGGTGATTTTATTTCCGCATTTGAACGGCGTTTTTACCGCGACCGTATTTTGCCCGGCGCACTATTGGTGACCGGCTTAATCGCACTGACCTTATTGATCAGCACCACCTTGGTTTACCTGTGCGGCTTTTTACCCGCTTGGATGTCGCTGATCATTTTGGCGATATTCGCCTCCACCGGTCTGGCGATGAATATGCTGCACGCAAGCGTCGCCGCACTGTTAACCGCCAAGCAACCCAAGCAGGCGTTACGCTATCTGGTCAGCCGCGATACCGAAGACATGAGCGACACCCAAATCTATAAAGCCGGCCTTGAAACCTGGGCGGAAAATCTTAGCGACGGCGTGATTGCGCCGCTGTTTTATCTGCTGTTGTTCGGCCTGCCGGGGATTGCCGTGTATAAAGCCATCAATACCATGGATTCGATGATTGCCTATAAAACCGAACGCTATTTTTATTTCGGCAAAACGGCGGCGATAGTCGACGATATAGCCAATTACATTCCTGCCCGGCTAACCGCATTGCTGATTGTTTCCTTGGCAACAGACAAACAACGCGCTTGGCAATGTCTATGGCGCGACGGCAAAAAGATGGAAAGCCCCAATGCCGGATACCCGATTGCAGCAATGGCCGGTGCGTTGGGCGTAGCGTTGGGCGGCGATGCCCGTTATCACGGCCAAGTCAAACATAAACCCACGCTGGGTTTGCCTATCCATCCGGTCGATAAATCCGCATTAAACCAAGCATTGCAAATGAAAATGGGCATAAATATAATGATTCTGGCTCTATTGGCAATAGGAGTAGGGTTATCATGAAAACACTATTCATAGGCGGCATCAAAAGCGGCAAATCGCGGTTGGCGGAAGCCTTTATTTTAGAGCAGGCGGCAACGGAAAAACCTTACTATCTGGCGACGACAGAATTTTTTGATGACGAAATGCAGGCACGAATCCAGATTCATCAACAGCGCCGTCAGGACTTATTTGTCACGCTGGAAGAACCCGTTAAGCTGTTTGAAGCCGTGCAACAATGCCGGGGACCCGTGCTGATTGAATGCGTGTCGATGTGGCTAAACAACCAGCTTTATCACCAAATCCCCGAGGGGGACATTTTGCAGGAGCTGGACACAGTGTTACAGTTAACCGGTAACATGGTTTTAGTACACAACGAAGTCGGGCTGAGCGTTGTCGCCGACAATCGCCTGGCCCGGCAGTTTGTCGACCTGTCCGGCAAAGCCGCCCAATTAATGGGACAACACTGCGATCAGGTGTATTTTTGCAGCGCCGGCTTGAAGATGAAAATGAAATAGAAATCAAATTGTAGAGTGGCTAAAGCCGCGCTACAATTTTACCCAACATCGTTTAACCACAAAAGAGGCCCCCGTGAAAAATACAGGCTATAAACGCTTATCCAAACTGGCTTTGGCATTAGCGCTTACCGGATGCGCCGGCAATCCGGCCGTTAAAACCGACGCGCCATATACCCATACCAATACCAGCACTATTCTCGAACATGCCCCTGAATACCAAGCGCCGGGCTTAACCGGAACTTACGCCAGTTCGTTGCCGGTGCAGAACTTTATCCGGCATATGGTGCTTAAACATCGTTTTTCGGAAAGCTATTTGAACGGCTTGTTTTCACAGGCCAAGCGCTTGGATTATGTTATTCGCCTGGAAAATCCGCCGCCATACTCCGGTCCCAAACCTGCTCACCCAAAAATGGGCAGTTGGACGCGCTATCGCCAGCAATTTATTACCGAGGCACATATCACTCATGGTGTGGACTTTTGGAGCAGCAATGCCGATGCTATCCAAAAAGCCAGCGTAACTTACGGTGTCGATCCCGAATATATTGTTGCGATTATCGGCGTGGAAACTTTTTTTGGGCGTAATATCGGAAAAACGCATACGTTAGATGCGTTAACCACGCTGTCATTTGACACCCAACGGCGCGCCAAATTTTTTACCACGGAACTGGAAAATTTCTTGCTGATGTCCCGCGAAGAAGGCTACGATCCGCTTAAGCCGGTTGGCTCCTGGGCTGGTGCAATGGGCTTGGGGCAATTTATGCCCAGCAGTTTCCGCAAGCTAGCGGTTGATTTCAACAACGATGGACATCGTAATCTCTGGGATCAGCACGATGCCATTGGCAGTGTAGCGAATTATTTTTCCCATAGCGGCTGGCAAAACAACATGCCGGTAGCGGAACCAACCCAAGCGTATAGGGGCGGCCCAATCATTGAACTGAGTGCCAGCAATGGTAGCGAATACTGGCATATACACCCCAATTTTAAAGTCATCAAGAAATACAATAACAGTGATAAATACGCGATGGCGGTGCATCAATTGGCGCAGGCGATTAAACAGCGGCGTTTGTAGCGGGTGGTTAGGCAACGCGCAAAAAAAACATCTGTTTGCAATAAGCTATTTTGCAAAATAGGTGGGGGGGTTATTGCCTACCTATTCAGTCGGTTTGGTGTGCAATGATAGGTTTAATCGTAATTTCTCATTAGTCGATGTCGAAGGCAGCACCTTAAAAATCAGGTTAAAATAGCCATAGGGATTCACTCAAGCCACAATGACCCAAAAGTGGCTTGTCTTTTTTTAGACATGGCGAAAATAGCCTATTTTATTCGCCACTTTTAAAACACGTTCTGAGGTAAGTTCAAACTTCAGATCCAACCAGAGTGCAAAGGGCGTCGTAATCCAGAATGGTTAGTTCATGCTTATGTATCTCAAACAAGCCATCCTCTCTCAGCGCATGTAAAGTGCGGTTTACATGTATCGTTGTAAGTCCGAGCGTATCAGCTATATCTTCTTGTTTTAAGGGAAATTGAATGGTGTATCCTCTATTTAGGTGACGCCGCTTGAGTCGATGATAAAGTTCTGACACCATAAAAGCGATCCTTTCACGCGCACTGCGATGAATGATATTGGTAAGATACTTCTCTGTCAGCATCTTGTCATTAGCTTCTGCCGAAGCAAGGCTTAGACCAAATTCTGGCTGCGAAGAACATGTCTTTACAATATTTGGAACTCTGCAGACAGCACTGTCCAATAAGGCGATAGCCGAATAGATAGCCGGACCTTGAAGGTGCTGTTGAAAGCCTAGTAGTTCTCCTGGCAATACCGATCGAAATACCTGACGTTTACCGTCCTCGGAAAGTCTGGTTAGCATTACCCATCCCTCTCGCAAGACAAATAACTCGTGATTCATATCCCCTTGGCGATATAAATATTGCTTTGCTGTAAAGGCCAGATTTTTAACAGCATGACCATCAAATTCGTTTGAAGAGATGTTTAGCACGCTTTTGCAAAAGCAATGCCCTCGTTGAGGGCAGGTGTAGCGAAGCCCTGCTGACTCATTTGAACGAAAATTCATTTACTCTAAATACCTTAGTAGTATTAAACAGGAATCAAATATTCAGTTTAACAGACTTAATTTTCAATTTTAATAGGTATAAATACGGGTCGCTTGAGCTGGTTTTATGCCTAATAACGAAGCCAATCATAGATTGGCTGCAACTATTTACTGAAAAATTAACCTGGATTATTTTTTTTATATCGGCCTTGGATAGAATAAACCCACTTTATCATTTGGTACAACAGATGAAAAAGTTAATTATTGGATGCTTGGTTTTACTCAAACCATAAGGCTAAGTGGGTGGAGTCTCTTTACGATTTGTATGGGGTTTCGTTTGGAGTCTACTAAACAAGCTATTCATTTTAGTGGATCACTTATGGATACCAATACCGTTAAAACTTGTGGAATAGTCTGCCGAAACCTGCTCGGCTGGACCTGTGACACCGGAACGTATCTAAGTACTACGATGGCAGCCATGACCTTATTTGGCGCGCCGTCCGAAAAATACACCACCCACTCCAGAAGAAAATATAAATAACGACATTGGAATTAATTTCTGATTTTATGAAATCAGGCCATTTAACCCACGGGTCGCTTATTTTTTGTAATAGATTGGTTCTTATGAATATATTTTGTTGCTTTTTAGCAAAAAACCCTTTTTTACCATGACAACCAATTGAATATAAATATTTTTAAAAATAAGCGAACCGCGATATTTAAGATAAATTGTTTTTCTATTATTATTTAAGGAGGCTATATGCCTATCACCGAAATAACAGATGTAACAAATATAGATCTAGCTTCGATTATTAAACCGATAATTACTCACGATGCCTCGGTCATTGACATCAATAATCCTGCACTTAAAAAGGTGGCGGATGATGTTTTGGATGCCTTAAAAATGTCAATTACAGCAGTAGCTGCAAATCCAGATGCCCAGGTAAGAATTGGATCGGCCGAATCTGACTTTAAAGAGGCGCTCAAATCCGTTAAAGCGACACGTGCAGATGAAGTGAACAAGATGTCGGCAAATGCGGTAAACCTATTAAAGGCTCCGAAGGAAGCCCTCAGAATGAATTTTGGACGGTTTGCGGAGTTACCTGCGGAAGCAGTCGCCCGGCAAGGATTTGATCGGGTTTCTGAAGGGTTGGCACCGCTTATGATTGAACCGAAACTATTCGGCCTTGGCTCGCCAAAGATCGACGTTCCGTTGAATATGTTAAAGGCCACGAATGAAGGCTTGCTCATCCCTAAGGATAGACTCCCGGCTAACTTCGAGGCGTTCGAGAGTCTGAGTGAAACGAGCTTCGAAGAGAGCCTCAAAATGAATGTGTTAGACCAAGAAATTTTTGCATCCTATTGGAGTAGGGTGGTTGATGATGATCCGTTTAAAGGTACTTTTGGCGCTAGCGAATTTGAGGCTGTTACCCCCAATAAACTCGGCCTTTATATTCGCCGCGTCAAATGCGAAGATGAAACCAATCCAGAATGGTGGGGCGACGATGAAATTGCGCTGGGTGCAGTAGCGATTGATTCCGATGGCGATGTTTTCAACAAAGGCGAGACCTATATAGGTGGTGGCTTTCATGATGGAAAACAGAAAACTTACAGCAATTGGCTTTACCATTCCTTCAGCCTCACGGATCGCATATATTGGCCAAAAAAATTCGGTATTACGCTGACACTGGCCGAGAAAGACTGGGGTGGTTTTTCATCGTTTCTCAATAACTTATGGAAAAGGATTAAAGATGCCGTTTTTAATGCTCTGAAAGCGGCAGCAATGGCAGCGGGTGTTGCCTTAGCGACCTATCTTGGCTTGCCGGAATTTGGCCCAGTCATCGGTAAGGCCATAGGTGAAGTTGTGGCTTGGCTATTAGATAAGCTTATCGACTGGCTTATCAAATTGTTTGGGGATGACATTTTCAAGCCCTTCACTGCATGGTGTAACGTACCGAGTCTGGGTGCACGATGGAACTACTCGAACGGTACATGGGGTAATCCATGGTCACCTGTAAATTGGGTCAGGTATTCCGGCTATGGCGGGCGCTATCTGCTTGAGTATCAATGGCGGATTTACGCCTGATTTTTACCCAACATCAGTTGTATCAACTGATCCACCGCACAAAAAACCGGCAATTAACTGTCTTGAATGGTAACAGTTGTAAGCATAGCAAGGTTTGCAAAGCTATCAAAAGGTAATTGCCGGTTCAATTTGTAAACGGTTTACAACGACGAAGAGGTGAAGGCCTGTGCAATCACTCTATCTAAATGAAATGTCCGCCAAACAGACTGCCGTGCTAGCGGACGATGCATTACTATCGAATGTGATCGGAAAAACAAGGTCTGAACTCATAAGTCAGGGTAACACGGCGCTACTCGATGTTCTCGCAAAGGGTGACATGCAATCTCAGGCACGATGGCACGCAGTCTTATCGAGTCAACGTGTTAATTTGTTCGACATCAACCGGGTGTCGGGGATAGAACTCCAGCGTATTCCCGACATGAGTCAGCAGGAGATAGATTGGATGATTGGTGGCCGCCCCTATTTGTCGAGTGCCGAGCTCGCGATGGAAACAGACCAAGGTATTCATCTCGCAAATATCCTTGAACCCTTTGTCGCCTATCCCACATTGATGTTTATTGACAAGACCAGTGGGCAGAAAATAACGTTTTCACTCAACATATTTGGGATTATTGCTGTCTGGTCGAAAATGGCATCGGCTGATAGGGTACAAAATGAAATAGCCAAAGTAGTAGATGATCAGCCAATTATCCATTTCCCGGGTGATGGCGTATCACTGCTCCCTACTATAAAACAGAGCGAGCGGCCGACGTTAAGCAGGGCGCTTGCCTCAAGCGAGGTAATTCGCTCACTCGCGGCCTATTTCGTAGATGCAGATGGCTTGAGTCGTGCCGTTCATCCTTTCCGACTTGAGCTTTGTCTCAAGACACCGATGGAATCAGTTCATTTACCTGTGTTCCTTAATAAATATGACGCCCACGTTCGAAAAATGTACGACGCTAAATGTTTGGCAGCCGATATCACCGCGGATCGCCACGACTTGGATGCACTTTATCGCACACTCAATCGACTGGTCGCCGATGAACACGTTAGCTTCAGCGAGCCTTTTTATCTCAATATTGAGCCCGAATGAGAACATCACAAGATAAATATGAACAGCCCAAAGGACAAAGCATTGTTTCGCTTTTTTTGCCTAAATCTGCCTAAATCCTATGGTTAACAAACGATATTAGATCGAGACTGTTATGGCACAAAAAATTGTTTCGCCTATAGAAAAACTGGCCTTTATTACCGGTGTCTCTAAACAAGATGCAGAACTCATTTTAACAGGGAAAAAAAGGTTCAGTGTTACCCAACTAACGGGACTTGGTCTTGAAAAGCGGAAAACTGAAAGTGCCGTCACGATGCCACAGATTCTGCTTGATACTCGGCTTGATCCGAATCAACTGCGGGATAATCAGATCCGAAATTTGCCACGGATCGATGCCGAACGTGTGCCAATTGTAGCGCAAGGTAGGCCCTACTTCAGCATCGAGGAGTTTGAAGCCGCTTCACTGCTACCCAGATTGGTACTGCAGGAAATCCTATCTTTCCGAGAATACACTCATGTGGACAAAACAACTGGCCGGATCGCCAAGCTTATTCCTGAAAAGGGAATTTATATTTCCCCTTCAGTGGATCAATTCGAGGAATTGGGAGGGAACGCCCTTCATGGATTCCATGCCACTAAAATGGGTGAAGCCACTAACGGATGCACATTATTCCGTCTCGATGGCTTCGAAAATATTGTGTCAAAACCGCATCTGCTAAAGAAAGACTGTAATAAAAAAGTGCTTCCAGGCATTCGCGACGCTGATGGATTAACCCGCTACTTTGTGCCCTTACGTGTGGATGTATGGTTTCGTTACAAGGTAACGACCGAACGCGCCATTGAAATACTTAAGGAATTTGGCCTAACTCCGTTGCGAACATTCTCACCTGCACTTGCACAGATAGGTTTCTATCCGGCGCGGATGGACGCTGATTGGTCAGGAGACCCGCTCGCGTCGATGCTCGACACCATAAACCGTATTCAGGAATTGGAAGAAGTGGCTTTTGCTGAGCCTGATGAGTTTGGGCTGAGTGATTTTCCACCCGATATCCGGTCTGTTGGCCAATTGGATGAGAATTTTGAAAATGTCGGCAAATATTGGAACTGCGATCTGTTGGGAGTGCCTAATGCCCACCAACAAATGAAGAGCACAGGAGCTCAAAAAGTCACCATTTTTGTTATTGACAGTGGATTACGTCTCGATCATCCCGACTTGCAATCTTCTCTGCGGAATGATTGGATGGATCATGACCTCAATTACGTGATGGATGATCCGGAGCAGGAAACTTCACCCGCAGCGACGGGTATAGCACATGGTACCAGTGTTGCCAGTGTTGTTGCCGCGAAAGGAGAGATGAATGGTGTAGAGGGTACCGCCCGAGGTATAGCACCTGGTTGCCGGATTATTCCAATCAAAATTTCAGGCGCTCTAGCCCCTTCTGGTTATGGATTTCGAGCCGCAGCTATTCGACAGGCACTCGCTCTGGTCCCAGCTGATCAGAGAGCGGTCATTAATCTCAGTTGGGGAATGAGTGGGGATCACATCGGTATTCGCGAGGCATTAAAAGAAGCGGATCGCCAAGACGTAGCAGTGACAACGTCAGCGGGTAATTATCAGCCTGGTGAGCAGAAAATCGCCAATAAACTACATTATCCTTCTGCTTATTCCCACACAGGCCCAAAACTGGGTTGTCTCTGTTCCGTAGCTGCCTTTAACGTTACCAGACAACTAGCTAGCTACTCATATTTCGGTAATGAAAGTGTGACATTTGCTTCACCGGGCGGAGAACTCGGCGGTATTGGATCAGCGATCTATGTTGCAAGCTTACCTGAAAACTATAACTATGTAGCAGGGACATCTTTTGCAGCGCCGCATGTCGTCGGCTTAATAGCACTGATTTTCTCTCTCGCCCCTAAGATGTCAACTGTGGATGCCATTCAACTTATCAAGGAAAATTGCGATCCTTTTCAGGCGGTGAATGAGCCTAATTGGAGTCAGATTGGCGCTGGCATGATCAATGTCGAACGCACAATCCGAGCCTTGCTCAATGCTATAACGGAGCCGCCAACAATAGATGAGCCGAATCCCGAAGTGTCATTTCCATTGAATATCAATATTGCAAGCAGGGAAGAATTGCTTATGGTACCTGGGATTAATGCCTGGCTTGTTGATAGCCTCATTTCCTACCGAAATACAATGGGGCCTTATACATCTATATGGCATCTGGTTTTTACTGGAAGCTGGGATTTCGCAATTGTCTTGGTATTTTCGCCATTTTTAACCTGTACTTAACTGATGGTTCGGTAACTTCTCATTAGTCGCAGGCAACACCTTAAAAATCAGGTTAAAATAGCCACAGGGATTCACTCAAAAAAAGTCGTTCTCGTCACTCATCATATTTTTTACTCCCAATCGAAAAGTTATGCAGGGTACACGTATGTACCCTACACCTCTACGCCGTTTTTAATGCGCAGTATCGTGATGCCATCTCGGCATCATGATAATACTGTTAGGATTAAGCCCTTGTTTTTTCAGCGTGTCGATGGTGGCAATGACTTCCTGCTTATTCAAATCGATGACGCTGATTGAGCCGTCACTCATATCCGGCAGATTTAAAAAACTGTTCGCCACAATCGCATACTGCTCGTCCGGTGAAAGCACCACATGGTGAGCGCCGCCCGCAGTTGGTATGGCCTTGATCAATTTCGGTTTCAACACCGACTCGCTGATGTCGAAAATATTGAAATGACCAGGATTGGCTGTGGTGATGTACATGCGGTCATGCTGGTCATTGAAGTAAATTTCCAGCGGAACGCCCTGTTTTACCGTGTTAAAGTCGAACACTTGCTCAAAGTCGAAATGCTTGTTGTCAGCATTCCAGATGCCCGTCCACAGTCCGCCACCGAACATGGTGTTGATGTAGGCCAGCGGCGGATTGGAGTGAGGCAAAAACACCGCTTCTACCGGCGCGGAACCTGACGGAGAGGGTTTGTCGGACAGTTTATGGCTGGATAACACCTTGCCGCTGGAAGCTTCGATAACGCTTACCGTTTCACCGGCATCCCCCAAATCGGACGGACGCACGGTGCTGGTGACCATGATGCGGTCGATGTCGTCATTGATGCTGATACCGTGCGGATAACGGATAAAAGCGTTTTCCCCATCGGCGGCAATCACCTTGATCTGTTTGTCGGTTTGCGCATCGCCGACGATGACATTGCTTGAACCCATACAGGTCATGTACCAGGTAAGGTTGTCTTCGGAGAAGACCACATCTTCAGCCACTTTACAATCAGGCACATCGATTTTTTTGGGGCGGTAAGGCTGACGGGTCATGTCCATGACGTGCAGCGCGCCGTTACCCAGCGCAGTGATATAAGCCTTGCTCAAGTCCTTGTTGTAGAAGATATGATGGGCGACTAAATCAGTCGGCAATGGAATATCATTAAGAATTTTAGCGAAACCTTTCGAGGTAGGATCAACATCGATAATCGCAATGCCTTCACGTCGCGGTGTTTTGCCCGGTTTACTTTCGTAATTAACCATCGCCAATATTTGCGCCTGCGCCAGCACCGGACTAAGCAGTGCGGTACAAACAAACAAGGAGCGGGCCGTTTTTATTAACATTTTTGTCTTCATCGTAGTCTCTCTGATTATGGGTGAATTGACCGGGCAAGTCTCCCTTTATGCCGCTATCTTTTTCACCATTGATCGTAGGAGCAGCTTTAGCCGCTCCTGTCTTCTGTGTAGGGTCGAATGAATTCGCCCCTACAGCTATTCAGCAGTGGTAGGATCAATCATGGATCTGATTTGGGAAATGCGGTTGGCCGGGAATCCGCCTTTTTCGGCATGCTCTCTAACCGTTGCTTCGTCCGGGGCGATGTAGACACAATAGACTTTGTCGTCGGTCACGTAGCTTTCCACCCACTGGATTTTCGGTCCCATTTCGCAAAGAATGCTGCATGATTTTTGGGAAATGTCTTGTAACTCGCGATAAGCCAATGAACCTGCGCCGGGGATTTCGCGTTCGATAATATATTTTGGCATCTGTATCTCCTGGTTAATGATAAAAAATAATGGGGCTGCTTTTTAAAGCGCAATCGGAATCACGCTTTAAAAAAATCCCCTAATAAATCCTGACAACACTGCTTAAGCGGTGCCGACGATTTTTCGATTTTCATTCTTAATAAAGCACCCTGCCAAGTGTTGACCAGCAAATCGGCCATCTCTTCAGCCGACTTATCGGTTCTTACCGTGCCTTGTTGTTGCGCCTTGGCCAAACCTGATTGCAATACATTCCGATAGCGGTTGACCGCAGATTGCAGCGATTTTTGACAAAGATCGCTGGTATCGCCGATTTCGCCCATTAAATTGCCCAACAGGCAACCGCCTTTGAAGTTCGCTTTCTCCAGCTCGACAATCCCCTCATTAAAATAGCGTTGCAAGGCACCGAGCGCGTCATTTTCAGATTGCTGTAAATGCCCGGTCAATTGCTGAATAAACGGCTCGATATAGTGCTGAATGACTTCCGCACCGAAATTTTCTTTACTGCCGAAATAATTGTAAAAAGAGCCTTTGGGGATTTGCACCGCATCCAGAATTTCTTTGAGTCCGGTGCCGTGATAGCCCTGCTCCATCAGCAAGGTTACCCCCTGATTTAACAGATTTTCGCGGTTGATTTGTTTTTTTGTGATGGTAATCATGGCGCAATAATACGACCGGTTGTCTCAACTTGTCAAAAATTTCGTTCTTTGTCCCGCGACAAATTCGCTTAATAACGCAGGCCGTGGTTATAACTTGTGGGGGTGGCTTTAGTTGCCCCGTTAGTAAGCAATCTACCGTTCAAGCGGCGACTAAAGTCGCCTCCACATCAATAATTCTTTTGTCCAATCCGCTTAACTTAATCATTGACGCCAGAGTGGGGAATAGTTAAAACTACGGAGAAAGCGCGTGCGGCACCGCAATCAACAAGCTCAAAGGATTAGTGCTCCATAGCAACAGGGTTTGCTATCATAGTCGGCACTCTTCACTTAACAGGAATCAACGTGAACAACCCGCTTAATCGCGAACCCTTAAAATCCGATCTTGTCCTGCCCTGGGTTATTGTGGGCATGATGTTTACCATGCTGGCGGCTTATATTATTGTTTGTCATACCTTCGGCGAACAGCTGCGACAACCATTGCCCGAAGATCAGCGGGTGCTGATTAGAACTGTATTGTATATTGTTGCGATTGCGACCTTTCCGCTGACTAACCTGATCCGGCACATTCAACTGCGCTTGAATCAAACCATGCCGCATGCTCATGCCACGCCGGGAACGGTTGCGTTGGCAAAAAACCGTTACCTGGTGACTGTTATCGTTTCGATGTCGCTGATAGAAGTTGTCGGGGTTTTTGGCTTGCTTATGTTTGTGTTAGGCGACGGTTTCAATACCTTGTATATATTCACCGGACTGTCCGCCCTAGGGCTGTTTTTATACCGGCCGAAACTGGACGAATACGCTGAAATAATGAACGCAATGACCGTACAACACCATGAATAATTTATTAGCCGACGCTGACATCTGCGTTAAATGCGGTTTATGTCTGCCACATTGTCCCACCTACACTCAAACCCAAAACGAAAACGAATCTCCCCGGGGGCGCATTGCGTTAATTCAGGCTTGGGCAGGCCGACACCTGGACACCTCAAAAAAGCTGATTGAGCATATCGACAACTGTCTGTTATGCCGTTCTTGTGAACGGGTTTGCCCGGCGGTCGTACCTTATGGACGCTTGATTAACAATTTTCGCGAACAAATCAGGGAGGAACGCGATGCAACGCTGTCGGTGTCGCTATTAAAAAGAGTCTCCCATAACAAAACCGCCGCGCGTCTGGCGCAATCAGGTTTAAGGCTTTACCAAACCACTCGCTTGCAAAAAATGGCTCGCTCGCTCAACTTGCCCGGATTGTTAAGACTGGACAAAGTTGATCGCCTCTTACCCGATTATCATGAGCCCACAGCATTGGCGCCGCATTATCCGGCGACTGCCAGGGATGGCGGAAGTGTCGCAATCGGTAGGGAACCGATGCGACCAACTACCGAAATCAGGGGCAACGTAGGCTTGTTTATAGGCTGCATGGGAGCTTTGCTGGATCATCAGACCGTCAATGCGGCCATCAAGGTATTAACCGCAGCAGGATTTAATGTCTCCGTACCCGAACGGCAAGGCTGTTGCGGCGCACTGGATTTGCATGATGGCGATAAAGCAACTTACGATCGCCTGGCGGCAAGCAATTGCGGTGCTTTTGCCGATAACAACCTGGATGCGATAGTCACTATCGCCAGCGGTTGCGGCAGTCAGATGCAGGAATATCAACAGGCTGAATTTGCCGGAAAAGTGGTTGATATCAGTCAGTTTTTAATCAAATCAGGCTGTAATCTTAGCGAGCAACTGCTGCCATTGGCCGCATCGGTATGCCTGCATACACCGTGTTCGTTAAAAAACGTGATGCGCGAGGAGCAAGGAGCACTAAAGTTACTGCAACAAATCCCCGGTATTAAAATATCACCACTGCCTGCAACGGTACAATGCTGTGGTTCAGCGGGCAGTTATATGCTGGATCATCCGCAAATGGCCGATGCCTTGTTAGGCAACCTGTTAACAGCCGCGTTAACGCAACCGCCGGAATATCTGCTCAGCTCCAACATAGGCTGCGCTTTGCATATAGCGGCGGGACTCAGGGAGCGTGGAATAGTGCTGGAAGTGCTGCATCCGATTACCTTAATCGCACGGCAATTAAAATAATCGGATTGATCAATAAATCACGAAGAGCCTAGTACTTAGTCAATTTAGAAATGACGGGTATCTGTGACTGTGGCGGCGGCTTTAGCCGCCCAGTGGCGACTGAAGTCGCCCCTACAAATTAAGATCAAGGCTTAATTTCTTCATAGCGTTGACGGTAATTGTGACCATAAAAAATTTCCGTCACTTCCTTGTGCAGCTTACTTTCTATTTTCGCTTTTTGATCGACGGACAAGTTACATTCCTTCTCGAATAAATAGTTTTCCAGCTCGGTTTCCTTGAGCATCATTTTGGTGTGGAAAATATTCTCCTGATACACATTCACATCAATCATCTGATAACTTTCTTGCGTATCTATAGCAATATAGTTCTGAATAGACGTGATTTTATGATCGATATAATGTTTTTTGCCTGAAATGTCGCGAGTAAAGCCACGCACCTTATAATCCATGGTCACCACATCGGATTCAAAGCTGTGAATCAGGTAATTGAGCGCTTTCAGCGGCGAAATCCGACCGCAGGTGGAAACATCAATATCCGCGCGAAAAGTGCTAATGCCGTTATCAGGATGACTTTCAGGATAAGTATGGACGGTAATATGGCTTTTATCCAGATGCGCCAGCACCGTTTCCGGCAAGGGACCGGGCGATTGGCTATTCATGCTGGGCGGCGGCGGCGCTTCGCCTTCGGAGATCAGCATGGTAACGCTGGCTCCTTGGGGTTCATAGTCCTGGCGAGCGATATTAAGAACCTGTGCGCCGATAATTTCGGCGACATCCTTAAGGATTTGGGTTAATTTATCGGCATTATAAGCTTCATCGATATACTCGATATAAGCTTGCTGTTGTTCAGCCGGCGCATAACAGATGTCATAGATATTAAAACTCAGTGACTTTGTTAAATTATTAAAGCCGTGTAATTGCAATTTGTTCAAAGTAGTTAAACCTCAATAACTTCAAAATCATGGGTAATTTCCACTGCCTTGCTCAGCATAATGGATGCAGAACAATATTTTTCTGCGGATAATTTTACTGCTCTTTCAACAGCCGATGCCTTTAAATCATGACCAGTGACGATAAAATGCAGATGTATTTTACTAAATACGCTGGGGATAGCATCAACCCGTTCAGCGGTAACCTCGGCCACACACTTAACAAAATCATTTCTGCCTTTTTGTAAAATCTGCACCACATCAAAAGATGAACAACCGCCCACGCCCAATAAAAGCATTTCCATGGGTCGCATACCTATATTACGACCGCCGTGGTCTGGAGGACCGTCCATAACAACAGCATGTCCACTGCCGGTTTCGCCGACAAACATCACGCCATCGACCCATTTGACTGTTACTTGCATGTGTTTTATTTTCCAGGTTAAAAATGACGCATAGAGTAGCATAAAAATGCTTATTGCCAGAGTAACAATGTTGATTTTTTTGTTAAAATCTTGCATTGTTAGCCGTATTTACCCCATTACTTATAATAGATAAATTGTCTCTATGACACTTAAAGCCCAAGAACCCGCTAATAAAGAAGCGCTGGAACATTTCCTACGTTTTTGCCATATCAAAAAATATCCCGCCAAATCCACCATTATCCGACCTGGCGATACCGGCGACCGACTGTATTTTATCATAGCCGGGTCAGTTAGTGTTTGTGCTGAAGAAGCTGAAAGCGGGCATGAACTGATACTCGCTTACTTGAATAAAAATGACTTTATCGGTGAAATTGGCGTTTTTAAATTGACTGAAACGCGAAAAGTCAGCGTTAAAACACGTAGCGAGTGCCAACTGGCCGAAATAAGCTACGAACGACTGCGCCAGATTTTGAAAAAAGAACTTCTGGGCCATGGAATTGATATTTTATTCATGCTGGGCGAACAATTATCGATGCGACTATTAAATACCAGCCGCAATTTATGCGATCTGGCGTTTATGGATGTAGAAGGGCGAATTGCCCGAACCTTGCTGGATTTGTGTAAAGGTCCTGAGGCAATAACACACCCCGACGGCATGCAATTGCATATATCCAGACAAGAAATCGGTCGCATGGTCAGCTGCTCAAGAGAAATGGCCGGACGCGTTTTAAAAGAACTGGAAAATAAAAAACTCATTACCGCGCACGGCAAAACTATCGTCGTATTTGGGACGCGTTAAGCCTTATTCAGTGACTGTGACGGAGCGTCACAGTCTTAAGTTAAGAGCGAGTACTTAGTCAATTTAGAAATAACCGATTCCGTAACTGTGGGGGCGGCTTTAGCCGCCCAGTGGCGACTGAAGTCGCCCCCACATCCAGTTGCGTAACCGTCAGAATAAAGTTGACTGAGGACTAGTCGTTACGTGGGGCGTGGAAACCAGAACCCAGACTATGGTCATGCTTGGGACGTACTAAGTGCGTGTTTTAAAAGTAGCAAAAATTGCTAACATGTAAAAATAAGCATTTTTG
>JAQSDX010000045.1 GCA_029946125.1 Candidatus Methylobacter titanis
TACGGGAGAGATAAATTACCTGTTCAAACATAAGGCTTTAAATTGGGAATTGCTGCGTTTGCCGTGTCTGACTTCGTCAACGCCGACTAAATCCAGTGCGCAACTTAAGGCGGTAATGGCGTTATGTATATCAACATGTTGCAGTTTCATGGCACGCGGAGCTCTGTTTAGTGACAAATCGGTTCGATGGAAACACTGTGGATTTTGACAGGCGAGCTCCCGATTGTCTTTAAAAATTTGCCGATAACACCTTCTGAGTTGACTGGCAGAATTCTGCTCGTTAAAGTGAGTCGTCTGATGTAGTAAATATCCCTTTTAAAAGGCATCGCGCATGAAAGCATTATTTATACTGATTATTAGCTTATTGACCAGTTGTACCGGTATTCCCGAGGGAATTACGGCGGTTGACGGTTTTGAGGTTAACCGTTATCTGGGTACCTGGTACGAAATCGCCCGGCTCGATCATCGATTTGAACGGGGCTTGGAGAATATTTCAGCGACCTATACCTTACGAGACGATGGTGGCGTTGATGTGCTGAACAAGGGGTGGGATATAAAGGCCGGGAAATGGCACGAGGCCCAAGGTAAGGCGTATTTTGTCGGGCAGACCGATAAAGGCAGGCTGAAAGTGTCTTTTTTCGGGCCGTTTTATGGCGGTTACAATATCATTGAGCTGGATAAAAAAGATTATGCCTATTCGATGGTCACCGGGCCGGATCGCTCTTATTTCTGGATATTGTCCCGAACTAAACAACTGCCCGAGTCGACGTTGACGGCATTAATTGAACAAGCCAAGACGCTGGGTTTTGCAACCGATAAACTTATTTTTCCCAAGCAGAATTAGGGTGCAGATGAATTGTAGGGGCGACCGCTTGGTCGCTCATTGAAAGGCATGAATTATTTGATTTTCAGACCTTATTGCCGATTGTTATCGGCGGGAACCCCGAGTAAAGCGGCTAATCCTGATCACTCATATAAAGGTCTTCAAGCAACTTTCTTTCTTCTTGTGTCAGTAAAATCATGGAATATTTTTTTTCGGAACGGCGTTGCTCGGAAAGCTGTTGTAACCGCCGATCAACTGCACGCCTTTCATTAGTGCGTCTGTTCACGTCACGACGATTGACTTTTGGCCAAGCCAGATAATGTTTTTTTATATTTTCCACCCATTCCGGTGAGCCGAACGGGTAGGGTATCTTGCGTCTGTCAGCCACGCGTCGAGTCATTAGCGACCGGCGCGGGTTATGTCGAAAATCGTACAGGTTCATGTTGGGCGACCTCTGCTGATTTGCTTTTGCGGTGCTAGTAAAACCGTCAGGTGTTTGAGCGGAAACGCTTGTTTTCGCTTCCGTTCAAACCGGCCTATGTCGCTATTGTTTGATTTTCAACGGCTTTAGTCTATAGGTTTTCATACCTATTCATGTCAAAAAGACCTGAGTTTTCGGGTTGCTCATCGCGATATTTCTTATTAAACCAATCGTAATACTGCCATATCTCAGGATGGGTACGGCGAATGCTGTAAAGACCGTAAAACAAGTCCGCATCGGTACTGGTTGAACTGTGTTTTAGTTGATCAATGAATCCTGCCAGTTGCGACTGTGGCACACCGAAAAATATATTGGGGTAACTGCCAAGAAACCCAGGGACGACGGTAAGCGTATCTTTTTCCGGCTCTCTGCGTAGGTTTTCACCAAAGATGAACGATACATTCAGTAGCTTTTGATTGCGAACCAAGGTGTAGACCCTGTCTGTTGCAGGATCGGCTGTTTTTATGCGTAGAAAGGATAGTTCCGGCAAGGCGGTAATCTCTTCGCCTTTTAAATCAGCCAGTTTACGCATCATGGTGTCAATCTGTTGTTGAACCGGTGTCGCATCGGCGTTATTGCATTGCGCTTGCAGGCAGCGGTTGATCAAATCAGGTGGCCCGCCGGCTTGTCCCAGTCGTTGCTGTAGACGTTGAAAAAATTCATGCTTGTAATCGGAAGTTTGATAGCGAAGTGCCGGTTCCTTGTCGGTGTTAAAGACAGGCGTTTCAAAAAAACTGAAAATCTTTAAATCAATACCCTCGTACCAGCTGTTGTGCAGGGCTATGCGTCGTTTGATCGGGATAAATTTTAGAAAATTATTTTCCGCTTCCATACGCAAGAAATCCATATACAGACGCGTGGTGACTTGATGCCCAATGGTGCCGGAGACATTGAATCCTGCGGCCAGCAAATAATGTATGCGTTCAAATATGGGGTAATCAACAACCCAGGCGGTTAACGGCGGCTTGCCCATGAGCCCCTTAATAACGGTGGCACTGTCAAAGTGGCGGAATACCGTTAACAATGCATTCCGGTTATCGCCGTCGCCATCCCAGATCAGGTTCAAATCAACCGGCTGCTGTAACTGGTCGGTGAATATTTCTTTGTGTTTGAGATAATGCCGTTGTAATTGGTTGTATTCCCGCCATTCAAGAAAGCCGATATTTTCGCCGTCAGAGGCGGGCATTTGCAGGTATTGATTATTTTCGGCCAGAAATTGGGTGTATTGCGGGTTAAACTCAGGCTGAGGTTTGACAAAGGCGACCCAGAACTGATCCCGGATAACATTCAGCGAAGCCTGACCTCGGCATACCGGGCCTTTAATAAATCCGGAGAAAAAATATTGGGCATCATCGATCAGGAATTGGTATCGCGATACCGCCGGTAATTGGCTAAAGGTTTTAAACGGATTGGCGGTAGCTTGCTGTTCATAACCCGGCAGTTGAGTAACGCTGAATTTGGGTTTTAAAAATAGTTGCTTAAAACGCTGCATTTTGCTGTCGCTTAATTCATAAACAAAATGATTCTTATCGACGATGGTCGAGGTAACGGGACGCAGCCGGTAATAAAACTTTGCGACGCCGGGGGCATCAAAAGGGCGCACACTTTTTAGTTCATCCACCGGCTGTCCCGAGGGCGTTGCCGAACGGATCAGCTTATAAAATTCATTATGAGGATGGCCTTTAAAATGCAGGTCGCCGATATACAAATGCTCATATAAATAACGCGCGCTCAGTTGCTGTTTTAACGATGAACCGTTAAGAAACTGCTCCCATTTTTTAATTTCAGCAGTAGCCAGGGGCGATAATGACGGTGGCGCTGTATCGGTTTTAGCGCCTGCTTTTAGCCAGTTTAACAGCGTGCTCTCCTCGGTTTCGGACAGCGCGGGCAATCCGTAAGGCATGCCCCAGAGCGGGTGATCTTTTTTGTGTTCAGTAAACTCGTCCACAGTCGGGCATTGCAAAGAGCGCTCCAGAGCCAGTTCTATGGATGTCGGTAATTTACTCTCGGCAGGCAACGGATGGTCGCGTTTTAACAGGAGTGATTTTGCGATCAGCGAGTTATCGATATTGTTTTCAGGCGATTGTGCCTGTTCATTCAGTACCGGGAAAAATTCTTTTTTTCTCCAACCCGCCGGGCTGGTTTCATCAATAAAGAGTCGGCTGGGTTCTACGGCTTTAATGCGTTGATGATCGTAGACCGGGTTCTTGGTGGCGCCTCTTTCCAAACCCTCAAATGAGCCTAAGTTAAGCTGGCACGGAGAGTCGTAGCAGGAATGGCAGGTCACACAGCGGGAATCGAGAATGGGTTTAACATCGTGACTATAGGAAATTTGGCCGGCAGCCAGCAGCCTTATATCAGTAAAGCTGCAAGCGATGATGAAAAATATATACAGGGCGGTGTTGTTAATCATTGTCCGTCGTCGAATCCTGTGGGTGTCGCGTTAGGTAATTGTTCGGTTCGAGGGTTTGTCTCTCTATTCAAGCGTTTGGCGCTGCTGTTTGACGACCCTCGAATAGTCCGGTAATCAGCACATAAAGCAGCATCAAGGTACTGGCCAATAGCCACGGCTGCCAAGTGATAAACACCAACAATTGTCCGTGAGCAAAATACAGGCCGATGCCCAGTCCGATATAAGCCAGTATGCGTTTGACCTGGTAATCTACTGGATAATACTTTTGCCCCAACAGGTAGGAAACGATAGCCATGCTAGCATAACAAGCCAGGGTCGCCCAGGCCGAACCGACATAACCGAGTAAGGGTATCCACCAGAGATTGAGTACGATTGTCAGCGCCGCTCCGGCTAAAGATACCAAAGCGCCCAGCAAGGTTCGATCGGTTAATTTATACCAGATGGACAGGTTAATATAAATACCTAAACAGAGATTGGCCATCAGCAGAATCGGTACGACTTCAAGCCCTGCACGGAACTCGTCGCCGACAAAATATTGAAAGAAATCGATAAATAAGGTGACCAGCAGGAAGATGAACACGCAGAAAATGACAAAAAACTTAAGCACGACGGCGTAAACTTTGCGGGCATCGCTTTTGTCGGCGTAAGCAAAGAAAAACGGTTCGGCGGCATAACGGAAGGCCTGAATGAACAGCGACATCAAAATCGACAGTTTGTAGCAGGCGCTATAAATCCCCAGCATCTTCATGTTGGTCTGGACATCGTAAGGCAACAGGTACTTCAGCAGGGCGCGGTCGAGCATTTCGTTGATGATTCCGGCGAAACCGATCACCACCATCGGCAATGAATAGCGAACCATACGGCCGAATAACACCCGGTCAAAACCCCAGGCAAGGCCCGATAACTGGGGTGAAAGCAGTAAAAACTTGAATGCGCTGGCCATTAAATTGGCGATAAAAATATAGCCTATGCCTATCGCGGGGTTGTAGATCAGCGCTATCCACGATTCGGGGTTGGTCGCGTAAACCTTGGGGCAATAGATGATGAAAAATAGGCTGAGCAGCACGGTTAGCAGTATCTCGATGATCTTGACGCCGGCAAAGCGTAAGGCTTTATTTTCGGCTCGCAGCCTGGCAAACGGAATGGCGGCAACCGCGTCCAGGATTAAAATCAGGCTAAAGCACAAGACATATTCCGGGTGATTGGCGTAGTTTAGCGCGGCCGAAAGTTGAGTGTTGACGAGCAGTATCAAGCCAAAAAAGCCGATATTGATCAGCACCACGAACAGCAGCGCCGTTGAATAAGCGAGATCACGGCCGGTGTGTTCCTTGTCGCGAAACCGGAAATAGCCGGTTTCAAAGCCGAACAGCAGCAGCACCGAAAAAAATCCGGCATAAGCGTAAAACTCCGACACCACCCCATATTCCGCCGCTGTAAAATAATAGGTATACAGCGGCACCAACAGGTAGTTGAGGAACCGGCCGAAAATACTGCTAAGGCCGTAGACTGCGGTTTGTGATGCCAGTTTCTTTATAATGCTCATGGCGCGAAATTATACATGAACGGGGTAGGGGCGCGGTGTTTATGCCTGAAAACGTAAAGGATGGATCTTATTTTCTACTCCCCGCGCCGGCCAAAAGCGCCTACTGTTGTTGCTTAGAGATAGACTGTAGCGCATCCGGAACAGGCGGCTAAAACCTTCCAATTATCCGGTGTGGTTATCTTTTATCCTTGGCATAAAACCACATTTGATAAATGCTCAGCAAGATTTGCAAGCCCATTGACATCCCCATTAACGCACCGCTGGTAACGACTACGTAGGCGAATGAGGGAATGGATTTGGTAATAAACCACGACAGCACATCCAATAACATCGCGGCAAAAGGAATGACGACCGCGACTCTTTTGACGAGTACATTAATGTCGCAAAGCAGGAAAATCTTGCCGATAAAAAATAGAATAAAAGCAATGCCGAATAAATGGATATGGGAAACCCGGATTAAACGCGGGTATGATGCACCTCCGGAATGTGCGACTTCGGATAGGCCTGCGTAATCGGTTAAATCGGGCAGGGAAGGGTTAATGGCGCGTGTATGGCACTTGATGCAGTCGCGGTTTAAGATGGGGGCGATTTTTTGGTTATAATCAGGCTCATCGGCACCGTCTTGTATCCATTTTAAGATGACGTCCTTATCGTTTTTATATTTCAGGTTGGGTTCCATAATGCCGTTAATGGCCGAACCTAAGCGCGTCTGGTCATTTGAACCGTGATAATTGATGGTCACGTCGGCAATGGATAGGCCGGCGATACCGTCACGACCCTGATGGGTATAATACAAATTGCTCAGGGCAACCAGATAGCCGAGTCCTACGGTTAGCAGAAATACGGTGTTTAAAATTCTTTCGCTGACGGAAATATCGCGAAAGCGGGTATAAGATTCGGACATGATTGTTGTTGGATAGTGGCGATGGGCAGTGTGAGAAGGATTGCTATCCGGATGAACAGCGCCCTGATTGTAACGTTGCAATGATTTGAATGAAAGTTTACTGCGGAGTAAAAATGAGGGCTAATTTAATAAAGCTCCTTTCAATTACCATTGTTGCTTGGGAGTGGTTATAATTGGCTGCACGCAATGCTGATTATAGGAGCGGGTTTTGAGCTCGCCCTTTATGCTCTTGTAGGCACTACAATCCAACCGAAAACAGATGTAATTATTTTAATGTTAATACTGATGCCAGAATGCTTGAATCATTCTGTAATATATAGTGCCGGGAATTTGTTCTGAGACCCATGTCTGTTAAAACTTCTGCTGCTACCTTATCAAAAATCCTTGTAGGCAATGAACATGCATAAACGAGCGATTTCACGGTTGCTGCTGCTTTATATTTTGGGCGGATGTATCGTCATCGGAATATCGGTTACTTTGCTGGTAAAAAAAGAGGTGCGAACCTCTACCTATCAGTCACGTTATCTGTCGGAAATAAGCAAGCAATTAAGCTCGGAACTTAAACCGGGACCTAGTTCGGCGATACGCTATCCCGATCATGGTCCTTATGATCAGCGTTTGGGTTACACGCTGTTGCCGGATGAAATCGCCCGCCTGGAAAAATCGGGGTACAGCGTGACTACGCAGGCAGCTATTTCGCCGATGATGAGCCGGTTGATTGATGATTACGGTCTGTTTCCGATCTATCAAGAGAAAACTCAAGCCGGGCTTCGCATTGTCGATAGAGCCGACCGAACGATATTTAGCGCTGTCTATCCCACCCACGGTTATGCCGATTTTAATGCCATCCCGCCGTTGGTGTTGAATACCTTGTTGTTTATAGAAAACAGGGAGTTGCTTGATGAAAACCACAAAAATATTAATCCGGCGGTAGAATGGGATCGCTTGGGTTTTGCCGCATTGCAAATGATGGCGCGAAAATTGGGCGCGGATCTCAACGTGCCGGGTGGCAGCACCTTGGCTACGCAATTGGAAAAGTATCGGCATTCGCCGGATGGCTATACCGAATCGATAACAGAAAAGCTTCGTCAGATGGGCAGCGCGTCGCTACGCGCCTATTTGCTGGGGCCGGATACGCGCGAAATGAGGCGGCAAATCGCGTTGACTTATTTGAATTCCATGCCGCTGGCTGCGACGGCGAAACTAGGCGAAGTGCATGGCTTGGGTGATGGCTTGATGGCTTGGTTCGGAGCCGATTTTAACGAGGTTAACCGACTGCTCAGGCCGACTGCCAAGGATGCCGGAAGTATCGCAATCGGTACGACTGCATGGATGCAGGAGGTAAAGCAACGCAAGGAGCCGTTGCCGAAGGAACCGTTACAATCGTTCAATCCAACTGAGCGGGTTACCCCGCAACAGGCGCAGGCTTACCGACAGGTGCTTAGTATCCTGTTGTCGCAAAGACGGCCTTCCTATTTATTAGGTACGGGTTTCAACGCACTGCAAAATCTTACCGACAGTTATCTGCGCGTACTGGCAGAACAGGGTGTTATTTCAACCTCGCTACGGGATGCGGCCTTGCTGGTATCTACAGTTCGTCATTCTACCCCGGATAAAATACCGGCCAAATTCATGTCCGAGAAAAAAACCCAAAATGTGCTGCGCGCTCGTCTTGCCAGGACTGTGGGGGTAAAATCCAACTATGATCTGGATCGTCTGGATTTGACGGCTAAAACGACCCTTGATTACGATGCACAGAGGGCGATTAAGCAGGCCTTACGCCAGCTGGGTGAGCCTGATAAAGCCCGCGCCGCCGGTATACTGGGCTTTAGATTGCTTAATGAAAATGTCGATCTTAGATCTATAGTCTATAGCCTGATGTTGTTTGAGCGTGGCGAAAAAGGCAATCTGCTGCGTGTTCAGACCGATAATTATGATCAGCCGCTCGATATTAGTGAAGGCATACGGTTGGATCTGGGTTCAACTGCCAAGTTGCGGACTATGGTGCATTATCTGGAGCTCGTTACCGAGGTCTATCAGCAATACAAAGACCAGTCGGCGCAGGAGTTGAAGCGAATTGAACTGCATCCGCGCGATTATATATCGGCATGGGTTATCGATCAGTTACGGGTAAATCGGCAAATAAATTTGGAAGACTTGCTTAACCAAGCTCTGGATCGACGCTTTTCAGCCAGCCCCTACGAGAATTTTTATACTGGTGGCGGTGCACATCATTTTAATAACTTTACCCTAGATGAAAATCAAAAAATCATGTCGGTGCGTGATGCGTTGCGTGATTCAGTCAATCTGGTGTTCATTCGCTTAATGCGTGAACTGGTTTATTATCATCTTTATAAACCGGAAGGCATTGCGCGGTGGCTGGAAATACCCGATGACCCGCGCCGCCAGGAATACCTGGAACGTTTTGCCGATAAAGAAGGCCAGGTTTATTTAAGACGTTTTTACGAAAAATATCGTGGCAAGCCAGCCGAAGAAATTTTGGAGATGCTGACCGAGAGAGTTTTTGCCAAACCATCACGTTTGACCATGCTTTATGAGGCAATTTATCCTAACGCAGATGCCAGTGCACTAAGCCGTTATTTGAATGCCCATTTGAGTGCCGCTACCTTAGGCCGAGAGGATATTGACCAGCTTTTTTATAAGTATTCACCTGAGAATTTTGATTTACAAGATCAGGGGTATATCACCAAAGTTCATCCCCTTGAATTATGGTTGGTCAGTTATCTGATCCAACACCCCGATGCTACGCGTGCTGAAATTATAACTGCCAGCACCGAACAGCGGCAGAGCGTCTATCGATGGCTATTTAAAAGCAGCAGAAAAAATGCCCAGCAGCGGCGTATTATGACCTTGCTTGAGGATGAAGCTTTTAAACAGATTCATGCGGCGTGGGATCGAGTGGGTTATCCGTTCGGATCATTAACACCTTCTTACGCGACCGCTATTGGCGCATCCGGTGATCGTCCGGCGGCATTGGCTGAACTCATGGGCATTTTACGCAATGACGGCATAAGATTGTCGACAGTCAGGTTTGATAGCCTGCATTACGCCCAGGGAACGCCCTACGAAACCGTGTTGGATAAGGTGCCCGAGCAAGGCCAGCAGGTACTTGCGCCGGAACTGGCAAAAGTGGCGCGTGGCGCGCTGATCGGTGTGGTCGAGGCTGGAACGGCAGGACGCCTAAAAGGTGTTTATAAGGATGCAGACGGCCAACCGTTATCGGTTGGCGGAAAAACCGGAACCGGAGATCATCGTCGGAAAATATTTGGAGCCGGGGGGCGCTTGATTGACACGGTATTCATCAGCCGTGCCGCCACTTTTACGTTTTTTTTAGGGGATCGTTTTTTTGGGGTGATGACCGCCTATGTGCAGGGATCTGATTCTGAGCGTTATCACTTTACCAGTTCGTTGCCGGTACAAATCATTAAGTTTTTGGAGCCCACGTTAGCACCTTTGATAAATAAAACGCCGGATGGCGGTGTTTCCAAGATGTTGGCAAATTTAAAAACGGCACCGACAGGCAAGGGTTCGGTTTTGGTCTCTCCGCCTTAGTTGATGATGATATTTTTGTTGCGGCCGTCCGATTATGACGGTTTATCGTTGGCAATTACTGCAGAATACCGTTGACCGATTCGCTATCCTGATTTCCGTTAACGGCTGACTGCAGCTAACACACGGCAACCCGGCACGACCATAAACCTTGAGTTGCTGCTGAAAATAACCGGGTTTTCCGGCTTCATTGACAAAATCTCTCAACGTGGTACCGCCTTGCCCAATGGCTTGCTGTAACACCACGCGAACACATTCAGCCAGTTTTCGATAGCGGGCTAAAGACACTTTTCCTGCTTGGCGCGTAGGCTGTATGTCGGCCATGAACAAGGCTTCATTGGCATAAATGTTGCCGACGCCAACAACGATATGGCTGTTCATAATGAATGACTTAACTGCTGTTTTGCGGTTTCTGGACAAAGAATAAAGCAGTTCCCCGTTAAAATCGGCTAACAACGGTTCGGGGCCTAAATTTTTGAGCAACGGATGTTCTGCTGCAGGTTCCGATGTCCATAACACCGCGCCGAAACGGCGTGGATCATTGAAGCGCAGTACCGTTCCGTCATTAAAAATAAAATCGATATGGTCGTGTTTGCCGGCTGCCTGGTCCGTGGACATAATCCGTAAACTGCCGGACATGCCTAAATGCAAAAGCACGGTGCCTGAAGCGGTGGAAAATAGCAGATACTTTGCTCTTCTGGAGACGGATTCAATGGTCAGTCCGGTTAGTATCTGATTGAGTGTTTCGGGCACAGGCCAACGCAGTTTCGGTTGGCGAATAACGACCTGTTTAATCATTTGGCCTTCAATATGCGGCGCAATACCTCGGCAGGTGGTTTCAACTTCAGGTAATTCTGGCATAGGGTTTGGTTCTTGATCAGGACTGGTTTTTGATTATGTTGTGAATTCTACCATGGATATACCGGTCGAATTTAGGGGCTTTCATCGCTTGTTGGGGGATGCTTTGCTGCTAGGGATGCATCGGCATCATATTATTATATGAAATAGTCTACGTGGGGTCGTATAACTGATTTTTTAAAGCAAGACAGTCTTTTGAAATAGTCTTTTTAATTATTAAAGATAAATTATAATCGGTCGGTGTTTAGTTCGCGGTTTTGTTGGCTTGGCACTACGTTAGTTGTTTGCAATATGTATTTTACTAAATGAAGAAAAAAAGTATGAGCAGTGCCTGGGCAATAGGTAATCATGTAAAAGTTCAGGGTATGTCCAGTGATTTTAAAATACTCTCTTATGACTTTATAAGGGGTGGTTGTGTTGAAATGATTCTGGAATCACCGGAAGGCAATAGGATTTTTTTAAAGCGTAGAAAATCGGAAATCTCCGATATTGAGCATGAGTATGATTTTGACACCGGTTCTAACGATGCGAGTTACGATTAATAGCGTCAGTTGTACCGGTTTTTTATTTTGAATCCGCCAGTCAGAAAATAACTGAGGTTATGCGCACCGGCTCAAAAAGCGTATTATTTGAATAAGATTGTGGCGTGCGCGCCTTTCTCGCAACTTTCTGGCGTGTACGGCACGCCCTACACCGGCATCAGTATTTCCTTTATTTTTTAATGCTTTTCGCGGATAGCACTTTCTCATGGGATGTGGATAATCCCGATATCAGCTAGTTGGAGTTCCATGGATGACAAACTAAGATCTACTATGTTACGGGCAAAAGCTGAAGCGCAACTTCCCCATGCACCTGCTATGAAGTCAGCGACTCGACCGGCCGAAGAATTACTCGATGAACTCCATGTCTACCAAATTGAACTGGAGATGCAAAACGAGGAATTGCGGCGCGCTTATAATGCTCTGGATGACTCCCGTGCCCGTTATGTCAACCTTTATGAATTTGCTCCGGTAGGTTACCTGACTCTTACCCACGAAGGCCTAATCGCCGAAATTAACCTCACCGGAGCTAGACTCCTCGGATTGGATCGGGAAAAACTTGTTAACCGTCGTTTCGCTTCTTTAGTCGCAGCTAAGGACGGCGACCGTTGGCATCTTCTGCTTAAGGGTATGATCCGATCCTCAGAAGAGTTGCATAGTTTCGAGCTCGCTATTCAACGCGCGGATAATTCGCTAGTTTATGTCCAGCTTAACTGCCTGCTGATGACGACTGACGATAAGGTTCCGATAGTGCGAATCACGCTTACCGATATCACCGAGCGTAAACAGACGCAACAATTAATACACGAAAAGGAAATCGCCGAACGAACCTTGGCCGAACAACGTCAGTTCATTGCCATGGTTTCGCATGAATTTCGTTCGCCGCTGGCCGTCATCGATACGGCTGCCCAGTTGTTGTCTATTAAAATCTCACCGGTATCTGATTGCACACCGATTGTTTCCCGTATTCGTCGAGGGGTTATGCGCCTGTCCAGCTTTCTCGACAATTGCCTGACTGAAGACCGGCTAAATAGTAACGGTCTGGCCTTGGAACCGGCCACTATAGATCTTCAGGAGCTGACGGCAGCGGTCAAAGACAGCGCCAAACTCATATCCGGGGCGCACCAGATCCTCACTGAGCTTGAGCACGGTCTGCCGACTCTTGAGGCTGATCCGCAACTGCTGCGCATCCTGCTGCTCAATTTACTGGGCAACGCCATTAAATATTCGCCGACCGGTAGCCAGGTCCGGCTATGCATCAGCTGTAACGGCCTGTCCTGTATTTTCAAGGTCATCGATCAAGGGGTAGGCATTCCTGCCGAGGAGCAGTCTCTGGTTTTTCAGAAATACATGCGCGGCCGAAGTGTAGCCGCTATTCCTGGTGCCGGACTTGGCCTCGCATTGGTGAAAAGTATTGTCGAATTGCATAACGGCAGCATCGAGATAAACAGTCGGGGTAATGTCGGTACCTGCGTCACAGTGGTATTGCCATTAAAATTAGCGATCAATCTGACTACAAAACGCCCTTTATGACGGTTTACACGCCACCGCGCATCGCGATTATAGAAGACGATCACGACCTGCTGCAAAGCACGCTGGAATATCTGCACATTGCCGGCTATATTGCTTGGGGCGTCGGCAACGGGGACGCTTTTTATAAACAACTGCTGATTAATCCGGTCGATGTGGTTATGATCGACATCGGTCTGCCCGGCGAAGACGGCTTCAGTATCGCCAGGCATCTACGCAGCATACCTCATCTAGCCATTATCATTGTCAGTGCACGCGACACTCTGGAAGACCGGCTCGCAGGCCTCAATGCCGGTGCTGACCGTTATCTGGTAAAGCCGGTCAATCTGGACGAGTTGATTGCCAATATCAACGCGATGGTACGCCGCAAAGACATGGTTGTTGATCCCGCTATCGAGGCTACCCTGATACAATTCGAGGATGGCCTCTGCTGGCGCCTGTCCGGGCAGTACTGGACGCTAACCTCGCCCAGCGGAGCGGTACTGCCGTTGACCGCCCGCGAATACCGCTTGTTGCAGATGTTAATTGCCGTCCAGGGACAGACGATATCCAAATTCGATATTGCCGACGACATCATCGGCCGGCGCATTATTAATCGCAATGAGCGGCTGGATGTGTTGCTGGCCCGCCTACGCAAAAAAGCCAACGCCACGTTAAACGAACCCCTGCCGATCAAAACCGCGCATATGCACGGTTATGCCTTTACTGCCCCTGCCATAATCCAATAACACCCGGTACAAAAAAAACACCTTCATGCAATAAACTGCAAGATCTTGCCATGTTTTGACAGCCTGAATCGGTTTATCATTGAGAAGAATTGTAAGTCTAATATCTGCTATAGTCGTTCATTTTTTGCTGCTCTGCCATAGACATTTAATCACTATTTTCTATTACAATGCGCGAGGCAATTCTATCAATAATCCCATTATTAACACTTAATGAAACTAGACTATAAGTTATGAGAATCAATATGCCGGTAACCCTTGCGGAATACGTCCTCAAAGACAGTGATTCCATTGTTTCCAAGACCGATCTAAAAGGGATGATTACTTATATCAACGACGACTTCCTTCGAGTCAGCGGATTTACCCGAGAAGAGCTGATTGGGACAGCGCACAATATAGTTCGCCACCCCGACATGCCATCTGAAGCCTTTGATGATATGTGGTCATCACTAAAAGCCGGTCGCTCCTGGACTGGGATGGTCAAGAATCGCTGTAAAAATGGCGATTATTACTGGGTGTTGGCTAATGCTGCGCCAGTCTACGAAAACAATCAGCACATTGGTTTTATGTCTGTCCGCAGCAAACTCAGCCATTCGCAAATAGAGGCGGCAACTGCTGTCTATAAGCTATTCCAAGAAGGTAAAGCCGGCAAACTAAAAATCCAGAATGGAAAAGTCGTCAAAGTAACGTTACTGAACAAACTTAACCTATTGAAGAATTTGAACATCCAAACCCGCTTAACAGCAGTCATAGCCATCATGGTGCTGCTGTTATCGGTCGTCGGCGGTATCGGACTATTCGGCATGGGTAAAGCCCATGATGGTTTGCGCACTGTCTATCAGGATCACACGATTCCGATAAACCAGCTTGCCGTTATCCAGAAACTGCTGATCACTAACCGGCTGCGCATTGCCGCAAGTCTGATCACGCCAACACCCGAAGCCATCCAGAAAAATACCACTGAAGTGGAACAGAATATCGTAGAAATTACCAGAATCTGGGATACATATAGGGCTGCCACGCTCAACCCGGAAGAAATAACGCTGGCTGACACCTTAGCCGAAAAGATTAATCACTTTGTCGGACTAGGCCTGAAACCGGCTGTCGGGGCGTTGCGTGACCGTGATAGGGTTCTGGCAAACAGCATCACCGTCGACAAGATTCATTCTCTGTACGTGTCGGTGGACGAGGGACTGCAAAAACTGATGCAGCTGCAGCAAGATACCGCCAGGCAGGAATACGAACTATCGCAAGCGCATTATGACCAGATCCAAAAAATTTCCATGGGTTTGATCGGAGTTGGCCTGACACTGATCCTATGGTTGGGTATAACGCTGATCCGAGCCATCGTGCGGCCACTTAAATCGGCAATTGTGACTTTCGGTCAACTCGCCCAGGGCAATTACAGCAACACCATTGAGATTGAACGGCAGGATGAACTTGGCAAGGTGATGGATTCGCTTAAAGCGATGCAGATTAAACTCGGTTTCGATATCGCCGAAATCAACCGTATCTCTGATGAGAATTTACGCGTCAAAATTGCGTTGGACAGCATCTGCACCGGCGTGATGATTGCCGATAATGCCCGTAACATCGTCTACGTCAACAAAGCGGTGGTCGATCTTATGGGCAAGAATGAAGCGGAGATTCGCCAGCAATTACCGAATTTCTCTGTTGCCAAATTGGTGGGTACCAATATTGATGGTTTCCACAAAAGCCCATCGCACCAGGCTCAGCTGCTTTCATCCTTGACTGGCACCTATCAATCCACCATGTTGCTGGGTAGCCACTCTATGGTGGTGACTGCCAATCCGATGGTTAACGCACAAGGATCACGGCTGGGTACGGTCGCTGAATGGCTGGATCGAACCGTCGAAGTCGCCGTGGAAAAAGAAGTAGCCGCTATCGTGCATGCCTCGGTTATGGGGGACTTGAGTCTGCGCCTGGATTTGCAAGACAAGGATGGCTTTATACTGCAATTGGGTTCAGGCATGAATCAGCTGCTGGAAACCAGCGAAAGCGCGCTTAATGAGGTGGTGCGAGTACTGGGTGCTTTATCCCAATGTGACTTGACCGAAACCATCAGCAATGACTATTGCGGAACCTTTGGAAGGCTCAAGGATGACTCCAATACTACAGTAGAAAAACTGAACGACATCATCACTCAAATCAAGGAAGCCACCGACAGCATAAACACGGCATCTAAAGAAATCGCCTCCGGCAATAATGATTTGTCGCATCGCACCGAAGAGCAAGCCGCCAGCTTGGAGCAAACCGCCGCAAGCATGGAAGAGTTGACGTCTACCGTGCAACAGAATAGCCAAAACGCCAGGCAGGCTAACCACCTTGCTGTCAGCGCTTCTGAAATCGCGGAACAAGGTGTCGTGGTAGTCGGTAAAGTCGTCACCACCATGGAAGGTATCAATGAATCTTCAAGCAAGATTGTCGCCATTATTTCGGTGATCGACGACATCGCTTTTCAGACCAACATCCTTGCTCTCAACGCTGCCGTAGAGGCGGCCCGTGCAGGTGATCAAGGCCGTGGTTTTGCAGTGGTGGCCGTGGAAGTTCGTAATCTCGCGCAACGTGCGGCCACGGCAGCTGGAGAAATTAAAAAGCTGATTGCGGATTCGGTAGAGCAGGTTGAAGGCGGCACTAAACTGGTCGCTCAAGCGGGGAAAACCATGGAAGACATCGTAAGTTCCGTTCGTGGCGTGACTGCGATGATGTCAGAGATCAGTGCGGCTTCAATGGAACAAACCGCCGGTATCGAACAGGTCAATCAGGCGATCGCTCAAATGGATGACGTCACTCAACAGAATGCCGCATTGGTAGAGCAGGCCGCCGCCGCCGCAGAATCACTCGAAGAACAGGCACAAAATCTGTCGGTTACAGTGAGCGGTTTTAAAGTGGGCGGTAACTCGCGCAGTACTTCGGATTCCTTCGTGGACGACGCCGCACCCAAAATGCAGCAACGACATCAGCAGTCTGTCAGGAATGCAGGAAGCAATATTAAGGGTCATACTCCGGCAGCCAAGCCTAAGCCACAGGCGCTATCCTATAATGATGAGTGGGAGGAATTTTAACAAGGTTGAGCGACTTGGGCTACCTATCAAACACTGCCCCCCATGCCCTCAATATAGGTATTAATAAACGCCTGAATCTTGTCGGCTACACGCGCAACAATAGACTTGCGTTGCAGTATCTTCGGTTTAAAGCTGAGTGCGCTGACAATTTCTTGCTCGCGGGGTAAGCGGTTGGCAAAAGTATAGTCGTTTAACAACTTGTCGAGCTGTTCGGGCACAATCTGCTCTTCCTCGCATAAGGCATTAAAGGCTTTTTGTCTATTTTCTTCCCAGAAGGATTCAAATTCTGCAATGACGTTATCAGTGGGTTTAATGTTTGGCAGGTTCTCATCGATAAAGGTTTGAATGAGTAATTTCTTGCTGCGTAATTGCACATCGCCCGCCACCATATCAACAATTTCTTTTTGACGTTTCGCACGCTCTTCGGGTGGCAGTTTACCCAAGGTCATTAATAGATTGAGGATATAAGCCACGTTAATTTCATCACGGTGTATCAGGCTTAACTCAAAATCCACATCATCCAATATCGAGGTTTTCTCTTTGCCCTGGTCGTTTTTAACTTTGTCATGCACATCCAGATATTTGGATTTGTAATCTTCAAAGGTCTGCGCGGGCAGGCTTAAATCAGCCTCATCAAAATCAGCAAACGTGGTCAGAATATTTTTAACGCGCAATAATTCCCTAAAGCGGATCACAAACGCCAGTTGTTCTTTTTCGCTGGGCAGGTCATCGACACTTTGCACCGTGGGGGCAATTGCCTGTAACTCTTCAACGGCTTTATTAAACGCTTTTACATAGTCTTCATACGGTTCAACCAACACCGTTTCTTTGGCGTCCTTGTTGGAAAATAAGGCAATCGCTTCATCGGTAGCGGCTTTCAGGTTACGAAAGCAGACAATATTCCCCTGCGATTTTTTCTCATTCAGGTTGCGGTTAGTGCGTGAAAACGCCTGTATCAAGCCGTGAAACTTCAGGTTCTTATCCACATACATCGTGTTAAGGCGAGGACTATCAAACCCGGTTAAAAACATATTCACCACCAGCAAAATATCTATCTGCCCGCTGCGTACCCGCTTGGCAATATCCTGGTAATAGTTATAAAAGGTCTGACTGTCTTTAGTGCTGTATTGAGTGCCAAACAGCGCGTTATAGTCGGCAATGAATTCATCAAGCTTGTCACGGCTGGATTGATTGATACGCGCACCGGTGGGCAAATCCGGTGACTCTTCGGGTATCAAGCCGTTGATTAAACCATTCGCCTCCGGATCTTCTTCATTGGCCGCATAACTGAAAATAGTGGCAATCTTTAACGGGCGAGTGGCGTCTGCTTGCTGGAGCTTAAACAACTCATAATACTTAATCAGCGTGGCAACACTGCTCACGCAAAACATCGCGGTAAAATCAGGTGTTTTGGTTTTTTGCCGGTGGTGGGTCAGAATGTAATCGGTAATCTTGCCAAGGCGCTGCGGACTTTCCAACAACTCCCTGGTATCAATCGCCTCCACGTCAATATCCAGTTCATTCGCGCTGTCTTTGCGTTTGTATTTGCCGACATACTCCACGGCAAAGCGCAGCACGTTTTCATCACGGATGGCATCGACAATCACATACTTATGCAGGCATTCACCAAACAGCGAGGCGGTGGTTTGTTGGTTGCCGATGGAACCGAAGGCGTTATCGGCAAAAATAGGCGTACCGGTAAAGCCAAACATCTGCGCATTATTAAAGAATTTCTTGATGTTCTGATGGGTATCACCAAACTGGCTGCGGTGACATTCATCAAAAATAAACACAAACTTCTTATCTTGCAGGTGTTCAATCTTACCCAGATAACGCTCTTTCATAATCGCGTTATTGAGTTTCTGGATGGTGGTCACAATCAGCTTGGTGCTGTCATTCGTCAACTGTGCCACCAGCTTGTGCGTATTGGTGGTGCTGTCCACACTGCCTTTAGAGAAGGCATTAAATTCATTGGCGGTCTGAAAGTCCAGGTCTTTGCGGTCAACGACAAACAGCACCTTATGCACCTTGGGCATACGCATAATAATCTGGCTGGCTTTAAACGAGGTCAGCGTTTTACCGGAACCGGTGGTGTGCCAGATATACGCGTTATCCATGCTGTTTTTTACCCGGTCCACTAAGGCCTCAGTTGCGTAAAACTGATAAGGCCGCAGTATCATCAAGCATTTGCTGGTTTCATTGATGACGGTGTAATGCGTGACCATTTTGGCGATATGGCAAGGCTTCAGGAATTCCGCCGTAAAATCGTATAAGTCCGATAAGCGGTTATTAACCTTGTCCGTCCAGAAAAAAGTCTGCTTGAAGGATTGCTTGAGGTTATTACTGAAATACTTGGTGTTCACCCCGTTGCTGATAATAAACAACTGCACATACTGAAATAAGCCGGCGCCCGCGTCATAAGAATCATGCTGATACCGATTGACCTGATGAAACGCCACTTTTAGCTCGGCGCCGCGTCGTTTAAGTTCAATCTGCACCAGCGGCAGGCCGTTGATTAACAGCGTCACGTCATAGCGGTTCTTGCGCTTGCCTTCCATGGTGACTTGATGGGTGACTTGAAACTCATTCATGCACCAGTCATCACAATTTAAAAAACTGATATAAGCCGTGTCTTCATTGTCGCGCTTTAACGCAAACTTATCCCGCAATACCTTAGCCCGCTCAAAGACGCTGCCGGTATTCAAGTGATTCAGTAGGCGCTCAAATTCAGGCTGGGTGAGGAGTGTGATTTGGTTATGGATTTCCAGTTGCCGCTTTAAATTAGCCAGCATATCGGCCTCACAGTCGATACGGACAGCGCTGTATTCCATGCCCTTAAGCTGGGCAATCAGGGCTTCTTCCAGTGCGTATTCGGATTGGGTGTTCATACAAACATCTGCTGTAACAAGCCTTGTTTATATTGCTTCAGGGCGTTCAGTTGGGTTTGATTGTGGGTGATTTTATTGTCCAGGGCAGTGAGGAAGTTGGCGATTTTGGTTTGTTCTGCATAATCACAAATAAAGACCTCAAAATCAGTTAATACTTCTTTTGTAATTGTTTTTATGATTCCTCCAGGTGCTTTTTCTTTTTCAATCTCGAATAGCAGAAACAGAACATAAGCAAAATAATATTTATTGATGTCTACTTTAAACGATTCAAATAACAACAATGTCCTATCAACATAAGCTGGATATTGTGTAATAGCAATTCTTCCAATGGAACCTTGAATTGTTATTAGAATTGAACCAGTTTCAACAAAAACACTTTGTAATTGAGCCTCTTTGCTAATTTTTCTTTTTGTTTTATTTTTTAATCTGAAATTATCATTTACATCAAAAACTTGAATAAATGGCACTCCGTTAATATCGTCATACCATTTCTCTAATCCATACGGTTGCGGAAAACTGCCACGCCTGAATTTTGCAATTTCTCCCAAACTTTTAACTTCCCACTCAGGAAAATCCCGCCCATCCTCATCTTTAAAACGCAGTTCTTGGCTAAAAATCTGCTGCATCACGCCTTTTTTGTATTGGGCTAATAGCTCGATTTTTTGGGTGAGCTGGCTGATTTTTTCATCAACCGCCGTGAGGAAGTTGGCGATTTTGGTTTGTTCTGGTAGCGACGGTATTACCACATCCAAAATTTTCAAATGACCGCCAGTAATAAGTGGCTGACCTGACCCAAACACTAGCTTATTAAGGTTTGTGTTTGTTAGAAGGTTAAAGAAGAATGAATAGTTATTTGGCTTTTTTAACGTCAACATGAGAGTGTTATCACTCACACAATAATCTCCGTCAACACGATATAAATATCCTGCATTTGCTCCAACACGAGCAATTAATATTTTTTCTCCTTGATAGTCGTAATCGTCTGCATATCCAATAGCGTCAGTTGAGCCATAAAGAATATAACTACCACTTTCATTCCTAGCATTTGATTTTCCAGAAGAAATATTTTCTGCGTAACTTCCTAATGAATCATTTTCCCATTCTGGAAACTCTCGCCCATCATCATCTTTAAACCTTAACACTGGCACACTCATTCGTCACCTCCTGCCGTTGGCAACAATGCCCGCTCACGCTGTAGCTCTATGCGAAGCTCTTCTTCTGTGGGTAAGTAAGGCAAGTATTTGGCACTAAACAGTTGTTTGCTCTCGGTGAGTACCGAATATTTTGCCACGGCGGCAGATTTCTCACTGCATAAAATCAGCCCGATGCTGGGGTTGTCGTCTTCGCCTTTATGGTGCTGGTCGTAAATACGCACATAGGTATCCATTTGCCCCACGTCTTGATGTGTGAGCTTGCCTAGCTTGAGGTCTATGAGCAAAAAGCATTTGAGCTTAAAGTTGTAAAACACCAAATCCAGATAAAAATCTTGGTCTTCTACGCTAATGCGCTGTTGGCGTGAGACAAAGGCAAAGCCACGCCCTAGCTCCAATAGAAATTGTTGCAGGTTATCAATTAAGCCTTGTTCGATGGTGCTTTCTAGCAGGCTGGTACTGGGTAGGTTTAAAAAGTCTAAAATGTAAGGGTCGCGCAGATAATGCTTGATGTCGGTGGGTAAGACGCTGATTTTTTCAGCGGCTTCTTGTGCAACAGGGGCTTTATTGGTACTGGAGAGTAATCGCTCGTAATACAGTGTGCTGATTTGTCGTTCTAAAGCCCGCGCACTCCAGTGGTTGGCAATGGTCTCCGTTGCATACCAGTCACGGGCTTGCGGGTTTACTATGCGGATTAAGGTGCGGTAGTGTGTCCAGCTTAATTCGAGACGCACTGCGTCTCGAATTGGAAAGAGTTCATAGAATGTACGCATTCTACGCAAATTGGTGATATCAAAGCCTTGTCCAAATTCAGCTTGTAGGGTTTGGGAGAGCTGCTCTAACTGCTGTTTGCCATATTCGGCACGGGCTTGCCCTTGCTGTTCATGTTCTATAATTAAGCGCCCAATTTGCCAGTAGGTTTGTACCATGGCGCTATTAACCGCTTGCACCACGCCTTGCCGCGCAGTGATTAGGACTTGGCGGATGTCGTTAAGTAATGCGGTATTGGTGAGCGTACTCATGCGGCGGTTCCTACAGCAAACGGTAGCGCAATACCTAGCTCTTTACAAAACCCTTTAATCACGGCATTAGTAGATTGGCTTTGCTGGTCTATATTGATGAGTTGTGCGGCTATGGCATTGAGATCAATCGCATCTTCGGCTTCAAAGGTATCAACGTACCTTGGGATATTAAGGTTGTAATCATTGGCTTTAATATCGGCAAGGGTCGCCACATGGCTATATTTGTCTTCGTTGGTGCGAGCCTGGTACGCATCGACAATCTTTTGAATATGCTCAGGGCGCATGATGTTTTGCGTTTTTACTTTATCAAAGTGCCGGCTGGCATCGATAAACAAAATATCATCGGGATTTTTGCGGCATTTTTTAAACACCAATACAGTGGTCGGAATACTGGTGCCGTAAAAAATATTCGCCGGTAAGCCAATCACGGCATCCAGACAATTAAGTTGTTCAATCAGATATTGCCGTATATGTCCTTCCGCAGCGCCACGAAATAACACGCCATGTGGTAACACACACGCCATAATGCCATCGTCTGCCAGTTGATAAACCATGTGCTGAACAAAAGCCATATCGGCTTTGGTGGCAGGTGCAAGTCTGCCGTAAACGCTAAAGCGGTCGTCGCTCATAAACAGCGGGTTTGCGCCCCAATGCGCAGAAAAAGGCGGGTTGGCGACTATCGCATCGAAGCGCATGTCGCGGTGCTGCGGATGCTCCAGGGTGTTTTCCTGGCGTATATCAAAATCCGCATAATGGACATCATGCAGAATCATGTTCATCCGCGCCAGGTTGTAAGTGGTGCGGTTGAGTTCCTGCCCGTAAATCTTGATTTTGTAATCTTGCGCCGCTTCCCGTTTTACCCGCAGCAATAACGAGCCACTGCCGCAGGTCGGGTCATAGACATTTTTAAGGTTAAGATTCTGGCTGGTGACCAGCTTGGCTAACAGGATGGATACCGGCTGCGGGGTGTAAAATTCACCGGCTTTTTTACCGGCGCCACTGGCAAATTCGCCAATCAGATATTCGTAAGCATCGCCCAGCACATCGGCGGTGCTATCGCTTAAGTTGAAGTCTATCTGGTCAAGGTGTATCAGTACCTTGGTGACCAGTTCATTTTTGGCTTTTTCGCTGTTGCCGAGTTTTGATGACGTTAAGTCCAGGTCTTCAAATAAGTTATTGAAGTCATCGGCGCTGTCGGTGCCGAGTGTGCTTTGCTCGATGTTTTTTAATATCCGGGTAAGGTCGCCAAGAATAAAGTTATGGCCTTCGCCTTGTGCATGGGTGTCTGCCTGATTATTGCCTTTCTTGGCAATGGCGTGAAAGAGTTCCGAGGGTTTCAGGAAGTAACCCAGTTCCTTAACGGTGGCGTCTTTAACAGCCTCTATCACTTCAGCGCCTTCCTCGCTGTTTTCATCCAGCACGGCGAATTTAAGGCCATCTTCCTCAAGCATTGAATCCGCGTAACGCTGGATTTTTTCCGACAGGTATTTGTAAAAGATAAAGCCGAGGATGTAATCCCTAAATTCATCAGCACCCATCTTGCCGCGTAAGGTGTTGGCGATATTCCAAAGTTGTTGTTGTAACTGACGACGCTGTTCTTCTGACATTTTTTTCCTAAAGCTTAAAAGTTCGAATAGTAGAGTATCAAACTTAATAAATGGCTGAATACCTTATTGGATGTTATTGCGGTTTGTTGTTGTTTTTTATTTCGAAGTGCCCCATTAGTGTCCCATGAGCAAAAAAAAAGCCCTGCATATGCATGCAAGGCTTTGATATTATTGGTGGGGTGTCAGGGATTCGAACCCTGGACCTATGGATTAAGAGTCCACTGCTCTACCAACTGAGCTAACACCCCAAGATCCGACAATTCTAAAGGATTTATTCACTTAATCCAAGAACAAAATTCCTTTTGCTCTACTCGCAGTGCTTATTTTATCAGGTCTTCAGTTTAATTTACCCAGTACCGTGGATAATTCCTGACTGAATTCACTCAGGATTTGGTTCAGTGCTTTGACGGTAGACGGGTAGGATGAGTCATTTAATGGATGCTCAATTTTTGTGTGACCATTGCTTAGCAAAGTATGGTTTTTTTCATTCATTATCGACCAGTTGGCTTCAAAATTTACGCTCTGTTCAGGGCGGGTGTCGAATCTGATGATGTCTATGACGATGCGATAATCGACCGTTCCGTAAGCGCTCCAGGGATAGGCTCTGATCAGGTCGTCAGGTTGCAAGGTAGCCAGGTTATGAGTTAGCACTTGTGCGATGTTATCTTTTAAAGGCGATGCCCATTGATGGAATTCGGCAATTTTTACGCTGTTATCCGGTAACCGGGTGACAATTTGCTTGCGCTCCAATAAGGTCGGTATGGATACCGGGCCTATGCCGATCTGGCGTTTTTTTTCTGTTGATGTTGAGGGTGAAGAGGGCTCACTCAACGGATCTAACACATAAAATTGGGTGGGTGATGTCGATAGGCATGCCGAGAGCAGGGTGCAGGCCGGTAGTAATATTAACCATTTTGAGAGTTGATTTGCCATTTTATTGCTCTTGTTTGCCGCGAATTAATGAGTCAGGATTTTGTTCCAGATAATCGGCTAGTTGTTTGACCGAGCTTGCCGCCTGGGTCAGTTCTTGGAGCAATTGATCCAGTTCGTAGTGGGTGGTTGAGCCGGGTTCCAGCGTGCTTAATAGCTGATGTGCCGAAGTCATGGTTTTGTCGGCGGTATCCAGTGTACCTTTAGCGGTCGCCAGCATGCCGGTTGCTGCTTTTGACGTGCTTTGCAACGCTTGCAGGGTTTTATTGGCTTCAGTCGTTAAGTCTTCCAGCGGCAGTTTGGCAACCTTATTCATGATAATGTTGGCCGAATGGGTAAATTGATCCAGCGAGCTGGCGGTGGTGGGGAACTCGGGATAGATGCTTTTATTGTCGCTGAATACAATCTTGCTTTCCGGATGAAAATCGAGATCGACCAGCAGTTGCCCGGTCAGCAGGCTGCCGGTTTGTAATTGTGCGCGCAGGCCTTTGTTAATCAGTTGCGCCATCATGTCTTTATCGCTGATATGTTTTGGGTTGTTGATTTCTATGATGCGATCCGGTTCCAGTTCCACGGTGACCGGAATATGAATTTCAGCGGTCTTCTTATCCAGCTCCAGATTGATGTCGGTAACCCTGCCGATAGGAATGCCGCGTAATTGCACCGGCGCGCCTACGGTTAAGCCGCGTACCGAGCCGTTAAAATACATGACGTATTTTAAGGTGTTTTGATAAACAACCTGGGTCGATAGCGCATAAGTATCGTACAGTGGGAAAATACTGTTTTCAGGGCGGATATTCTCATTCGTGTCTTCCGCAGAAGCGCGAAAGGCAATGCCGCCGCTTAATAAGGAAATCAACGGCCCGGTTCTGACTTTAAAACCATCGGCACTGGCGGATAAATCGACGCCGCTGTCTATCCAGAAACGGGTGTTTTTCCTGACGAACTGGTCGTAGGGTTTATTGATAAAAATGGTCAAGCGTATCGCATCCGCTTCGTCAGATAGCTTGTGACTCAGGACTTCGCCTACGATGATGCCGTGAAAATTGATCGGCGTTCCCGGCCTCATGGAGCCCAGGTTATTGGTTTCCAGAATAAAGTGCGACCCTTCGGCGTCGTTTTTTAACAAGGGCGGGGTGGTCAGGCCGGTAAAATGATCTTCTTTGGTGCCATCGCCCGGTTTGATAGCGATATAAGGTCCCGAGAGCAGTGTACCCAGTCCGGAAATTCCGCCCAAACCCACTTGAGGCCGAACCACCCAGAAGCTGGTATTTTTGTTCAAATAACCGGCCGCAGCGCTGTTCATTTGCGCGGTAATCACAATGGTTTTTAAATTATCACTAATGGAAATCGCGGTGACTTTGCCGATTTCTACATTCAGGTATCTAATCTTGGTTTTATCCACTTCCAGACCTTCTGCGGTAGGAAAGCTGATCGTGATAACCGGGCCTTTTTCATTGTAGGATTTGGCAATTAACCAGCCGCTGACCAGCAGGGCAATCAAGGGTAAAAACCACACCAGCGGCAATTCTGTTTTTTTATTGATGGTCACTTCTGACGCATCAGGGTCGATAAAGTCATTCATTTTTAGCGCTGGTTATCCCATAGTAATCGTGGATCGAAATTTTTCGCGGCAAACATGGTTAACACTACGACCGCCGCAAATGCGGTTGCCGCAGGCCCGGCGATAACCTGAGCCACACCGCCCATGTCAACCAAGGACACCAGGATTGAGATCATAAAAATATCCAGCATCGACCAGCGGCCTACAAAAGCGATAATACGGTAAAGGATAGTCCATTTTTTTGCACGGCCTTGCCAGCGATAATGAATGTTGAGTAACAGCAGACTGATTCCCAGCAATTTTAACAAGGGTACCAGAATACTGGCGACCAGAACCAGCAGGGCAATGGGCACCATATTACCGTTAATCAACGCCATAATGCCGCCGATAATGGTGTGCGGCTCGCCGACGCCCAAGCTGGTGATGGTCATGATCGGGAAAATATTGGCCGGAATATACAAACAGAAGGCGCTTAACAGCAAGGCGGCGGTGCGTTGAAAACTATTGGGTAGCCTTGGATGCAAGCGGCCGCCACATAACCGGCAAAGTCTGTTTTTGCCAGCCTGCTTTGATAAACAGCCGCAATCATGACAACGGATAAAACCCTGAGTCAGGGCAGTCTTTTGGGCTTTCATTTTCTTAATTGCCCGATTTGCCGCCAGAACAGGACCTTATCCAGGCTGCTCGTCAGCATGCCGGTTACGATCAGCAAGGCCACGAATGCGTAGAGCCCAAAACCGAATTTAAGTTCAGACGTGGCGGAAAGTTTAACGCAGGCGACAATAATGCCCAGCATATAAACTTCCAGCATCGCCCATTCATCGAGGTGTTGCAGCCAGCGCATCCAATGCGCCAGATAAGGGTTCGGTTTATTGAAATAAAGATGCGCGCTGATCAGCAAGGATAAAATAATATTCAGCAATGGAAATATAATGCTGGATAAAAACACCAATATCGCAACCCCCCACAGATGTTCTTCAAATAACGCAACCACGCCCGACCACAAAGTGCCGTCTTTAGTATTGCCGAGCATTTTAATACCGACCAACGGCATTAAATTGGCCGGGAAAATCAAGATCAACCCGGCAATAGACAAGGCAAACGTGCGCTCGATGCTTTGTTTGCGCGGCCGTTGCAGCAGATAGCCGCAACGCGGGCAGTGCGCCTTGTCACCGACCACAGGCGCGCCGGGCTTGAGTAATAAATCACACTCGGGGCAGGCGGTGAAGTTTGTTTGGTTCATGTTCAGAGGACTTGTTTTCAGGATGTGACGGCTATTATCCCTGTCAAATCTCCGGTTGTCATTTTTAGCAAAAGAGTAAACGCGGCAAGGCAATCGGATGGGCTCCTTCCATCTATCGGCGTCGGGTAATGGGTGACATCTGCAATTTTTAGAGGGTGTAAATAATGTCGTGTAACTGCTTAATTTCCGTTGGTGACATCAATTGTGAAAACCTATATTGCAATAAACGATCAGTTTATATAAGGAAGTCATTACTTTGATTTTCAAGATTAAAGGTTTTTGTAAAGTTTCTTGATCCACTGGCTTACGCCTTGATCAATTTGAGCTAGCGCAGACTCGAACGCTTTTAGATCCAATCGGTAGGGGTCGGGGATGTCATGCCCATCCCATTCGCCTAATCTAAAAATCTTTCCTTTAGCGCTGGGTTCCTTGGTTTCGATATCCATTTTATGAGCCAATTCCATCACTAAAATTAGATCAGCTCTTCGAATTATTTCTTTATTTAACTGACAAGCACGATGCGGGGAAATATCCAATCCTCTTGCCGTCATAAGTTGACTCGCCTTGGCATCGGCTTTGTGACCAACCAAAGCACCGATTCCCGCAGAACTAACATGACAAGTATTCTGCTTTATTTTAGAAAGAGCCTCTTTAAGAATTGCTTCGGCCATGGGACTACGGCATATGTTGCCTACACAGACAACTAGTATGTTATTGAACAAAAGTGATATTTCCTTTATTGGGTTGACGACCCTAAAATCATTCGACATATAATTCGGTTATTGACATCCTCCCAGCTCAAGGCAAGGGATTCCTGATAGAACTCAGGAGTAAGTGTGTATCGCTACTGTTCACTCGTTTCTGCTGCTAGCGGCATTGCTGCACCGCTCACCTCATTTTACAGACTAGTTCCGTCTATCACGGTTATTTTTTTACTTATTTGCTATGGCATTCAAGAGGTCACTAGTGTCACTTGGTTATCGCTGATAGTCATTTAAAGTCTTTTCTGCTGAGAAAATCTTACCAACAAGGGGCTTATTTTGCTAAACAAATTTAAAAGAATATCGGATGTAGAAAATCACTCGCTACTGAGTCGCTTATGTTCTTAGACTGAACGGCGGGGGAGGGGACGCTACTCCGGGATAAAAATACAATTGTCATGTCATGTAATGATAAACAATCATTAAAAACGATAAAAATACGACTATGTAGTGATTAAAACACAATAACTGGAACTGTTTCACAATTTTTATCAGGCTGATACTGTAAAAAGTGGTCATATTGAAATACTGAATCAAAAACAAAAAATGGCCACCCAATTTATCCTGATTGATCGGCGATTTTAGTCAAGGGAATGTAAATACTTATGATAATGCAACGATAAAACCATACATTGCGCAAAAATGGCAAGTCATAATCAAGCATATGAAGTCTGATATCAGCACGAACCGAAAATAGACGAGTTTACTGGAATTTGAAGGGAACGCATGTAAGAGGGTGAGAGAGAAAATAACCTTGATTGAATCATAAAACAAAACTAAGGGCAGTAAAAATTGTAACAATCCACTTTTTTGAACTTTAAACTTGATTAGGCGAGTTGTTTAGTTCTATTCATTCGACAGCACCTAAGCGACTTAATGAATGTGTCATCAAGCACTTAATTTTCTTTACTAATTCAAAGGTATTACGGCAAAAAGTTGAAACTTTTTGCCGTAATACCTTAACTTTAAATTTTTAGATTTTATATCTAAAACCTTATTTTTGGCGAACCAGGAGACACTGTCTTGACTAATTTCGAAACATCGTATTTAACCATGCTAATGAGCAGCTCTTTTTTTATAACGATAGCTGCAATGATAT
>JAQSDX010000046.1 GCA_029946125.1 Candidatus Methylobacter titanis
AGTGATCCGGTGGTTCTGTATGGAAGGGCCATCGCTCAACGGATAAAAGGTACTCCGGGGATAACAGGCTGATACCGCCCAAGAGTTCATATCGACGGCGGTGTTTGGCACCTCGATGTCGGCTCATCACATCCTGGGGCTGAAGCAGGTCCCAAGGGTATGGCTGTTCGCCATTTAAAGTGGTACGCGAGCTGGGTTCAGAACGTCGTGAGACAGTTCGGTCCCTATCTGCCGTGGGCGTTTGAGATTTGAGGGAAGCTGCTCCTAGTACGAGAGGACCGGAGTGGACGAACCTCTGGTGTTCCGGTTGTCACGCCAGTGGCATCGCCGGGTAGCTATGTTCGGACAGGATAACCGCTGAAAGCATCTAAGCGGGAAGCCCCTCCCAAGATGAGATCTCACTGGGACACTAAGTCCCCTGAAGGGCTGTTGAAGACTACAACGTTGATAGGCACGGTGTGGAAGCGCAGTAATGTGTGAAGCTAACGTGTACTAATTGCCCGTGAGGCTTGACCATATAACACCCAATCAGTTTGACGGTGTTATCAACTAAGGAAACTTAGAGACAGCTGATAATCGCAAAACTTAAAGAAGTTACAGATTTCCATAAAAGCAGGTGTAAAACGCAAGGCAACAGGCTGAAAAGCTGCCGAGTGTTACATCTGTTGCATGACAGTTGGTGCAAACCGACTACACCAGTTTGCTTGGTGACCATAGCGAATGTGAACCACCCGATCCCATCCCGAACTCGGAAGTGAAACCATTTAGCGCCGATGATAGTGTGGCAGTTTGCCATGCGAAAGTAGGGAATTGCCAAGCTCTTAAATTAAAAACCCAAGTCTCTGCACTTGGGTTTTTTTTTGCCTTGCGTTTGATTCAACTTAGCGAATATCATTTATGCGTTCAATCTAAGTAGGGTTTGTGGCTCAAAATTTGGTACCTTTTCCCTCATTAGGATATAAGACGTAGAGTAATCGATGTACAATCCTTTTAAAGGTTAAACAGGTACTCTGATGGAAAACGAACTTACTTTTGCTCTTGGCCCTGTGGTGATAGGTGTATCGTTAATCACTACCTGGGGTATCATGTTGCTGATTACGGCAATAGCCTGGTTTTCAACCCGGCATCTGGATAGAGTACCCGGCACGTTGCAGACAATCGTCGAAGGCATAGTCGCTGCTATCGACGAGGCCATTACCGCTGTCGCACCGGAACATGGGCGGCAGATTATGCCTTTCATTGCGTCGATTTGGCTGTTCCTGATCATTGCCAATCTGACGGGATTAATACCGGGCTTGCATTCGCCAACCGACGATCTTTCTGTGACCTCGGCACTGGCGATACTGGTGTTTTTCTCTGCGCACTGGTTTGGCATAAAAACGCAAGGCTTGAAAAACTACCTGCATCATTACCTGACCCCTAACCCGATTTTGCTGCCTTTTCATATTATCAGCGAATTTACCCGCACTCTGGCGCTGGCTATCCGGTTATTCGGCAATATGATGAGCCTGGAATTGGCGGCAATGCTGATATTACTGGTGGCAGGATTTCTGGCACCGATCCCGATTCTAATGCTGCATATCATTGAAGCACTAGTACAGGCTTATATTTTCGGTATGCTGGCATTGATCTATCTGGCTGGAGCTATGCAGTCCCAATAACTTAATTTACCGGAGTAACTTATGTCTGACATCGCCTCGATTGTTTTTGGATCCAGTATTGCTGCTATTATTGGCATCGCGCTGGGGGTGATGCTCCCTGCTTTGGCTATGGGCAAAGCCATCGGCAGCGCGCTGGATGCCTTATCCAGGCAACCGGAGTCGGAACGCTCGATTATGCGTACCTTGTTTATCGGATTGGCTATGATTGAATCACTGGCTATCTATTGTCTGGTAATTATTTTGATCGTGTTGTTCAGGAACCCGTTACTTGAATACATCGTGAAATAATTCGAAGGTACAAATATGGAATTCAACCTATCTACTTTTGTTCTTGAGATTATCAATTTCCTGATTCTGATCTGGATTTTGCAGCGGCTTTTTTATAAGCCTTTGCTGGAAGTGATTGCCAAGCGCAAGCAGTTTATCGACCAATCGCTAAATGACGCAAAAAACCTGCAACAGCAGGCGGAACAGCAATGTAGCCTTTATGAAAACCGGCAAAAACTCTGGGAGCAGGAAAAACAGGCCGCTATCACCGCTCTGCATCAACAACTCGAAGCCGAAAGAAGAGCGCAACTGGATAGGTTAAATGTCGATCTTGAGCAAGAACGACAAAAAGCCAAAGTGACGCTGTCAAAGCAGCAGCAGGAGCTGCAACAACAGGCCGAAAAACAGGCCTTGAAAAGCGCCGCTAAATTTGCCGGAATGCTGTTGCAACAATCCGCAGGGCCTGATCTGGAAGCGCGCTTATTTACGCTGCTGATGGACAACTTGACGACCTTGCCGGATGCCTGCAAGCTGTGTTTGACCATGCTCGGCGCTAAAAAATCGGTGCCTATAAAAATAACCAGCGCTTATTCGTTGTCCATTGAAATGCGTCACCAGCTGGAACAAAAGCTGGGTGCGTTAATCAGCAGTCAAATCATTTTTCAATACCTTCAGGATGAAGCACTCATTGCCGGTCTGCGTATGGACATCGGCGCTTGGGTGCTAAACGCCAACCTGCAACACGAACTGATCGGTTTTGCCGAGATTGCCAATGAAGCGGATTGAAAGTATGCCCAACAACAGCCTACTGGACAAACAAGCTGATTGGATGGCTAATTATCAACTAGGATTGCGAGTTACCGAACAAGGCACAGTAGTCTCCATCGGCGACGGCATTAGCTGGATCAAGGGCCTGCCATCGGCGGCTATCGATGATATTCTGGTTTTTGCTGACGGCAGCCGGGGCATGGTTTTCGATCTTAACCGCGACCGAATCGGCGCAATTTTATTGTATGAAACTGACGCCCTTACAGCGGGCACTATGGTTCATTTTTCCAAACACTCGCTCAGCATACCGGTCGGCAACGAGTTTTTAGGTCGGGTAATTGACCCGCTGGGAACACCATTGGACGGACAAGTTCCTCCATCTTCGGCCGGGCGCGAAAATATGGAAAAAGGCTCGCCCGCGATTATCGCCCGAGATTTTGTCCATAAACCGCTGTATACCGGCATTAAAATCATCGACACACTGATTCCTATTGGCAAAGGCCAGCGGCAATTGATCGTTGGCGATGAAGGTCTGGGCAGAACTTCAATCGCTATCGATACCGTCATTAATCAAAAAGATAAAAGTGTAGTCTGCATCTACGTGCTGATTGGTCAGAAACGCTCTGCCGTGGTCAGCACCATAGAAACCCTGAAGAATTATGGCGCACTGGAATACACCGTGTGCGTGGTCGCCGAAGCCAGCGCCTTGCCCGGTTTACAGTATATCGCGCCGTTTGCCGGTTGTGCGCTGGCCGAATACTGGATGGCGCAAGGACGGGACACGCTGATTATTTACGATGATCTGTCGACCCACGCCAGGACTTATCGGGAGCTGTCTTTGCTGCTGCGCCGTCCGCCCGGTCGCGAAGCCTATCCGGGCGACATCTTCTTTGTCCATTCCCGCCTGTTGGAACGTTCGACCTGCTTGAATGCCGAAAACGGCGGCGGTAGTATGACCGCCTTGCCGATTATCGAAACCCAACAAGGGGAAATTGCCGCCTATATTCCAACTAATCTGATATCCATTACCGATGGGCAAATCTATCTGGATAACGATTTGTTTGTGTCGGGATTCCGCCCGGCCATCGACATCACCCGCTCGGTATCGCGAATCGGCGGCAAAGCACAGGATATGAGCATCCGTGATCAAGCCGGACAAATGAAACTGGATTATCTGCAATTTTTGGAGTTGGAAGCTTTCACCCGTTTCGGCCAGCGTCTGGAAGCTTCAATGGAAGCGCGAATCAAGCGGGGCAGGTTGCTTCGGGAGCTATTAAAACAGGATCGACTGACACCGCACAGCAACCTGTTTCAACTGGCCTGGCTGACGGCGTTTAATTCCGGACTACTTAACCAGATTGATCCTAAAGACATTGCAACTATGCTGGTTAATATTGAGCAAGGCATCGAAACCACATCTTTGACTTTGGACAGTAGCTCCGAACAATGGCAACAAGCACTCGGCGAATGGCTTAAATCGTCATGAGCCTTAGCCGCGAACTGCAACAGCATATCACCCAGCTGAAGGAGATACGCAGCATTTTAAATTCGATGAAAAACCTGGCTTTTATAGAGATTCATAAGCTACAGCGTTTTAAAGCCATGCAAGGCCAGGCAGTGACTGCTATCGAACAGGCGGCGCTGGACTTTCTGGATTTTTATCCTGGCTTGACAGAAATTGACGATAACGCCGCGCAATTTTGTATTTTGCTGGGAGCGGAACGCGGGTTTTGTGGCGATTTTAACGAAAGCCTGATTGATGCGATTGCAAACCAAACTTATACCGGCGTTATTGCGGTCGGCAGCCGGCTTTGTAACCGGCAGGAGGACATTGCTCCGGAGGTCATCGCAACGCTCGAAGGGGCTAATGTCGCCGAAGAAGTGCCCGCTATCATTAGCCGCCTGATTGATACTCTCAGCGGCTTACACGGCAAAGCCACCTCCGCATTACAGTTAACCGTTGTTTATCACGATAACGTAGCCACTCAAATCAGCCAACGGCAGGTACTTCCGCCCCTTCCTCTGCAAAATGAAAGCACCGTTCACTATCGCAACCCGCCGGTGCTGAATCTTGAACCCGGCGATTTTTTTGCGGACTTGGTCGATCATTATCTATTTGCCGTGCTGCATGAAATTTTTTATATCTCCCTGATGGCAGAAAACCACAGCCGTCTGCAGCATCTGGAAGGCGCGGTAAACCACCTGGACGATGAAACGGTAAAGCTGCAAAGAAAATCCCAGATTTACCGTCAGGAAGAAATTACCGAAGAGATTGAAGTTATCTTGTTAAATGCGGAGAATTTTTAGCTTGGTTGGGTTTTCCAGCGTTTTGTCGTAGCTTTCACCTTAGTCTTTAATCAGAAAAAACACATTAAAAATCCCAACCACTAATCCCGTAAACAATAAGCTGAGCGTCCAGCGCATCGAATAGCCTGCCATCATGCCGTCCAGCCAGCGGCCTAAATAAACGCCGCCAATAACAGGCAATACCATGACCAAACCCAGTGTGCCGATATAAACGGTTTGTGACAGCAGATTAGGTCGATCATGCTCCGCTTTTTTGATGCGTTTGATCTGGCTTTCAATTTTCTTTTTGAGGCGTTGTTGAGTATTCATGACTGCCAACTGGTTTTGCGTTTAAGCGCCAACATGCGTTTCATCATGGCCTGTTCCATCCGGTGCAGGCTTTCCCTGGTTGCACGCAGATTTTCCTCCTCGGCTATCAATTGCTGCTCCAATAAGGTACTGATCCGTTCAAGGTCGGTGTCGATCAGAAAATGCCGGGTGCTGACCGTCAACTCGTTATTGTTGAAATAGACAACCGCTCCCGGCAAAGCCAGATATTGCCATTCATCTAACGACAGGGAAAAACGCGCCAAACCGAAAACCAACGTAGTCATAAATCGCGCATGATTGGCTTGAATGCCGAAGCAGCCGGTAGCGTCTTCACCGATAAAGGAGGTGACGCCGGCGATGCGTTGTTCATGGCTTGCATCAAACAGATTCAGCACGAATTGATTCATGACTCGTCCTGCATGGAGCCGCGCATATAGCATTGCTCTTCGGATAAGGCATCATAGTCTCCGGCTAAAAAGGCTTCGCAATCGGTCAAGGTTTGTGCCAGCGGCACGGAAACTCCGGTTTGTTTGGTGTGCTGAGCCAAAACTGCAAACGGCTGGGTCAGATAACGTTGCAATTTACGGGCGCGCATCACGATTTTCCGATCGACCTCGGCCAATTCTTCAATGCCCAGCATCGCGATAATATCCTCCAGTTCATGGTAACGCGCCAGATGTTCGCGCACCGCTTCGGCAACTGCATAATGGCGATTCCCCAGGGTATTTCTGTCCATCAGTTTACTGCTGGAGCGCAACGGATCGACAGCCGGATAAATGCCTTTGCTGGCCTGATCTCTGGACAGGATAACCGTGGTATCCAGATGGCTGAGTATCGCGCTGACCGCCGGGTCGGTCATGTCATCAGCCGGAACGTAGACCGCCTGTACCGAGGTGATGGCGCCCTGCCGGGTCGAAAGAATCCTATCCTGCAACTCGGCGACTTCGGTGGTCAAGGTCGGCTGGTAACCCACCGTAGCGGGCATGCGACCCAGCAGGCTAGAGATTTCACTGCCTGCCTGAACAAAGCGGAACACATTGTCGACCACAAACAGCACTTCCTTATGTAGGGTGTCGCGCAGGTATTCGGCATAAGTCAGGGCCGACAACGCGACCCGAAAACGCACGCCGGGCGATTCATCCATTTGCCCGAACACCATCAAGGTATCGTCCATGACTCCGGCCTGTTGCATTTCCCGCCATAATTCGTGAGCTTCGCGGATGCGTTCGCCGACCCCGGCAAACACCGAAACGCCTTTATGGATCGCTGAAACGGCATGGATGAATTCCATGACCAGCACCGTTTTGCCGACACCCGCGCCGCCGAATAATCCGGTTTTGCCGCCTTTTACGAAAGGACAGAGTAGATCGATGACTTTAATGCCGGTTTCCAGAATGCCGCTGATGCCGATGGCTTCGGATAGCGGCAGTGGTTTAGCGTGAATATTGCGGAATTCGGTTTTAGGCAAGGGCGGCAGTCCATCCAGCGGTTTGCCGAATATATTCAGCAATCGGCCCAAACATTGCTCGGATACAGGAACATGCAACGGTGCGCCGGTATCGAATACGCTCATGCCCCGACTTAATCCGGCCGTGCCGTGCAGGGTGATCGCCCGGATATGCCGCTCATCAAGATGCTGGTGCACCTCGAATACATAGGCGGTATGGTCAAAGCGTGTGAACAAAGCCTGACGCAACGGCGGTAGCTGGGTGCAGTCGATAATCACCACCGGGCCATGCACTTCAACGATAGTTCCGATGACTGGGCGAGGTTCCTGTTGTACTTGCAAATTGTCCAATAGCGGTGACTCCAAAGGTGACGAATAAATTACGATGCTTTGTTAGTAGTCTACTTTTACCACGAAGGCATGAGCGACTACAAGGATGTAGGAGGTAGAGCAACGCATGGAGCAGTGTGGTGCTGGTTCCCAATCTCCAGATTGGGAACCCAGAATGCGAAGCTCCAGCTTCGCGAGACGGGAAGCTGGAGCTTCCGTAACTGAATTCCCAAGTTTGAGCGTGGGAACTAGCGAATCTTCGAGAAGTTATTACCAACTTTTCGTAGGCATGATGACGCGGGAACAGGCGGCGCTTAATTCCAGGTAAACCTCTTCAGGCCTTTTTTCGTAACGCCTGGAGAAATGGAACGGCACCAGTTGTTTGACATCGGCGGCGCTTGCAATCTCGCCGCAGGCCCGCGCAGTCAGATGGCCGGTTCTACGAGCCTGGTCGATGTCGTCTTCCAGAAAAGAAGCTTCGCAAAAAAAGAAGTCGGACATATGCGCCAACGCGGTCAGGGCGGTGCGGTTGGCTGCCGTATCGGCCAGATCGGTCGCATAGACCAGTTTTTCGCCGGGCGTGACGGTAAGGAGGCTGGCGGCCAGTTCTCCCGCCATCCGGCTGCTGTTATCGGGCAGCCGGATCATCGCTGCGGTATCGCCTGCGCCGATGGCCCGCTTCAGCTCGTTCAGCCAAGGCCCGGCATTTAAACCCAAGGTTTTGAGAACGGTATTATCGACGTTGAATTTGGTCTTGCTCTCGAAAGCATAGGCCTGCACCGGCGTGTGGTGATCCAGCGTGATCGTGCGGACAGTGAACTGCGGATCGTCCACGATCAATCCTTCGGCAAACTGAATTTCGGGGAGATCGACGCAATCCCCGCAGCCCGTCTGAATACGAGCCCGTTGCAGCTGGTTGCCGTGGATTTCGGCGATTTCGAAACGCGGCCCCGTATCTCCGATGCGATCCCAAAGGATACCGTCGATCATGCCTTTAATATGGCCGATCAAACCCGGCGGACCGAAAATCCGGCAGCTTGGAAAATCGCCGACGCGGGAGCGCAGCAGCCACAGGAAGCCGCCAATATGATCGATATGGGCATGGCTGATGAACACATCGCTGACTTGATGGGCGATTCGGGTGGACAATCTGCCCGAATCGCCCAGGTCGAACAGCAGGCTGCGTTGCTGCTGGTGCAGGCGCAAATGCAGCAGCGGGTCGCCGAACACGCCGTTGACCATCGTGGCGTACATGCCGCGCAATTTGACCGCAGGCCTGGGCCCGCCGCTGTAATCCGTCGTCGGGTAGGGCATCGCGTCGGGCGGCGGCAAAAATTGCAGGTTGCCGGATGCAAACGGCACAGCGCTGACCAGCAGGCCGTTTTTTTCGCAACGGGCATCGCGCACCAGCAATGTCCGGGTCGTTGCCGCTGCCGCAGGCAGCCGGACGTGAAGTTTGCCATCTTGCAGCGCGATGATCTCGCCGATGCTGACGGTTCGCTCGGTATCGACAAAAGCGCATTGGCGGCCGGTCCAGGCATCCGGTACATCGATTGGCGGCGGCGAACCGATCACGCGAAGATCGGCAAGATCGAGCGTTATCTCGTCGGTGATGGCGAGGTAAGTCCGCCATTGCCCGGTTCTTTTGTGCGCCCTGGTCTTTTGGCCTGGACGGCAGGCCTCTGGATGAGCATGCACCGGCAGGATGCGGACGCCCAGCGACAACAGTTCGTTCATTAACGGCAGCGGTTTCAACTGGCGGTTCAGCACCAACACGGTATCGATGTTCAGCAGTTCGACCATGCCGGTCAGCAATTCCGAACCCGCAATGCCCCGGACCACGCCGGGAGCGTCGATCAGCATCAAGCCCGGGGAAGCCTTTTGCATTAACCGGTTGACAGCCGACAGCAGCGGCAGGCGAAAACGGCCTGCATCCAGCGTGCAAAGCGCTTCAAATGCCGACACTTGCCAGCCGGACTCCCGCCACTGTCCCAGCGATACGGTGCCGGGCAAACCGAAGCCGGGCGATCCCGGATCGGCAGCGATGCAGAAACAGCTTAGGCCTCTTTCGGATAATATCCGCGCGAGTTCGGCGGTCAGCGTGGATTTGCCGATACCGGTCTCGCCAAACAGTAAAATCCTTTGTCCGCCGCTCAGCAGTTGCTCGGCGAGGCTTGAAGGGCAATAGGGCGATAACGGAAGTGTCGCTGGATGAGTCATGACGGCTACCTGTGCTGGATCGTTTGCTACTATCGCAGAAAATCGTAACCAGTGGCAATTATGACATTCGGGATTGTTCAAAGGCTCAATTCGACCCTTAGCGGTCAAATATGATTTAATTTGCAGGGGCAACAAATGTTTAATAAGCTGTCATTCAAAATGTAGGTGCGATTAGCTTGCGTAATCGCACATTTCGAAGCCAACATTCCTCCGATTACGCTATCGCTAATCGGAGCTACGCGGGCTTTCTTTGCTTTATGTTTATTCCATATTGCAAATTACTTCTTCAAAACTCCACTGAACAATCCCTTCTAAACCGTTCATAAGATAAGTAGGTTTAATTGGCTCAAAAAGATCTATCATTGAAGTAACTTTTGTTGAAATCTGCTCTTTATGTTCTGCCGGTAATTTTTCCCACCATTCTGGCGATATTGCAATATTTTCACAATTAGATACTGCCAATCTGAAAAGAAAATCTCCAAGATTTTTTTTGTCATGGATTATTGTTGCTAAAGATCGCATAAAAGCAACACAAACATTGGAACTCGATTTGTGCCATGCAAACAAAAATCCCCATTCATTATTAGCCATTGGTGCTGAGCAGATAGTAATTAACGCTAAACTTTTTTTAAAGTCTCCTAAATCCTGTAATTGATTCCCCATAAAATCAAAGTCTGGATAAAATAAACCTGAAAAAGCAAGGAAAGGTTTTTGTTTAGAAATGAACAGAACATATTTTATATCTGTGTAAAATTTTTTACATAAAGAGCTATCATATTCGAATTTTTGTGCTTTTAAGTTTTCTAAAGCGAATGTCGTTCCTAATTTTGTAGTCTCTAATAAATCTCTTACTGCATGTTTATCTGGCGTGCCGCTTAATTGGCTATCAAATAGATCATAGGCATTTTCTTTTACAAAAAACTCTCTGCATAAAGAGCGATAAGCATATAAAAAAACTTGCTGATTGGTGGGTAATAATGGCCAATTGTCAATTGCCTCAAATAGCTCATTATCATGTTTTTTGCAAAACCCAAGAAATGTAGAAACCTTATTTATTCCATTTTTCTTATATATGAATTTTCCTTTGTTATTCTTTAAATCACCTATGTTTTTACTAATTTCATATACTTTTCCATCAACTGCAATTGCTGATAACGATCGGTTTTTTTGAATTGAGTGCGCATTTATAATTTTATTGCACCCAACTCCATTGTCGTAATGTAAACAGCGTCCATTTTGAGATAATTTTTTTTGCTTTCTTATGTATTCATGTAGGTTAATACGAAATGAAGGTAAAACTGGCAATGTGGTGGGTTCAGTAATTGTAGATGCGTCTCTAGCCCAAGCAGTATAAAAAATAGCAATTCCATCTTCTTGTGCTTTGATATATTGTTCTAATCCAATTTCTTTTTCTAAAAAATTCTCTTTTGTTACTTCAACAGGAGACGATTTTAATTGGTTAATTTCCCAGTCATCTTTTGAAACAAAGAACTTTGCTTTAGCGTAAGCGCTTTGTGAATCTTCAGCAACAATCCAGCAGCTCGCCAGTGCGCCTTGTAAAAGGTCATGCTGTTGATTGTATATAGCTGGTAGAACCTGAAAAGTTAAATAGTATGTTTTCATTTTTGATTACAGCGAAGAAAATTTAAGATTTTTGGCCGGGCTGAACAGTCGTGTAGGTCGGGCAAGCTGTTTATATCCGACACTCATACACATCAAAATGTCGGGCAACAAAAAGCTGTTGCCCGACCTGGCTATTTAATTTTTAGAATTAAGCTGTCCGCATGCTGCTAATACGTCATCGCCTTTAGCACCTCTTATTAAAGTCGGGATTTTAAAAGCATCCAAAACTTCTTTAAACTTTTCAACTTTATCCAAATCCGGGCACGCGTAACGTGATCCGGGGAATGAATTAAAAGGAATTAGATTGATATAAGCGCTTTTGCCGGCCAGCAGCATCCCCAGTTTTTCAGCATCATCTGGTGAGTCATTAAAATCCTTTATCAGGATATATTCATAAGTAATAAATTGCTTCTTTTGTAAAGGTATCTTGTCAATATAGGCCAACACCTCGTCCAGCGGATATTTTTTGTTAATGGGGATAAGTTCATTCCGCTTTTCTTCAAACGGTGAATGAAGAGATAGCGCAAGGTTCACTCCGGGAATTTCCTGGCTCCATCTTTTAAGCCCGGGAATATAGCCAGCCGTTGAGACGGTAATTTTTTGAACGCCAATTGAGGTTCCGTGTTGGGATAAAAAAATTTCACACGCTTTTTTAACCGCATCGAAATTATGTAAAGGCTCGCCTTGTCCCATAAAAACAATGTTTAAAATCCTCTCTTCTCCAGGCCTGTTTGTCGCCAGCCAACGCCAAGCCTGTAAAAACTGCCCGACAATTTCACTGGTAGCCAGATTTCTTTTAAGACCTTGCTCCCCGGTAAAACAAAAAGAACAATTCATTGCGCAGCCAACCTGCGATGACAGGCAAATAGAGTATTTATTGTTGAACGGGATAAGGACGGTTTCAACCTTATGATTGTCTTTAAGCTTAAAAAGAAATTTTACCGAGCGATCTTTTTGCGACTCATGAACTATATCGATTTCGGGTAGGGAAAAGTCGAAATTTTGTTCAAAAAAGGCCAATGAGGTTTTGGAAATTTTATGTTGGCACTGGGTGTTTTGTTTTTTCTTGTAATGCCAGTTAAAAAGAACTGCCGCTGCTGAGGGATTTAAATTATTTTGATTTATAACCGTTTCTAAATCGGAATAATTTAGGTCATAAAAGGATGGTCTCAAAAAATGTCTCCTAATAATATCAATATATTACCAATAACAAATAGTTTGAAATATTGGATTTGATATTGCAATTATATTGAACCTATTTATAAGGTTTGGTTTTTGTTATGTACGGAGGATAATGTTTTTTATCATAATATAGGCATCCGGGCTTTCGCCCAAGCTTTACCGTACTATATTCATCGTCATAAAGCTGCCAGTCACGACAGGCAGTTTATGGCCGGAAGCTGCCCTTCGGTGCAGACAATCTCACCCGATATTTAACTGCCGTGGTTAGAGCCTCTCCCGGCGGCATCGCCTTTTACCGCATGTTCCGCATAATATTCGCTGCATTCTTTTTCTCGGCCCCGAACCACCCGCCGGCCGGTTGCAGGGCCTCGCGTTTCGGTGACAATGGTATGCTGGCCCTCGTGGTGACTATCATCGTAAAAATAAATCACCACCCAGTCTTTGACGCGATCCAGCTGGTGAGCGCGCTCGGTATTCGAATATAACGCGGTAAAATGCCAACCCTTCCGGCTCGCATGCAAAATGGGCAGCCAGGCTTCGCCGGTTGGGTTGAAACGTTTCGGCGCTATGGTCGGCAGCTCCCCGGCTTGCGCTTTTTTGCGGTATTGTTCGTCTATTTTCAACAATAACTCGACCAGCGGCTCTGCAATGGTTTGCTGCGCTTCGAAACGCGGACCGCGAAAACCCAGGACATGGGCAAGCCAGGTTTGCACCAGGGTGATTTTTTTGGTGCTGAAGCCGGGCACTTTGTTTAAGCGGCCGTTATGCGCCGCCAGTTCCAGGGCTTCCAGGGTGTCGATATGCAGCGTTTCAATGATCCGGTGCGCCGACCTGGGACCGATGCCCGGAATCTGTTCGAATAATGCGATGGGATCATGACCTGACTGCAAGCTTTCCAAACGGCTCATGCCCCCGGTCATCACGCATTCGTTAATGGATCTGGCAATGCCTTCGCCGATTCCGGGCAGGTCCAGCAACGCCGAAAAACCCTCGCGGCCCAGTAAATCTTCGACCGGTTCGGCCATGGTTTCGATGGTCTTGGCGGCATTCAGATAGGCGCTGACCCGGAAAGGATTGGCTCTCTGCTCATCCAGTAAGTCGGCGATTTGGCGCAGTTTCGCAGTGATTTCTTTATTATTTATCATCTTGTACAAGACCTCATGTTGATCTAAAAACCGCAGCTGAGCATTCCAAACCCCGCTCACCCTTCGACTGGGCTCAGGGCGAACGGGGTTTGGAATGCTCAACAAATGGGTGGGGGTGTGAAAACCGCTCATGCCATTCGACAAGCTCATGACAGGCTTGGACAAGGCTCTCCTGATCGTAGCCGAAGCCTGTCATGAGCTTGTCGAATGGGGCTCGGCACGAACGGATTCCACGAGCTCCAACTAATCTTTTTAGGCTAAACGGAATGATTCCGGGCTTTAATGCATTGCATTCACTAACCGGCATAACATCAAAAACAGCCCGTTAGTCATTTCTGTAAACGGCTCGTAATCGAGCTTATCCGGCGTATCCTGAGCCGTATGGTAATAGGGGTAACGGTAGAAAGCGGTATCGGTAATCATCAAAGCCTTGTAACCGTGCCGCCAAAACGACAGCTGATCGCTCAAGGACACTCCCGGCACAATGGCCGGAGCGGCGATGGATTGCACCGGAAAATCCGTCGCCGAGGAAAATGCCTGAACACAGTCCCGCAAGATGTGTCGGGAGCGCAAGTTAGAAACAAAAGCAATAAAGTTACCGGTATCGGGATAAAAATGTTTCAGTAAAGGCGGATAAGTTTGACTGCCTGGTTGGTTCCGATAATAGCCGACGGTCTCCAGCGAGATCATAAAACGTATCGGGTCCCCCCGTTGCCGGGCTGCTTTGGCATACACCATGCTGCCCATGCTGGGCCAGAAGAAAAAAGGCGGCTCTTCGTTCACAAAAGCGACAAAACGCAGGTTGGTTTCAGGCGCAACATCATGGAACAGGCGCGAAAGTTCCAGCAACGCTGCAACGCCGCTGCCGTTATCGTTAGCGCCCGGACTGCCAAAGACCGAATCATAATGAGCGCCGACCAGGATGACATCAGTGTTAGGGCTGTTACCGGCGCGGGTGATTTCAAGATTAGCGCATTCAATACCGTGAGCGGTATAAGTCTGCTTGCGGACGTCATAGCCTTGTTGCCGCCATTCTTGCGTAATATAAGCCTCCGCCGCATGGAGCGCCGCCGGATGAAAAACATTATGCTCGCCGATTTTACCGGCAAGTTCATAGACATGTGTCCGTAAGCGCTGAATTGAGATTTCGTTCATGTTTCTGTGCCGACAAAGTTAAAACGAAAGTTGGCAGGGGCTCCGGCGATGTTTGTATCAAGCCGGGGATTGCCCGTGTTACAAAGCAAAAAATTGGCTCTGAGCTAACGACAACAAAACATTGGACAGGACCCACTTTAAGTCTACAGATTTAGAATCGGTACATGTCGGTAAATTTTACGTAGCTAAAGCCAGTTTTTTTTCTTGAAAAACCTGAGCAAAAATACCGATACGCCGATAAATACCGCCCACAATGCCGGGTAGCCCCATCTCCATTTCAACTCCGGCATATACTCGAAATTCATGCCGTAGACACCGGCGATAAAGGTTAACGGTATAAAAATGGACGCAAACACGGTCAGTATTTTCATGGTTTCGTTCATTTTGTTGCTGACGCTGGATAAATAAATGTCCAGCATTCCGGCGATTAAATCCCGGTAGGATTCCATGGCTTCAGTCACTCGAATGACATGGTCGTAAACATCGCCGAAGTAGCGTTTGGTTTTGTCATTGAGCAGCGGTGATTCGCTACGTTGAATCGAGGCCAGCAATTCCCGCATGGGCGATACGCTTCGGCGTAAAAAAATCAATTCACGTTTGATTTTCTGGATGGTGTTCAGGGTTTGCGCCGATGGATTGGACAGTAATTCATCTTCAACATTTTCAATCAGTTCATCGAAGGTGTCTTGCAGGGCAAAATACTCATCGACTATAGTATCCATGATGATATAGGTCAGGTAATCCGTGCCAAGATTTCTGAGATGACCTTTATCGTTGTTAAGTCGGTTAAAAATCGGGTCGAATAGCGCATCGGGTTTTTCTTTAAAAGTAAAAACGAATTTGTTTAACAGTAACAAACTGACCTGTTCGTATTCCACATTGAATTCATCGGCTAGCGCAATTGCTTTGATCACAATATACAAATAATCGTCAAATTCCTCGAATTTTGGGCGTTGGTGGGTGTTAAGAATGTCTTCGAGCACCAACACATGAATATCGAAATATTGTCCGATCGCGTCAATAATCGATACGTCTTTGAGTCCGTCGATAATCACCCAGGTGACTGTATCGGTTGTTTTATAGGGCTGCAGCTCTGCAATGGTTTTGATGGTGCGTTGGGTTAGCATTGATTTATTGTAATCAATGACGGTGATTTTATGTTCGTGTTTATGCACTTCGCCGACATGCACCAGAGAGCCGGGCGGCAAACCTGACTTTTCGGAAGCGTAACTCAATGATTCAGACATGGTTATCCTTTTTGATATATATTTTATCCGCTTGGTCTATTCAAGCATAATGGCGCACATTTTACCGATGTTCCGACCGTTGTTTGGATACAGTATAACTTTAGAATAAGGCTTTACACAGATGATAGATAAACCGATGCTGGGCTGGCGCGAATGGGTGGCGCTGCCGGAACTTAAGCTGGCGAAGATCAAGGCGAAAATTGACACCGGAGCGCGCTCGTCGGCTTTGCATGCGTTCGCTATCGAGCCTTATCGAAAGGACGGGCAACGCTGGCTGATGTTTGCGATTCATCCTTTGCAAAAACGTTGCGATGTGATGATTGAATGTCATGCTCCGATTAAAGACCGTCGTTTGGTTATGGATTCCGGCGGCCATAAACAGCGTCGTTATGTGATAGAAACCCAGTTGTTTTTGGGGCAGTCGGTGATCCGGGCTGAAATGACCTTGACCAATCGGGACAGCATGCGTTTTCGTATGTTGCTGGGGCGCACGGCAATGGATACCCGATTTATTGTCGATCCTGGCGCTTCATATCTACAGGGTAAACCCGATACGCTTGAATACCAGAGATTACTGGAACGGGGAAAACTATGAGCAAGAAAAACAAGACTGCGTTTGTCTGTGATCAGTGTGGTGCCGATTACCCCCGCTGGGGCGGGCAATGCACCAGTTGCGGTGAATGGAATACTATTAAGGAGATCAGGCTGGGCGGAGCAACAACCCAGCATAATAGCCGTACGGCAGGTTATGCCGGTAGCCGGTCTGAGGTCAAATTATTATCGGATGTTAATCTTTCCCAGGCGGAGCGGATTTTTAGCGGCATTTCCGAATTCGACCGCGTTCTAGGCGGAGGGATAGTCTGCGGCAGCGTGGTGCTGATCGGCGGAGCGCCTGGAGCGGGCAAGAGTACGCTGTTGTTGCAGGCTATTGCCAATATTGCTGCCCGTGGCGTCAGTGTGCTCTATGTTTCCGGCGAAGAGTCGCTGCAACAGATTGCCGAACGGGCGCATCGGCTTAAGCTGCCTGCGGACAAAATCATGATGTTGGCCGAAACCTCGGTGCAACGCATCTGCGATGTGTTGGATGAGGTTAAACCGCAAATTCTGGTGATCGACTCGATCCAGGTGATGCATACCCAGGATACGGAATCCGCGCCGGGATCGGTTTCCCAGGTCAGGGAGTCGGCCAGTTATTTGACCCAATATGCCAAAAAGCATGGTGTGTCGATATTTATGGTCGGCCATGTCACCAAGGATCAATCGCTTGCAGGGCCGATGACCTTGAGCCACATTGTCGATACCCAGGTGATGCTGGGCTCCACCGATGACGCCCGATTCAGGGTGTTGAGAGCGGACAAAAACCGCTTCGGCAGCGTCGGTGAATTGGGCTTTTTCGCTATGGATAGTACGGGGCTTAAAGAGGTTAAAAATCCCTCTGCGATGTTTTTAAACCGGCCGGATAAACCCTCGTCAGGTAGCGTGGTGACCGTGCTGTGGGAAGGAACTAGGCCGCTACTGGTGGAAATTCAGGCGCTGGTGACCGAATGCCAATATGGTAATCCACGGCGACTGGCGGTGGGTTTCGATCAAAACCGTCTGGCTATGTTACTGGCTGTACTGTCCCGGCACGGCGGTATTTTTACCGCAAATGATGAGATTTATGCCAATGTAGTCGGCGGCATTAAAGTGACTGAAACCAGTTCCGATTTAGCCATTGTGGTGGGCGTTGTGTCCAGTCTGAGGGACAAGGTGATTCCGCATGATATTTTCTTTTTTGGGGAAATCGGTCTGAGCGGTGAAATCAGGCCGGTGGCTAATGGTCATGCACGACTTAATGATGCGGCAAAACACGGTTTCAAAAAAGCGGTTATTCCGAAGGCCAATGTGCCTAAAAAATCGATTGAGGGGCTGGAAATTCACGGAGTCTCTACGCTTTCGGAGGCATTGGATATTCTTTCGGAGATGTGAAAAAATCAGGTGCAGATTCATCGTAGTAGTGCGCCAAGCGAGTTTTGACGAAGACGATGATGTAGGGGGCGAATTTATTCGCCCAGTGCGGATAAATTCCAACCTAAACGTTATTTTATCTTTGGCGGACTAGTACTTAGTCAACTTAGAAATGACGGGTTCCTGTAACTGTGGGGGTGGCTTTAGCCGCCCAGTGGCGACTGAAGTCGCCCCCACATCCAGTTGCTTAACCGTCAGAATAAAGTTGACTGACTACTAGTAGCACTCAGTGGCATAAAGTTGTGAGGTTGAAGCCAATGTGCGCGAGCGTAATTTGAAGGCCACCCCCGTCAATTGGCGTTTCACCACTCAAGACGCCCAGCGGAAACTGGCTCGGCTTTATCTTCGCGTTTCAACATGACTGACTATCAGTCCTCCACACTTAATGCACAACTCCCCTGAAAGCCGAACGAGGCCAGATTATCATGCAAGGAGACCGTTTAGCGTGCAAACAAGGCCGTTAGTATTATTACCTATAGTATTCGTACTAATAGATACATATCGGTAGCAGGGGCTATATTACTAGCTAAGAGAAAGTGGAGGAATAGGTCTTGTGTTAACGCATCAGGACTCACTCCATGCGCGCGCCATCCGAGAGATTGTATTATTAGTCACACTTCTACCTCGACAAAGGCGAGTTAGTTTTAATGCTAGACTTAATGATCAACAGATCAGAGGGACAATCAGCATCGAATATTTGCCAGGAAACATCGTAGAAATTGGTCAACAATATTTTTTATAATATTTATTTATGCACTTAGACTGGTAAAACGTGTTCTGAAGGAGGTGCATATTGGACGCCGTTTTATAGACAATACGAGGAAAGCGATGTGCTTCAGCAGCAGGCCATAGAATTTCGCAGCTCTTTCACCCGTACGCGGACAGCCTTGAATCTAATGGTGGGACAGGAATATGTTGCTGGTAGTGGCGATAACAATGAAATTATCCTTCAAGGTCAGGATGTTCTAGGGCAACATGCCAAACTGACCCTTTCACCGGAAGGTTTGTTTGTCATGCCAATCAAACAGTCCCCGATTTCGGTCAACGGACACGCTATTAGCGAATCAACTCTGTTGGACGATGGTGACTGGCTCTCACTGGGCTCCTGTCTCTTCCAGATCAATTTCCCCGATCATCCCCACACATTTGCCCAAAGCGCTTCGCCACCATCCCGGCCCCAACCCCAATCAGGGATTTTAATCATCGGACGACTCCCCGAGTGCGATCTTGAAATTGCCTCTCCCCTCGTTTCCCGAGAGCACGCCAAGTTGTATTGCGGGTCTGTCGGAGTGGAAATCGAAGACTTGCACAGCACCAACGGCACTTTCGTCAACGGTCGGCGATTGGATGGGCGGGTTCGTTTACGGGAGGGTGACCATGTCGCCATCGCCTCGTTTGCCTTCGTCTTCACCGGCGAAGCGTTGGAGCCCATCAACACCTCCGGCCGGGTGCGCGTGGAAGTCCGTGGCTTATACAAGGAAGTCGTTGACCGTGCAACCCAACAAACCAGGCGCTTATTGGACGATATCAACTTGGTAATCGAGCCGGGTGAATTTGTTGTTATTTTCGGCACCAGCGGTTCGGGAAAATCCACCTTGCTCGATGCGTTAAATGGCCGCCGTCCCGGCACCGGCGGTAAAGTTTTATACAACGGGACGGATTTATATGCGTCATTCGATGCCTTCCGCGCTACCATCGGTTATGTACCCCAGCAGGACATCGTACACCGCAAGATCACTATTCAACATGCACTTGAATATACGGCACATTTACGCTTGCCACCTGACACTTCCGATGAGGAAATTAACGATTATATCGGCAAGGTGCTAGATAAGGTCGGACTGGCGGAAAAATCGACGCAAGCCATCGACACGCCCGCTCCTCTCAGCGGCGGACAGCTCAAGCGCGTAAGTCTGGCGGTAGAACTAGTGTCCAATCCGAATATCCTGTTTCTCGACGAAGTAACCAGCGGACTGGACGCGGGTACCGACAAGCGCATGATGCGTCTTTTCGCCGATCTGGCAGCAGATCAGAAAACCGTGATCTGCGTCACTCACACGCTGGAAAATATCGATGTATGTCATCAGGTGATTTTGCTGCACAAAGGCAAGCTGGTTTATTTCGGTCCGCCTAAGGAGGCTGCCGGTTATTTTGGCGTCCAGCGTCTTTCGGATGTATATGAACTGCTGGAATCCAGTCTCGGAAACATCTGGGAGGAAAATTTTCGGCAATCCGCTTATTACCGGACCTATGTCCTGGATCGGCTGTCCAGTCATGACCCAAATAACAGCACAACACATAACCTTACAGAACTTAACACTGTCAAAAACCATATTCGCTGGATGGACTGGCGGCAGACAAGTACGCTGATGCGCCGTTACCTGGATCTAATTGTTTCCGATCAGAAAAATCTTCTGATCCTGCTGCTACAAGCGCCATTAATCGCTGTCGTTATTGGCCTGGTATTTGACACAAATGGCTTTCCAGCCCAGCGTGCAGCGGCGGAGAGCCAGATATTTTTTATTCTCGTATTGTCTTCTATCTGGTTTGGCACGCTTAATTCGGCCCGTGAACTGGTCAAGGAACTACCTGTTTATCTGCGTGAACGTTCGGTGAACCTGGGCATCATGCCGTACCTGATCAGCAAGCTCCTGCCGCTGGCTGTTCTGTGTCTGATTCAATGCGTCTTGCTGATGGGAATCGTATCCCTGCTGGTTGCATTGCCCGGTAGTTATATTTTACGTGTTGCCGCCTTGTTTGCTGTGGGTATGGCTGCGACGTGCATGGGACTGGCTGTCAGCGCCTTCGTCGATTCCAATGACAAGGCTGTTGCCATAGCACCGATTTTATTGATTCCGCAAGTCGTGCTATCGAATGCGGTCGTGCGCCTAGGTGATGTCGGCTTGTGGGTGGCAAAGTCCAGCATGGTTTCGTTTTGGGCTCTGGATGCGATGAAAACCACCTTGAGCTCAGAAAGCCGCTCGGTTCGAGATATGACCGGTCAGCTCATAGTGTCGGTTTCGGACACATACGGTGCTGATTTGGCGATGGTTGCTGTGCTTGGTTGTGTGTTTCTCGTTATCGCTGTGCTAGGTCTTAAATTAAAGGATCAGCGGAAATGAATAGACCTCTGGGGGAAACAGAATGAGCACGCAAGAACAACAGGAGCAGCATGTTTGTCCGACCTGCGGCACAGCCAATGAACTGGATGCACTGGCCAAGCGCGAATATCGTTGCTCCCAATGTAATCTGGAACTGGCCCATCTTGATGTTGCCGCCAATGGCGTCATACGCGGTATTTTTGGCTGGCTGCACGGAGTAGGCGATACTATTGAAAACCGTTATCAAGTCAAATCAGTGTTGGGCAAGGGCGGCTTTGGCGCTACCTATCTGGTCGAGGATCTCCGTCTGAGCGGCAAGCGCCGTGCTGTCAAGGAAGTCCCGGAACTGCTGTTTGATGAATATGAAACCACGCTGTTAAGCCGGTTGAATCATCCGTCCATCCCGGACATTATCGATCGCAACGTAGTCGATGGTATGGTGTATCTGGTGCTGGAATTCGGCGGTAGCCGGACTTTGGGCGGCGAGCGTAAGCAATATCCTGAGCGGCGCATCCCGCAAGCCAAGCTGCTGCCCTGGATGCGCCAGCTTTGCGAGGTGTTGATTTATCTGCATTCGCAAGACCCGCCCATTATTCACCGCGATCTCAAACCTGACAACATCCTGCTGGATGAAACCGGCCGCATCATGCTGATCGATTTTGGCATTGCCAAGGAATCGAAGCCCGCTACGATGACCCGCACCTTGGGCCGTGCAGCAACGCATGGTTTCAGTCCGCCAGAGCAGGCCATGGGCACGGGCACCGATGAACGTTCGGATATTTATGCGCTGGCCGCAACCTTTTACGCCTTATTGACAGGCGAAAATCCACCGGCGGCGCATGAGAGGGTGGCGGGAAAGGAACTCGTGCCGCCGTCACAAATTGTTCCTGATATTTCGCCGCGATTGGAGGCAGCCATCCTGCAGGCGCTCAACCTTAACGTTAATCATCGCCAGCAGACGGTGAAAGAGTTCAGCCAGGTCTTGGATGCTCTAAATCAGGGTATTCAGAACCCCGTCACTCATACCAAAGAATACACCGAACGTACGGTAATGGTCGGCAGGACGATCGGTGTGACTGGAGCAACCGGATTCCATACACCCAGTATCAAATTACCCAGTGGACGGATTACCTCCGCAAAAACTGCTTCTACATTGGAAGCAGCAACGCAGCAGGTATCCAGGCGTAATGTCATTCTCCTAATAGCAGGAATTACAATTGTTCTCGTGGCTATCTTGGCAACAGGCTACCTGTTATGGCCTAAGACAGATTCGGAAAAAGTAGAGACAGCCACCGGAGAGCCAACTACTGAAGAAACTAAAACCGAGGAGACAACTACTAGTGGAGCGACCATAGGAGAACCAGCCATCAAAGTACAGGCTGACGAAAAGAAAGATGTAGGTAAAAGTTCTGCCATTGTGGAAGTGGAAAAAAAGCTAGGGAAACAGGATATATCGGAGACAGGCCAGACTGGAGGTGATGATAAGGCGGCGGATGTAGCTATGCAAAAGGACATCGAGGAAAAGAAAAAAAGGGAAGATAAAAATCGTAAGCTGCGAGCCCAAGCCGATGCCGATGCGAAGCGCAAAGCAGAGCGGAAGGCAGAAGATCAGCGCAAAGCCAAAGCAGCGCAGGAAGCAGAAGAGCGGAGACGCGCCATAGACCAGTTTGGAAGTAGTATGCAGCGACGCCAATAAAACTATTCTGAACAAACGAGTGTAGTAAGCATTTACAAAAACAGGGATATAAAAGCTTTAAAAATCATGAAAATATTTTTTCATGTTCACCGCACCATATAAATTAAGGGGAATACAATGTTAAAAGTCATAAATCAACAGAAAAAAACTCTAAAATGTCAGTTTATTGCTATGTTAGCCGCTTTGCTCACTGTTTTATCGATACCAGCGATAGGCGCTTCCGACCCAGGTGGTTATGGGCTCAAGATTTACAAGGTGAATTCTGGGCTTTATCCGTATGTCCAGATTTATTTCAGAACCTTCGACCAAAACCAGCAGCCGCTGGTAAATCTTAATGCCATGAATGTCGGTCTGATGGTTAAAGGAAAAGCGTACGATCCGGCGAAACGCCAGTATCAGATCAATTCCATACGTCAGCGGCAGGAAGCCACGCGTTCGGTTTTGATCCTGGATGCCAGCAAGTCGATGGTTGGTGCGCCTTTCGGGGCCGCACTCAGGGCTTCTGCCCGTTATATCGACAGTAAACGCCCGCAGGATGAAGTGGCCATACTATCGATACGCGATACCAAAACCGGTTATGACGTGGTATCGGAATTTGAGCGGGATCCCGGCGCACTGGGACGCAGATTGGCAGATGTCAAAGCGGACGGCAACAAAAGCCGCATCTATGACAGCATCGGCGCGGCCATGCAAATGTGTGGCATGGCGGCACAGGGGTCGGTAACGCCGAGCGCCGAAAACTACATCGTATCGTGTTCTATAGTGGTGTTCTCGGATGGTTTCGATGACGGCAGCGCGTTATCCCGTGAAGAGCTGAACGGTCGGATCACCGCTCTGAATATTCCAATACCGGTTTACTCGCTGGCCTATACGAAGCAAAGTAAACATTTCAAAAACCTGGAGTCGCTTTCCAAAAACTCGTTCGGCATCTACTACCTGATCGGTGAGGCCGCTGATCGTATGCAGCAGACTGTCGAGCAGATTCAAAATATCATTCAAAGCGATTATGTGTTGACGTTCCGCTCGGTGGTACCGGTCGATGGCGAAGAACATGCAATAAAAGTAGGTGTCGAGTATCCGAGTGGCAGCGGTAAATTTACCTATGAAAACGCTAAAATGGAAGCCATCGAACCGCCGCCAATTCCGGTCATTATGCAGATGATTCAGCAATTAAATCAGGCTATTCCACCGTTACCGGCTGGTCAGACTTCGCCCTATTTTGACCGTCCTGCAGAAGCCGCAAGCGCTCCTAAAGCCACTACAACTGCACAATAGTGCTAGAAGACATAAGGTGAATATTATGAACAAACATAAACTTAAGGTTATCGCCGCCGTTTGCTCTGGCGTTCTGCTCACAGGCTGCGCCACTATGGAGCAATCTGCGGGACTAGCCGCCTTGGGCTGTGCTGGCGCCGGTGCATTAACTGGCGCGTTGACGGGTAGTGCGGGAATTGGAGCCGCAGCATTCGCGGGTTGTGGAGCCCTTGCGGCGGTCGGCATTTACAACTACCACTCAAGCCAAACCCGAACCGTTCAACAAGATCAGAAGCTCTATGGCTACGCTCCTGTGAGTAGTACTGAAGTAAAAATCCGCAACGCTACGGCCTCTCCAGAGAAGGTCGGGGCCGGTGATACTTTAAAAATAGCAATGGATTATTCAGTGATGGCTCCAAAGGGCACCCAGGATGTGGATGTCAAGGAGTCGTTGGTTCTTAAGCGTGACGGAAAAGTATTGAAAACCCTTGATGAACGTATTATTAAACGGCCATTAGGCGGCGGCAGCTCAGAGGTTGATTTTAAAATTCCCGCGAAATTGCCTTCCGGTACCTATGTGATCGAACAGAAGGTAACAGCGGGAACCAGTTATGATGTCCGTCCTGCGGTGTTTGTCGTTGGCTCTTGATCAAAACTCGTTTTTGCACCCATGGATACAAAAACGGCGTGGGGCAGTTCTGCTCATGCCGTTTTTGTTAGCGGCATCGCCTTCAGTGCTCTCCGACTATTTTTCTTCATGCGACGTCAAGCATCAGGCGGTGGAAGCTTCTCTACAGCGGATTGAAAACGAATGGCCGACGCGTGGTAGCGGTGATGCAGTATCCCAGTATGTGCAAAAACTGGGTATTCAGCTTGCGCATTTCAGTGTCTACGGACGAAACATCCCCTGGCGGTTTTCGGTCGTCCGCAATCTGGCGCCGAACGCATTTTCGATTGGCGGCGGCTATGTTTTTATCACCGATGGCGCGGTAAACTTCGCGCAGAACGAATCAGAACTGGCCGCAATTCTGGCGCATGAACTAGGCCATGAGCTGGCCGGACATTTCTGCGGGGCTTCTGACCTTAGTGATTCCGGCGGCTTGTTTGATATATTTTCCGATCCGAAAATAGAAGAACGCCAAGTCGGCATCGGTTCGCTGACGCTGGCGATCGATCCTGTTAAGGAGCTGCAGGCGGATCAAATTGCCCTATCGATTCTTCAGGCCGGAGGTTACGATCCCCGCGCCATGCTAAACGTGGCGCGGCGCTTGCCCACTAGAGGCGCGGTACATCCCATGGATTTCCAAAGGCTTCAATTGCTGGAAAGCTTACTCGCCAGAATCCCTCCGACGCAAGCACAGGATTCCGAAGACTTTCGGGCAGTTAAGCGCACACTGGCGGATGAGCGAGAGGCAAGGTAATGATAAAACTGAGCATGACGAAGAACTGTCCGTTCACACTTTGACATTCAACATACGGGGTTAGAAGCCGGGTAGTTGGTAGAAAGACAAAACTCAAACCACAAGGTGCCAAAACATGAAGCCAATAAGACAAAACGTTATCCCGTATGTTCTGGTGCTGCTGGTTGCTCTTGCTATTCCACAGATAGCTTCAGCTGATGATCCGTGCCAAGGTTTCAATGATGCGGTTACAAAATTCGTATCGGAAATGCCACGCCTTTCTTCATCAGAGTTAACCAGCGGTAGATTCGATGTAGAAAATAATAAAGGCAGACTTAATATTTCTTATCTGGTAAATGGGCAGGAAATTTTTAAACGGGAATGGCATGAAAGTTGTGGCTCAGATGAGCTGGATAAGCTTGGTTGCTCAGCTCAAATTACGCCAATATTAGGTTTGGGTGGTTATGGAGGGCTTCATATTGCACAGCAAGCTAGACATATTGGATTAACTTGTGACCATCTCATATTCCCCTCCCCAGCCACCAATAGTTTTAAGAGTATTTCCCAGCCGTGGTTTATTACCGTTAAAGATTTGGATAACGACAATGTCAGCGAAATTATCACGCACGAGCTTCAACAATGGGCTTTAGATTGTGATTTATGTTTAGCCTGCATCGATGCTACGGCTTGGAATAATATCTACCATTTCTCATCTGATGGCAAACTGATACCCGTTAATGCACAATTTCCTCAGCGCTATGCTGAACTGTTGACATCTTACAGGCAACAGAGTTTTGCAAGAGGTTCAATATGAAATCTTTTCTACGTCTCATCATATTCACATCAACTCTTTGGCTGGTGTTTCCTGTTTTAGCCGCAGAACCGGAAGAACTTGGCCCGGATAAGTGGCCTACAACGGTTCAGGGTGCTGTAAAGGACATTCTGTCCAGGATGTCCGAGAAGGATAAGGAACTGGTTCGAAAGACCAAACACGGTGACCTCATTATGTTCCACCATGGATGGGGAACTGGTATCCGCAATTACTACGGGCTATGGCGGGGCAACAAAAAGCTAATTAAATCGGCTTGCGGAAGGCCATGTCAACCTGACGATGCTTCTATGGTTATTATTAGAGCAGTATGGCAAGAACTCCAATCCAAATCAATGGAGAGGTGTGTTGCAACAGATAAAAAGTCGCGAATGGATGTGTTGCGTTGTCTGCAAGGCATCGAAAACGAACAGTGCATAGGTGAGGTCAGTGCGGCTGGGCAAGGTCGTGTATTCCAACAGTCCGAGTCCCGCTCCAGTAAGGCAGGCCAGTCATTGAGTTATGCTAAATTTTTAATGGTTTTTTAGCTTTTATCCAGAAACAAACACATATTCGAGGTTCCCATGAAACTGTTTTCTATTACCCTAATCCTGATCGCATTATTAGGTCTTTTGGCGTATACCAATCCTAAGATGGACAATTACGATCAATTCATCAGTCAGCGGATCACCGAAGAAACGAGAAAAGAAAAAGATCCTATGGCAGGAGCGTTTGGTTCTTTGTTTGGCGGGTTCGCCGCCAATCTAATGACCAAACAGACGGTGCGTAAGGATTATGTTTTTTTCAGCACCTACGACACTTCCTTCGGAAATGAACAACTACGGGCGATCGGGGTTCTGAATAATTTTTACATTACGGAAGATCGTAAATCCCAACACGACAATTAACTTTCTTTGTCAGGCAAAGAGATTTTAATCATCCTATATCAGGTGAAAATTCAGGCATTGGTGAGCGGGAGATTTACATGAACAACATCGATTTTGCCCTAGGCACGCATACCGGATTGGTGCGTGAATTAAACGAGGATAGCCATCTCGCTTTACCGCAGCTCGGCTTGTGGGTTATAGCGGATGGAATGGGCGGGCACCAAGCAGGAGAAGTGGCAAGCGGGATAACAATTCGGGAAATAGCGCGCAGCATTGAGCAAGGCATGCCGCTGGGCGAGGCCATCGAAGCAGCCCACCGTGCGATACAAACCGCTGCCCTGCAAGGCGATGGAGCTGCGGATATGGGCTCGACCGTGGTCGCTCTGAAACTGGATGGAATGCATTATGAAATCGCCTGGGTGGGCGATAGCCGCGCTTATCTGTGGAACGGCACGCTGCATCAGCTCACTACAGACCATTCTTATGTCCAGATGCTGCTGAATGCCGGCCTGATTACCGAGAGCGAGATTCCGGGGCATCCCTCTCGAAATGTTATTACCCAGGCACTAGGCGTGGGTGGAGCAGACAAAGTAAATATCAAGGTCGACCTCGTGTCGGGTGAGTTGGGAGAGAGCGATATTCTGCTGCTGTGTTCAGACGGATTGAGCGGAGAAGTTGCTGACGATGACATCGCTGCCATTCTGGCCGAAACCACGGACGCTCAAACCAGGGTGGATCGCCTCATCGCAGCCGCCCTGGAAGCCGGGGGCAAGGATAACATGACGGTGATAGCAATTAATTCTGTGGTTATCTAAGAGCCGTTGAATATTAGTTGGGTTGCGCTCGCCCCTTAAAATTGTATATTTTTTAACCTTGTACCTAATCCGTGTTACTCACTTAACGCCAACAAATCCCTTTCCAGTAAGGCGCTGTTGCCAAGATTGAGTTCAACTAAGCGGCGTAATTCAGAGATGCTGTCTATATCGATGTGCTCGCATTTAAAGCCCACCTTATTGCCTACAACATGTGTTGTGGTCAGTTCCATTTTTATTTGGGTTTCTTCGGATAACGGCAAGGTGAGGGTGTAGAGTTTCTCCAGATTTTCTTCCCAGGGAGATTCAAAACGTAATAAACAGCCTTTTAAGGACAGATCAATAATTTCGCAGCTCCAAGTCTTTTCTTCGCAGCTTAAAGTGGCTTCTCCGGCGAAGTGAATGCGGTGGAAATAGCGCTTATCGTTGTTTTCTATAGGATTCATGGGCTTGGCTTAAAAAATAATTGCAGGGATGTGTTGTCAATAATCAGCACATCATTCGTGTTCAATTTTAGTAATTTAAACGAGCTTTGATTATAGGCGGTATTATTTTACTGATGTTACGCAAAACCCAGCAAACCAGTTACCATTAAGATCTGAGTAAAATT
>JAQSDX010000047.1 GCA_029946125.1 Candidatus Methylobacter titanis
TTCATATCTCTATCATGCGTAGTGCCACACTCGGCACAAGTCCATTCCCTTATTCCAAGTCCTGCTCTACCTTTCGGACTACTGGCGCTTGTACAGCCGCAGCACGAACAGGCTTGGGTAGTGTACGACTCGTTGACTTCTATAAACACACCTTGCGTCGCTATCGACTTATATTCAAGTTGTGTTTTCAGCATGAACCAGCCTGCATCCAAAACGGATTTTGCCATTTTAGTTTTCGCAAGACCGGACGCGCTGACATTGCCAACGACAATTAAACTGTTTTCTTTAACCAGATCGTTGCTGAATTTATAGAGCGCATCCTTGCGTCACTTCTTAATCTTGGCATGAATCGCTTTAACACGCTTTTTATCCTTAGCCCGTTGCGCTTTGGCTTCGCTGTTGCGGTAGCAATCTTGACGCGCTAAGGTATATCCATTGGAACAGGTGGAAGTGGTCTTTAGCCCCAGATCAATACCGTAGTGATTATTTAGGAAAGATGCCTAGTAAAAATAACGATCAATTTTTAAAAAAAATTTTAAACTATCGGCAGCTGAGAACTCTGAAAACAGCAATAAAATCGATATTTTGATAATAACCGCTATTCAACCGTATTTCCAGAACATTGTTGCATCGGTGTCGATGGCTAACAACATTGAGCCATCAACACATAGACAGGGTAAGCCTTGCTGAAGATCTCAACTAGAGAGCCACACACAGTTCTGGGGCCGAGACTCTTCGGCTACGCGGCATCATACTCATCACGCACTTCATCATGCTTGAGATGATGTTTCTCATCGACCGCCTTGATCGCCAGATTACAAAAAAATCCCACCACCAATAACCCAGCCATGATCTGCATGGTCATGTTATAAGCGTCGGCTTTAGGCACACCCTGCGCAATCTGGCTTTCCCGGAGATAATTCACCAGCACCGGCCCTGCAACGCCCGCCGTGGCCCAGGCGGTCAACAATCGGCCATGAATCGCGCCGACGTATTTGGTACCGAAAATATCGGCCAGATAGGCCGGTATGGTTGAGAAACCGCCGCCGTACATACTTATAATCACCGCGTAACAGCCCATAAACAGCAACACATTATTCATCCGTCCGGTATAAGGCACAATCGAATAAAGTACGCAGCCCAGCATGAAAAAAGTGAAATAAACGTTTTTTCTGCCCAGATAATCGGACAGCGTGGACCAGAAAAACCGCCCACCCATGTTGAAGAAACTAAGCATACCGACAAACGCAGCGGCTTTTTCAGGTGTGATCTGATCTTTAAACATCTCCTGACTCATCGCCGAAGCCTGACCCAGCACTCCGATTCCGGCTGTCACATTCAGGCATAACACCAGCCACAGCAGATAAAACTGCGGCGTCTTAAGCACCTGCTCGACATGCACATGCTTGTCCGTGATCAACTTTTTTTTGCGCATGTCCGGCTGAAAGTTGACCGGCAACCAGCCTTCTTCCGGCAAACGAATACTGAAAGCGCCTATCATCATAAAGACCAAATAAATACTGCCCAAGGTCATAAAAGTCTCGGCAACGCCGACCGAGGTCGGCGACGAGAAATGCTTCATCAACAACACACTTAACGGCGCGCCAATCATCGCGCCGCCGCCAAAACCCATGATGGCCAAACCGGTCGCCATGCCGCGCCGGTCAGGAAACCATTTGATCAATGTCGACACCGGCGACACATAGCCCAGTCCCAAACCGATGCCGCCCAACACGCCGTAACCCAAATAGATCAGCCAGATTGCATGCAGCTCTATTCCAATCGCCGCGATAAAAAAACCGCCGCTAAAGCAAAGCGCCGCACAAAACATCGTCACGCGCGGCCCGACTTTTTCCAGCCATTTTCCGGCGAATGCAGCCGACAGCCCTAAAAACACGATAGCCAGGCTGAATATCCAACCCAAAGTGGTCAGTTTCCAGTCATCCGGTAACGACTCGGTCACGCCCAGCACCTTGGTCAGCGGCAGATTAAAAACACTGAATGCGTAAACCTGACCGATACACAGATGCACCGCCAGCGCAGCCGGAGCCACCAGCCAACGGTTAAAACCCGGTTTCGCAATAATTCGGTCTTTCGATAAAAAAGATGAGGCTAACCACGCGGACATAAAATTTTCTTCCTGTTGTTTATTATTATAATTAAGCGGGTATTATCGCCGAATAATCCCGATAAGTTGAGCGTTCAAACCTCAAAACGATTGATTCCCCGGAATACATAAGCCGGGTTTATGCCAAAGTTATCGCGAAAGCTGTGGCTGAAATGGGTCGCATCGGAAAATCCGGCATCCAGAGCGGCTATGGTCATATTATCTACGGCGTTTAAACTTTCCAGTGCTAAAAACAGCCGCTTCCATGTCCTGAAACGCCGATATGGAACATCGGTATGCTGTTTAAACAAATGCAAAAACCGGGACGGTGAAAGATCGGCCCTATCGGCCAGATACTCTTGTGAGAAATTGCAATCCGGCTCGTCGCAGATCAGGTCGATAGCGGTCTGTATGCGCGGATCGAGCACTAGATTCAAGTCTCCGTCACAGCGCAACAAATTGTCCAGACAGCTTTCGATGACGGCTTTATCGGGATCCATTTCATACATCCAGCGCAGTTCATCGATCAGTTCGTCATCCTGAAATAATGCCGTCGATTGTTCCTGGCAAGCAAACCGACGCTTGAAATACAGATAGTCGGAACTGTCCCGTTCAATGAATAATTTGCCGTGGATGCCGCCTTCAAAATCAAGTTCATGCGGGGTACCGGCGGGAACAATCGCACAGCGACAACTTTGCCACGCGTCGTTGGCGATTTTTATCCTGAAAGGCCGGTAGATGCCCACATGCAACACCACCGTTGCATAAGCGTGCGCATCCAGATGAACCGACGGGCCGAAATAAAGCGACCGACCTCGCCAGATAAACAAGCGCATATATGCAGGATAAAGTTTTAACATAGCCAGTTCATACAAGATTTTAGTGTAGTAATCTAATTATAATCCTTCCAGCTGATTTTCATGAGCCTTACAAACAAGGAACACGCTATGAATGTTATTGAATTTAAATCGCGCTTTACCCAATTGCTGGGCAATGTTGCTAAAGATGTTATTTACGAGCATCGCTTTTTTGATCTTCCATCCGAGCAAAAGCCCTGGTTCGATACCGGCCTTGATGTTGAAGCCGGTGATAACTTTACGTCTTTCGCAGCCGGGAAAACCCAATTTAAAGACCTGCCTATCACCCTGGAACCCAACTTTCAGCTGTGGTTTCGTATCGGTAAGGACGGCGAGATATTCCGCGGCACCCGCGACAGCCATAGTTTTACCGTAGCGCAATCGGGACGACTTTATCTGGCCAGCTATTTTCCGGGGGAATGGTCCAGCAAAACAGGCGAGCTGGCAACCCCGGATGAAATGTACGACATGGTCACCGGCAATCTTGCTGTGCTGCTTATCCGCTGGCAGAGCGATACGCTGGACGGTTTAAAAACGCTTGCCGAATGCGGGGATACCAACAACCTGATCGCAATGGAAATAGACCGCTTGGTTTCGCCGGTCATTACGCCGAAAGGCTGGGATTACCTATGGTTTACGGGGCCTGCGGAAATTTACCAGTCCCGTGCCGTGCCGATGAAAGAGTCGGCCATCTGCTGCCACACCCACAATGACAGTGGCCTGTTAATAAAACCGGTTTCCCTGCCCTTTAAACCGAATACCCGCTTGCGCTGGTCTTGGAAGATGGTTGCCTTGCCCTCATCCGTGCGTGAAGATACCCTGCCAACCCACGACTATTTAAGCATCGCGGTCGAATTCGATAACGGCCAGGACATCACCTATTACTAGAGCGCCGAACTGCCGCCGGAAACGGTCTATCGCTGCCCGATACCGACCTGGACTCACCGCGAAGCCCATGTCGTGATCCGCTCCGGCTCGCAAGGCTTGGGCGAATGGTTTAATGAAGATCGGGACGTTTACCAAGATTACGTCAACGCCATAGGCGGAGCAATGCCGGGCAACATCGTCAATATCTGGCTGATTGCCGTCAGTCTATTTCAGCATGAAGAAGGCGTGTGCCAATACGCAGACATCAACTTCCTGGCTGATAATTGCGTAGTGCATATTTAAAAGTGTGAAAGCCGTTCGTGCTGAGCCTGTCGAAGCATGAACGGCTTTCACACTCTCCCCATTTGGAATGCGCAACTACGATTTTAGATTTAACGGGAGCAAATATCATGAAACTTATCGGCTTAATACTTTTGGTTTATCTGGCTTTTAGTGATCCGGTTAATGCGGATCCCCGCATTGCCGTCTTAAACTTTGAATTACTCGATGACACTTTATTACCGAATCTGCCGAAGGAGTTGACCCACACCGCCGCCATGAAACCCTTGCTTGAGCAGGCCATCAGCCAACTGGGCGATTATGAAATTGTTCAAATCAGCTTGAATGACCAGAACGCCGCAACAGCAGGCAAGGGCTATCTTTTTAATTTTAATGACGTAGCCGCCAAGCTGGGCAAGCAGTCCGGCACCGACTGGGTAGTAGTTGGACAGCACAGCAAACACAGTTTTCTGTATTCCTATTTAATGGCACACTTGGTCGATGTAAAGACCCAAAACCTCGCAGGAGACTTTCCCATTGAACTCAAAGGCACTGACCCCAAAGTGACGCAACGAGGCATCAACGCGCTTGCAAAAAAGCTGACTGCACGTATTATGCTGCTTACCGACTCGTCGCCTAAAACCACGCCTTAAATTGATACTATGAAACACCCCGAATTCCCCCTGACCGACGAATTAATTTATCTCAACCATGCCGCCGTAGGTCCCTGGCCCAAAAGAACCGGCGAAGCGGTGATCAAGTTTGCCGAACAAAACACCCGTTACGGTTCCCACTTTTATCTGGATTGGCTGAACAAGGAAGCCGAACTGCACGCACAGTTGCAGGCCTTATTAAACGCCCCTTCCGCTGATGATATTGCGCTGGTTAAAAACACCTCGGAAGCATTGTCCTTTGTCGCCTACGGTTTGACCTGGCAGCCCGGCGACAATATCGTGTCCAGCAACGAGGAATTCCCCTCCAACAGACTGCCGTGGGAATCCTTGGCCGATCAGGGCGTGGAATTTCGCCAGGCCGATCTACACAGCGCAGATACCTCCGAAGATGCTTTGTTTGCGCTGGTCGATGACAACACGCGGTTACTGACCATCAGTTCCATACAATTCGCCTCAGGACTGCGTATGGACTTGGAGCGGATCGGCGAATTCTGCAAGCGGCGCGGTATCCTGTTTTGCATCGACGCGATCCAGAGCCTGGGTGCGGTGCAGTTTGACGTGCAGGCTTGTCAGGCGGATTTTGTGATGGCCGATGGCCATAAGTGGATGTTCGGCCCCGAAGGCTTGGGCGTTTTCTACACCACGCCCGAGGCCAGAGACAAGCTGAAGCTGACCCAGTACGGCTGGCATATGATGAAGGACATCCATAATTACGAGAACCAGCCGTGGGAAGTTCACCCCACCGCCCGCCGTTTTGAATGCGGCAGCCCCAATATGTTGGGCATCCATGCTTTTTCCGCCAGTTTGTCGTTGTTGCTGGAAACCGGCATGGCCGCGGTCGAAGCGCAGGTTTTAGAAAAGTCCGATTATTTAATAGATGCGATTGATAACAACGGGCAGCTGGTTTTATTGTCGGCGAAGCAAAGTCGGCTGAAATCCGGCATTGTTGTCTTTAAACACCGGACGCTTGCAAACGAGGTTTTATATAAATATTTGCAGGACAACGGCGTGGTTTGCGCCTTGCGCGGCGGTGGCATACGCTTTTCGCCGCATTTTTATAATACGCTTGAGGAAATTGACCGGGCACTGGGGTTGATTTCAAGCGTCGCTCCCACAAAATTCGTTAACGACTTTACGATAATAACGCCAAATATTCCTCCTCACTGATCACTTGCACACCTTTTTCCTTGGCGGCAGCGATTTTTGCGGCTCCCACATCGGAACCGGTGACCAGGAAATCGGTTTTCCCGGTGACTGATGCGCCCACTTTTGCACCCAGGCGTTTGGCTTCCTTGCTCATGTCATCACGTTTGCCGTGGATCATGGTGCCGGTAAAGACGATGGTTTTGCCTGAAATCGGGCTGATGTTTTGCTGCTGCTCGGCGATTAACGACGTTGGGATCAGATTAAAACCCAGCTGGTGGATTTTCATAAAATCGGCTTTTATTTTTGCCAGACACTCAACCACGGCGGCGCTGGTTTTCTCGGCAAAACCTTCGATATTCATTACGTCTTCAATAGTCAGCTTGAAAATATCGATCAGATGATGATGTTGCAGCAGGCGTTCGCAATTGCCCAGCCCCATCCGATATATGCCGAAAGCACCCAGAAAGCGCCAGTCTTCGATCGCTTCGGTTTTGCTGCGGTGCAATTGCTCCAGCAGGTTTTGCGCAGTTTTGTCGCCAAAACCCATGTCCTGCAATTGCTGCATATCCAGCTGATAAACGGCATAAACCGAGTTGATGCCGGACGCGTGGAGTTTTTCGACGGTTTTTTGCCCGAAACCGTCGACATTCGCCAAGGTTCTGAAAAAATGCTCGATGGTGTTTTCAATTTGCGCGGGGCATTTTGTGGTGTTCAGGCAATAAAGATAATCGCTGTCCCAGACCAATTCGCTGCCGCAACTGGGGCAATGCTCGGGAATCTGCGGCGTTTTCGGGATAATGACCCGCTCGATTTTGGGTATCACCATGCCTGAGCGCGTTAATTCAATCAACGTGCCGACACCGATGCCCAACTCCTTGACCATGCCGTAATGATGAGCCGTAGCTCTCGAAATCATCGCGCCGCTCAGTTTGGTCGGCGTCAGTTCTGCAACCGGATTGACCCGGCCGGAACGGGAGGTTTGCGGGGTGACTTTCAGCACGATCACTTCGGCGGTTTCGACATTGCTTTTATAGGCGATTTGCCAGCGGTGGTGGTGCCGCGTTGCACCCAGGTACTGTTTCAACGGGTCATTGCCGACCAGCTCGAAAACGACGCCATCCACGTCATAATCGACTAACGTGTAGACTGTTTCGATGATAGGGTCGAAATCGGCCAGCACTTCGGCCGCCGTGCCTTGCCAGGCGGGTAACTGGGAGAATGGAAAAAAAACTGCCGCATGATTTTGTATCGCGTCTAAAGCGTGTTGTTCCAGGTCTTTTTCTTTGATGATGCTGGCCTGGAAGTTCCGTGAGTTTTCAAAATAATCGGCCAGATGATTGCTGAAGTAAGTTTGACTGACCACGATCTCGCCTGCACCCTGCCCTCGTTTACCGTTGCCGCCGACCTTCAAGCCGCGCTCGAAAACCCGACTGATGTCAGTGCCTTTGCGGCCGTCGCCGCGCGTATATAAAATCTTTCCGTCATCGTATGCCGCATAGCCGTCCAGCTTGGGCGTAGCACGGATTATCAGCGTGGAAAAATCCACGTTACAGTCCTCGGCGGCTTTTTCCAGTCGCGACAGCCATTTTTCAATGCCGCTTTGGCTGTAGGTTTTTTCCGTCGAGAGCATAGGCTCCGGCAACGCGACAGTCTTGCCGACAGCTACGATTTCCGGTTCGACGGTTTCTAAATAAGGATGCTGCGGGTGGCGTTTTTGCAGTTCTGCCAGGAAAATGAAGTCATAATCCGCATCGGAAATAAACGGTTCACCGCTACGGTACAGAGCATTGCAGACCTGCAAAAACTCAAGCAGCTGATCATCGGTCAGTTGCTTGGGGTCGGACTGTGTGGCGATTTGAGCGATACGCTCAGGAGATAAGTGGGTTGATTCCAGGTCGGCTTGCTTAAGAATCTTTAACTGGGTTTTGCTAAACGATGGCATTTGAATAATCTGAACGAGTGGGCGCGAATTTATTCGCGCCTATAATAGTAGCGCGAATAAATTCGCGCCTACATAATTTGTAGGTCAGTTTTAGCAAATCCAACCTACCATCATCAAATCACAAACTCTGCCGAATGGCCTGAACGGTCGCTTCGGTCAACGGCTGTCTTCTATGATCAAGAATCACACCGTCTAATTTCGCGGCCACCAAGCCAATGGTTTCTATGTAGTCGTCAAAAACCGCCGACGCATCATCCAATGCTTCGGGCTGCATAAAAAATACGATACCGGGACAGTAAAACTGATCTAAATCTTTATCCGGAAAAGTGCCCGGCTCGACAATACAGGCCACGCCATAATCGACCAAACGGTTTTCATCCAGACGTTCGAATATTTTTAAACTGCCGTATTCAAGGCCGACCATTTCAAAAGCTTCAATCAAATCATCGCCGTTAAAATCCTCGTCCGCCTTGGTAATAATGCTGAACTGAATAATCGCCGGTGCGGCAGCGCGTGACGGCGGCTCTACAGGCTTATTCCGCTCACGGTAGTCATCATCATCATAATCATCGTCATCTTCTTCATAATAAGATCGCTCCGATTTATCATGCGCCTGATAAGCGCCGATACTGCTATTTGCCTCGGCCAGCGAGATCATATCATCGTCGTCTTCCCCAAGGCTTTCGGCAGCCGACAGTTCATCGTCATAGTCGACCTCATCGTCATCGTAAATTTCCATGCCTTCCCGGGCTTGCTTATGCTTTATAAAAGTCCAAGCCAACATGCCGATAACGACAACCATACCGGTTGCAATAATTACAATTCTTAATATTTCTTTATCCATTAGATTTCCGCCAGACTCACTGCTTCTTCAATATCAACTGCGACCATCCGGGACACGCCCGGCTCTTTCATAGTAACACCTGCCAGCTGTTTTGCAATTTCCATAGTCACTTTGTTATGGGAAATATACAAAAACTGCACAGATGCCGACATCTCTTCGACCATTTTTGAAAACCGCCCAACATTCGCGTCATCCAGCGGTGCATCGACTTCGTCCAGCAAACAAAACGGCGCCGGATTAAGTTCGAATATCGAGAACACCAAGGCTACAGCCGTTAATGCTTTCTCTCCACCGGACAACAAATGTATGGAGCTGTTTTTCTTACCGGGAGGTCTGGCAATAATATTGACCCCCGCTTCCAATTCATCCTGATCGGTCAATTCCAGATAAGCATGACCGCCGCCAAATAATTTAGGGAATTTCTCCTGCAAACCGGTGTTTATTTTATCGAATGTCTCCTTAAAACGCAGCCGACTTTCTTTATCGATCTTACTGATCGCCTGATCCAGCGTTTGCAATGCCTCGGTTAAATCGGCATGTTGCTCATTCAGAAAATTCATCCGCTCGGACTGCGCTTTGAATTCCTCTATCGCGGTCAGGTTAATGGTACCTAATCTTTCGATTTGAGCCAATAAATCATCAACCGTTGTTTTCCAGCGTTGTTCTTCGGCCTGTTCCGGCAAGCTTTGCAGCACCGTCTCGACATCGGCATCGATTTCGTTAAGCTGCTCATTGACGGTTTGTGATCGTACCTTGCTTTCCTGTAATTCAAAACGAATCGTATCCAGCGCTTCTTTTTGCTTTTCCAAGGCGCGCTGTGTCCGGATATGTTCTTCGGATAGCCCGGTTATTTCGGCCTCAAGGTCTTCCTGGAGCTGGCGTTGTTGTTTCAAGCGTATCTCCAACTGTTCCTTATCGACAAGCCTCTGCTCCAGCTGCTTTTTTTCGCCAGTCATCGGCGTCAACGTTTGTTGCAGATTAAGCTCCAGATCGGCAATCCGTTCAGCCGATTGTTGATGTTGCACCTGCAAACGCTCCAGCTGTTTTCCGGTTAAGGTTTCGGAAGAACGTAGCGATTCAATCTGCGACTTTAGGCTGTAAACCTGTTGTCTGGCTTCATTGGCGGCTTGATCGATACGCTGCTGCCGGGATTGCAAGTCCTGATTTAATGCGTCCAGAGTTTGCTTTTTTTGCTCCTGCTCGGCCATGACCTGTTCGGCCTGTTCGAGCAACAATTGGGCTTCGACGATAGTCTCGGCATTGTCAGCAGTCTCGCGACTTAACTCGTCAATATCATTACAAACCTGATCCAGTCGGCGTTGTTGATGCTCCAGCCTAGCAGATTGCGCGCTGAATTCGGCGCTTTTTACCGACAGCTCAGCACCCAGGCTGTTGTCCTGCTGCTGTATCGATTCGCGTGTGACTTCGGCGTCTTTCAAGCCGGTTTCGGCGGTTTCCAGTTGGTCTTCAAAGGTTTCAATGTCGATATGCAATTCTTGTTGCCGTTGCTTTAACAGGCGCAAGTCTTTTTCGCGTTGCAACACGCCGGTTTTACTGTCTTTGGCGCGGATAATTCTGATCCAGCCGGGGCCGAACCAGGTGCCGTCCGGGGTGATGACCGATTCATGGGCTTGCAGTTGGGCGGATAAAGCTCTCGCCGTTTCGGCATCATCGACGCAGTAAACCCCAGACAACAGATTGCTCAAATCCCACGGCGCCTTTACCTTATCCAGCAAGTTTGTAAGGGCGACGCAAGGCGCCCATTCTTCCGGCCGGGCGCCTTGCGTCGCCCCCACAGATTGGGTCTCAACCAGCATTAACGATTCATCGGTCAAGCGCTGCAAACCCGGAATAACCTGATCGGCGCTCTCTATGCAAATCGCCTCAAGGTAACTGCCCAACACCGTTTCAACCGCCGTATCCCAGCCTGCTTGCACGTCCAGAAACTCGGCAAGACGCCGGTTTTCGACCAAATCCACGGACGCCAGCCAGGCACTCAGCTGCTTGTTATCTTTACCCATCGCATGTTGCTGCAATAATTCCAGCGAGGTGATTTTGCCTTTGACGCTTTGCATTTCCGAGCGGCGCGTATGCAGTTCGTCATGGTATTGTTTGATCTGCTGCCGCTGCTCGCGTATCTGCTGATGCCGGTCTTCAAGCTGCTGGTGCAACTCCTCGCGCTGCGTCTCAATGATTTCGATGCCGCTATCCAGCGATTCGATCTCGCTTTGCAAATCGTTGGACTCCAGCTCAGTACGCTCGCCGTGCAACTTATCCAGACGGATTTGCAGCTGGCGATTCTGGTTTTCCAGCTGCACGGTTTTTACCCGCTGCACCTCGGCCTGTTCTTTATAGCTGGCACTGGTCGTCCGGTACGCTTCCCACTGCGCCTGCCAGACACTTTTTTGCTGCTGCACTTCCTGCTGGCCGTATAAAACGTCTTCCTGCCGTTCCTCGGCAACAATCAGCGCTTCTTCCGCTTCAAACAGAGCCTCTTTGATCTGTTCCAATTGCTGCACATCGGCTTCGAGTTCTGTTAACGACTGGTCTGCCTGCTGGCGTAAGCGGTTAATTTCAACTGCGGTTTGTTCGCGACTGCTTTCGCTGTGCTTGATGGTCTGCTCAAGACCGCTGACTTCGGCGACAATCTGGTAATAATCGCCCTGTGAGCTGTTAGTCTGCTGCTGCTGAGTCTTATATGCCTCGCGTTTGGCTTCGATGTTGCTATCGATGTCACGCAACGCGACAAACAGGCGGTTGTGCTCGTGTGCCACTGCCTGCAATTTTTCATCCAGTTGCCTTGCGGCCTGATGATACGTATTCCAGCGCATCGCCAGCAACTCTACCTTGAATTGGCGTTCCTGTTTTTTAAGACCGGTATATTTTTCGGCTTTTTCGGCTTGCTTTTGCAGATGCTTGATTTGCTTTTCGACTTCGTCGCGCAAATCGTCCAGCCGCTCCAAATTCTCACGGGTATGCCTCATCCGGGTTTCGGTTTCACTGCGGCGTTCCTTGTATTTGGATACGCCCGCCGCTTCCTCGATATGAACCCTTAAGTCATCCGGCTTGGCTTCGACCATGCGGGAAATGGTGCCCTGTTCGATAATCGCATAACTGCGCGAACCTAAGCCGGTACCCAAGAAGATGTCGGTGATATCCTTACGGCGGCAACGCGAACCGTTCAGCATAAACACCGAGGTACCGTCACGACTGACCTGCCGCTTGATCGCGATGGTATCGTATTGCGAATATTCGCCGCCCAGCTTGCCTTCGGTGTTGTTAAAAACCAGCTCGACGGAAGCCGTACTGACCGGCTTGCGCCCCGAGGAGCCGTTAAAGATCACGTCAGCCATACTGCCGCCGCGCAAATGTTTGGCCGAACTTTCGCCCATCACCCAGCGCACTGCGTCAATAATATTGGACTTGCCGCAGCCATTCGGCCCGACAATGGCGGTCAGATTACCGCTGATGGGTATGACCGTGGTATCAACAAAGGATTTGAAACCCGAAAGCTTGATTTTTTCCAGTTTCATAGTACTGGTATGAATATCCCGACAGTTGAATTAAAATAGCCGCCTATTATTAACGATAATTAACCGAGTATCGAATTTATTCGCCTAACGCGCCTACTTTTGGTACACACCTCCTTTATAGATAAGCAAAAAATGACTACACAACCAAGCAAAGATCTGGAAACTTTCGACAATCCTAACCCCAATCGTGACTATACGATCCGCATCGACGTACCCGAATTCACCTGCTTGTGCCCAAAAACAGGCCAACCGGATTTCGCCACTATCCAGATCGAATACGTACCCGGCGCACTGTGCGTCGAACTGAAAGCGCTTAAATTATATATGTGGGCATTCCGGGATCAAGGCGCCTTCCATGAAGCGGTCACCAACGAAATCCTCGATGATATCGTTAAAGCCATAGCACCCAATTTCATGCGTATCCGCGCCGAATTTAACGTGCGCGGCGGCATCTACACCAGCGTCGTCGTAGAACACAGAAATCCTGATTGGCAAGCGCCGGAACTGGTTACGCTGCCTTAAGTCATTTGATAATGAATCCACCAAAAACACAAAAAACACAAACGTATTGTATTTTTCGTGCCTTTCGTGTTTTTTTCGTGAACAAAATGATTTTTCTAAGTTGAATCATCATGCCTAAGACCTACTACACCACCGATCTTGCCGTCGCGTTAAAGTACGATGGCAAGAACGCGCCCAAGGTTGTCGCCAAAGGTTCAGGTCTTACCGCAGATCAAATTCTCGCCATCGCCAAAGAACACGGAATACCGCTGCAAACCGAGCCGGAACTGGCAAGAATTCTGGCTCAAATTCCGTTAGGTGATGAAATCCCCAATGAACTTTATGTTGCCGTCGCCGAAGTCATCGCCTTTGCGTATTTCTTAAGCGGCAAAACACCCGACAGTCATAATCCATGAACATCAAAGAAGCCCTGACCACCCTGCCCCAATACATTTTGCCCCATCATGCCCTGTCCCAAATAATGAGCAAATTGACTCACTGCGAAAACAAGGCGTGGAAAAACCTGTTTATCAAACAGATTATCAGGCATTACGGCGTCAATATGGATGAAGCGCTGGAGCCGGACATCAATGCCTACCTTAGCTTTAACGATTTTTTCACCCGCAAACTAAAACCCGGCGTTAGGCCGCTAAGCATCGAAACCAACGCCATTGCCTGCCCTGCCGACGGTGCAGTCAGCCAAGCCGGAGATATTACCGACGGCGAAATCTTCCAGGCCAAAGGCAAAAGCTTTACCGCGACCGATTTGTTGGGCGGCGATGCGACCCGTGCCGAACCGTTTAATAACGGCATCTTCACCACCATCTACCTGTCGCCCAAAGACTATCACCGCCTGCACATGCCGTTGACCGGCATCTTAAGGGAAATGGTGCACATTCCCGGCCGCTTGTTCAGCGTGAATCCGGCAACCGTCAATTCCGTTCCGGGACTATTCGCCAGAAACGAGCGCGTCGCCGCCATATTCGACACCGATTCAGGCCCGATGGCCTTGATACTGGTCGGCGCAATCTTCGTATCCAGCGTGGAAACCGTCTGGCACGGCGTAGTCACGCCGCCTAGCATCAGTTCGGTGCAAAGCTGGCAGTATGGCGATGATGCTCCTACTTTGAAAATCGGCGAAGAAATGGGCCGGTTTAATATGGGTTCTACGATTATCGTTTTATTCGGCAAGGATAAGGCGCAGTGGGATGCCGAGTTTAAAGCGGAAAAAACGGTTAAGTTGGCCGAGTTGATTGGCAGGACTGTTGATTAATGCAGTAGGCCGGAATAAGCTACCAAGCGGATCGGGGCTTGTAACCCCGATCCAAACGTTTGACACTGCGGCTATTTTTAAATCATGCGAGAAATTTTGCGACTGAAATAACATACCCCGTCCAGCTTTGCCCTCCCCAAAATGAACACTCATGAATTGTTCGTGCGCTTATATCTGTTCTGATATGATGACCTAATGAAACCTTCCATTGCACTTGACTTGAAACGAGACGCGGTGCGCGAAGCGGCAAATCGCTTCCATACCGCAAATCCTCGCGTGTTCGGCTCTGTCCTTCATGGAGAAGACCAAGACGGCAGCGACCTTGATTTGCTGGTGGACGCATTGCCCGGTGCTACTTTATTCGATCTTGGTGGCTTGCAAGTTGAGCTGGAAGAACTGCTCGGCGTCCCTGTCGATTTGCTGACTCCCGGCGATCTGCCGCCTAAGTTCCGCGATCAAGTGCTTGCGGAGGCTCGGTTGATATGAATGAAAACCGTCTCCCCGACTACTTGGGCCACATGTTCGAAGCCGCACAACAAGCGTGCAGCTACACAGAGGGTCTGTGTAAAAAAGACTTTATTGCCGACAAGCGCACTCAGCAAGCGGTAATATTGAACCTTGTCATCATCGGCGAAGCAGCTACCAAGCTGCTCAAAGACTACAGCAAATTTCTCGACCAGCATCCCGACGTACCGTGGCGAAGCATGAAAGGCATGCGTAACCGCATCGCGCATGGTTACTTCGACATAGATCTTGATGTGGTCTGGGAGACGGTGCGGACGGCGTTACCGCAACTACTTGAGCGGCTGCCCACCATCCGTGGAGATGCGGATGATAAAGGAAATGACGCCCTGCAGCCTCCAGGGACTGGGGAGTAGAAAATCAGGGCCGTAGGATGCGGTGAGTAACGAACCGCATCCCTACGCGTTACTCGATTGATGCGGTTTGTAGTGGTCTAATTAATTACGGATAGTTTTCCATCAAACCGAAAAAAATCGACCACTACAAGATCATCAAAAATTACCGAATATCCCAAAGCCCCATCATGCCAATATCTTCATGTTCGAGAATATGGCAATGGAACATGGTCATTCCCGTATAGTCTTTAATAGGCACGAGCAATTTAACGCTGCCGCCTTTAGGAACAATGACGGTGTCTTTCCATGCTGGGCTGGTGGTATAAAGCGATTTATAGGCGCTGTCGCCGCCGCTAATCGAAATCACCTGGGCCGGATTGACATGCTGATGGAAAGGATGATCCATCATACTCTGATTGAAAACTTCCCATATTTCATAGGTGTTCACGCTGGAATGCGCGGTATAAGCATTCGTTTCCGAAAACGCTATACCATTAATATAAGCTTCCATGCCGCCCATCATACCCATACTCAGGGTAATCTGCCGCGTAGGCGTACCTGCGGGTACAGCCAGTCTTACCGCACTAGCGTTAATAGTACCGGGAATACTATTAGTGACCGCCGTACCGGTAACGTTGACTGTTAATAAGGTAATTTGTTGACTGCCGCCACCACTCATCATGCTCATACCGCGGTCATAAGGATTGGACAGCAATTTGTAATAGCCCTTAGTAGTTGAGGCTTTGACCATGACATCAACACGTTCACCCGGTGATAATAATATTGAGCTTTGCGCGTAAGGCTTATTTAGCAAGCCACCGTCTGAGCCTATCACCTGCAAGTTATGGCTGCCCAAACTCAGTTTATAAAACCGTGCATTGCTGGCATTAACAATTTTCCAGCGTTGCACCTGCCCGGGTTTCATGTTCAGCACCGGATTGACTTTGCCGTTAACCATCATGACATTGCCTTCCTTACCGCTCATGAAATCATCCATAGTATGCGCGGCAGGGGCTGCGCCATCCAAACTAATGTCTTTCAGCATCATGATATGCGTTTCATAAGCCGCTAAAGCCGGTGTTTCATCAGCAACTTCCAAAGCGCCCGCCATACCGCCCCACATTTGTTCAGCGGTATTACCGTGACGATGCGGGTGATAAAAATTAAGGTTGCCTCCGGGATGCAGGGACAAGTCATATTCATAATCGAACAACTCGCCCGACATCAAGCTGAGCATCGTATTATCAGAATTACCTTCTGGAGAAACATGCAAACCGTGCGTATGCAGATTGGTCAAATCGCGGGCATCTCCCATCATATTCAAGCCCGTATAAGGCAACGAGTTTTTAAAGTGAACTTTTAATAGGTCCCCTTTTTTTACCTTAATAGTCGGGGCGGGATAAGTACCGTTATAGGTCATTAAATTAGCCGTTACCCCGTTAATATTAATGGGTGCAACTTTGGCTTCCATATTGACTTCGACAATACCGGATATAGTCGAAATATTGGGCATGGTCACAGGGTCTTGAAATGCCGCCCCGCGTGGCGGATCAATGACCGTTGGCGTAGTCGTACAGCCCATCATACATCCACCCCCCATGCCACCCATAGCAACAGCGTGCGTTGATAGTAAGGTGCTAACTAACCCCAATAACAAAGGTGCAGCGTAACGTTGAGATATTTTCATATTGTTCGTTCTCTTCTTAATTGTTAAATAACTGAATGATCATTACTGGCTAACTAATTTCGGGTATTAGCAGGCAAGAAACACGAAAAGAAAAGCAATAATCGAACCATCTGCAACAGTTAATTATTTATCAAAAAGTTATGGCTATTTATGGAGCCTTATGAACTATAAAAAAATAAAAAACCGGCAAATCACCTAATCAGTATGTGATTTGCCGCAGTTTTTATGATATTCCAGAATTGATGCTATGCAGACACTACCCGGATTCGCCGGAAACGCCACCTCGCGCTACGCGCTTGGATGGTCTTATTCCAGCCTACGCCTAATTAAATCTCTGCTAACCCTATTTTTCTAAAAGGGGACTAAGCGCTTACCACCCAGTCGCTTGGCTTAAGCATGATGTTGGTTTCTTCCGAAAAATGCTAAAATCAGCCTCCGATTACTTTTACATTTAGGAAGCACATGCCGAAAATTACGATTGAACATAAGCCCAGTGAAGAACGTCTGAAAGAGTTAGGTGTCGCAAGTTGGGAGATTTGGGAGAAAGAAGTATCCGAGTTCCCGATCGACTTCGACGAAACAGAAACTGCGTATATTCTGGAAGGCGAGATTTTGGTAACACCGGAAGGCGGTGATCCTGTGCGTATTTTGCCTGGCGACCTGGTTGTTTTTCCGGCAGGTCTGAACAGCCACTGGCAAGTCGTTAAGCAATTGCGTAAGCATTACAGCTACGACTAAGCAGACTAAAAAAGGCATCTTCGGATGCCTTTTTTCTACTTGCAATTAACAAATTAACTGCAATTCTGAGCTAATTTATCTTGAAGAAATGATAAGTTTTCGTACGAGATCCGACCCCGTTGATTGATGTGTCATTGATTTTTGTCGATTAAACACAATTCAAACCTGGAACATCAAGACTGCCACCTTTTTCATAGGTGCAGCTGATGATACTTGATGCAATCACATATTTATTTCATGGTAGAATAAAAACCGATAGATAGCGATTCGCTATCTATTCATAAATATAACTATAACTATAAAACAACACGAGGATTCCAACCCATGAAACTTTTAAAAAATATGACCTTAAGTCTTTTTATTGCCGTTTCTACTGCGGGCATTTCGTCTATAGCTGTAGCAGGCGCTGCTGAGGTCGCTGTTGATAATGTATCGGCAAAAGTTGCTGAAGCATCTCAGGCTATTGAAGGCGGCTCTACTCAGGAAGAAGTTATGGATTTAATCAGAACGGCTGCTGATTTAGTTAAAGAAGTGGAGGTGAGCGATACTCTTGACGTTAGACGTCAACGCGCTAATGGTCATTTGAAAAAAGCACGCCTTGCCTCTAAATCAGGTGATTTAAACGCGGCAAAAGAGCATTTAGCACAAGCGGCTAAAGATTTTGCCGATTTAAGAAAACTTATGTAAGCAACTCTTCATCCGATTTCTTTCAGGGCACTTTCGGGTGCCCTGTTTTATTTCACGCCTAATACCATCCACCCAATTCCTAGCCCGGTAAACGCAACACTGCACTGTATTTGCAACCCCGCCAGCCGTAATAAGCGATGTAGCCATAGCAAAGTACCGGAATAAAAAACGCCTGCTGTATGCCGATCCGGTCAGCGAATAGCCCTTGCACGACAGGAAGAATAGCGCCGCCGACTATTGCCGCGCACAAGATCCCGGACCCCTGCCCGGTGTGTTTGCCCAAGCCGCTAACTGCGAGTGAAAATATAGTGGGAAACATGATCGAGTTAAATAGCCCGACCGAAAGAATCGTCCACATCGCAACCTGTCCATTGCTAAAGATAGTCATTAAAACCAACAGCGCCGCAGTTACCGCGCTAACCGTAAGCGCTTTGCCGGGTTGGATTTTTTGCATGACTCCCGCGCCGATAAATCGCCCGATCATGGCGCCGCCCCAATAAAACGACACGTACTTTCCGGCATCACGTTCTGCCAATCCGGCAATGGAAGGCTCGCCCAGAAAATTGATCAGAAAACTGCCGATGGACACTTCCCCGCCGACATAAACAAAAATGCCGATGGCCCCCAGTACCAGATGTCTGTAACTCCAGGCGCTACCATGAATATCATCAACACCCGAAACCTGCGCTTCGGTCGCTTCAATCTTGGGTAATTTGATCAGGGCAAAAACAACAGCCATAAAAAACAAAGCCGCAGCCAGCAACAAATAAGGGATTTGCACCGCCGCTGCTTGAGCGGCTTGATAAACCGATAACTGGTCGGCGTTAAGCAGCTGAATTTCATCCGCCGTTTTAACGGCAGTGGCAAGGATAAATAACGCGCCAAGATATGGGGCAATAGTCGTACCCAGCGAATTGAATGCCTGCGTCAGTGTCAACCGGCTGGAGGCGGTTTCCGGCTTGCCTAAAATGGTGACATACGGATTTGCGGCAACCTGCAACAAAGTAATGCCGGAGGCCAACACAAAGAACGCCGCCAAAAATAACGGATAGGAATGCAGACTTGCGGCCGGATAAAACAGCAAACAGCCCACACCTGCTATGGCTAATCCGGTAATGATGCCGCCTTTGTAATCGATTTTTTTAACTAAATAGCCGCTGGGAACGGATACGACAAAATAGGCGGTAAAAAAGCAAAACTGAACCAACATGGCTTGGGTGTAATTTAAGGTGAACACCGCTTTCAAATGCGGGATCAGAATATCATTCAAGCAGGTTATAAAACCCCAGATAAAAAACAGCGAGGTTAATAGGGTTAGTGAGCCAAGATAAGGGTTTTGATCGGAACTATTTGTCGTGTCGGTTGTATTAGTCATGACTTTATTCGGTCACCGTAAAACCGACTATTTCATTACCAACCATCACCTTGAAATCTCCCGGCTCCACAATCCGCTTAAGATCAACGCCAATAAACGACAAATCATGCGGCGTTAAGGTAAAGCTTACGCTTTCAGTTTGACCAGGATTCAACTCAACTTTTTTAAACGCTTTGAGTTGTTTGTTAGGACGGGTTACCGAAGCCGCCACATCATTAATATAAAGCAATACCGTTTCCTTGCCTGTCAACGCGCCGGTGTTTTTGACATTAACGGTGACATTGATATTTTCATCCATGCGGATTTTTTCTTTTTCCGCCTTCAAGCCGCTGGTTGCAAAGGTGGTATAGCTCAAACCATGCCCAAACGCATACAGCGGGTTATACGTATTTCCCTCAAACGACTCCATCGGTTTGTAATCATACGGCGTAATGCCATTGGTGTTGCGCGGATAGGAAACAGGCAGTTTGCCGTTGGGGTTATAGTCGCCATATAAAATATCGGCAATGGCTTCGCCGCCTTCCATGCCCGGCAAGAAGCCCAAAATAACGCCGGAAGCCCGTTCTGCAATCGAGGTAATAATGCGCGGACGACCGCCCAAGGTAAGGAGAATCACCGGTTTTCCGGTTGCAATCGCGGCATTGGCAAGCTCGACTTGCGCCTGGTCGAGGTTTAACGACTCAATATTGCCCGCGGTTTCCGTATAAGGTTTTTCTCCTAAGCTGAGCAAAATGACATCGTGATTTTTGGCTTCTTCAACCACCTGTTGAACATCGATGGGTGCATCAAAAGCATCGCCTCCGATATACGTCACTTTACCGGTGGATTTTTCCTGTATGGCTTCCAAGACCGTCAGTTTCTCTTGAGGATATAAATCCTCGGCATCGCCCTGCCAGGTAATCGTCCAGCCGCCATTCATCACATTCAACAAATTGGCGGTAGGCCCGGTCACCAGAATATTGGTGTCTTTTTTAAGCGGCAGGATGTTGTGATCGTTTTTGGCAAGAATAATCGACTCCCGTGCCGCCTGACGATTGGTCTCTATGGCTTCCGCCGTGGCAAAATTGCCTTCAATCGGCAACAGCGGTTTAAGCTCGAATAATCCGGCCTGATACTTGACCGTCAGTATCCTGGACACGGCTTCATCGATACGGGACATCGGCACCTCGCCTGATTTGACCAGATCAATCAGCAAATCATAAAAAGAAAAATCGAACGGCACCATGCTCATGTCGATACCGGCCATCACTGCAATTTTGACCGCCTCTTTTTCGCTAGCGGCCATCTTGTCGCGGGTATAAAGACGCTTGATGTCGGCCCAGTCGGACACGGTAAAGCCTTTAAAGCCCAGTTCGCCGCGTAAAATCGTGGTCAGATAATAATGGTTGGCGTGTCCGGGAATGCCGTCAACTTCCGCCGAATTAACCATCACCGTCGGCGATCCGGCTTTTATACCCGCTTCAAACGTCGGCAAAAAATATTCGCGCAGCGTTCTTTCGCCTATCCAGGCCGGTGTCCGGTCTTTGCCGTTAAGCGGATAACTGTAACCCACATAATGCTTCAAACAAGTGGGCGCTTTATCGACCGCAGAAAAATTATCGCCCTGATGACCTTTAATATAAGACGTGCCCATCACCGTTGCCAAATGCACATCTTCGCCGAAAGTTTCCCACAAGCGCGGCCAAAGCGGTTGGCGGCCGATATCCATCACCGTGGAAAAATTCCATTGCAGACCGGAAACTCGTACTTCCCTTGCGGTAATCTCGCCTTCCTTGAAAGCCAGTTCCGCATTGAACGTTGCCGCCATGTTAATGGCCTGCGGAAACAACACCGAGTTTTCCGTGTAAGTCGCGCCATGAATCGCGTCTATCCCGTAAATGACCGGGATTTTCAACCGGGTTGTTGCCGCAGCATCCTGCACCGTGCGCGTTAATTTTCGCCATATCTCAACGGATTGCGCATTATTAGCCGACGTAAAAGACGGATGAAAAATGGAGCCTACCTGCTGGTTTAAAGGCGCATTAAGGATGGAGCCGACATGGTGTTTTAACACCGCATCCTCCAACTTGGCAGGATTAATCTGATCCTCGGCATTTTGTTCTTTAGGATCGCCGATAACCGAAAAATCGACCTGCGTCATCTGCCCTACTTTTTCTTCGAGTGTCATTTGAGACAGCAGATTTTTGACTTTATGTTCTATTTCTTGTGCATTCACAGAACGCCCCGCCATGACCGATAGGATGATAACTAAAATGATATGTTTTGTTTGCAATTGAATATACTTCGCATGTTAATTGGTTAAAAAATACATTGCCCACCCAAGCCTATGGACTTCAGCTTATACTGCCGCCCAGACCCGTCGATTACACTCATCCGGCACAGCAGCCAAGCGGTTCTACTTCTTACCAACTGTTTCGATTATAGCCTCATTACGCCTGAAAATATCTTCGCTGATCGCATTAACGGGTTCAACTTGTTTTTGAATAGGCTCTAAATTACTGACGCTGATAAGTTCCAATCAGTTCTGTCTGTCCAATTATATGCCCTGCCATCGCAGTTTCCAGCTGGGTCTTATTGGGCTGATGCAGATCAGGCAATTCAATATCCAGTGCGTAAAGCTTATGAAAGTAGCGATGCCGACCAATGGGCGGACAAGGACCGCCGTAACCGGTTCGGTTCCAATTATTTTTGCCTTGTTGCGTGCCTACTGGCAAATCAGAGACAGAAACGGCTTGCGGTAATTCGCTAATAGCTGGCGGAATATTATAAAGCAGCCAGTGCACCCAGGTCATTTTGGGTTTGGCAGGATCCGGTGCATCGGGATCATCAACAATTAACACCAGGCTTTTGGTGTTCTGCGGCAGTTCCGACCAACTCAAGGCCGGCGAACTGTCATTGCCGTCACAAGTAAAAGTTTTGGGAATTTCTCCCTGATGAACAAAGTCCGGTGATTGGAGGATCAAGGTCATGTTTTGCGCTCCTGCAGCCATTATGGCTGTGCTGAAAAAAATGCTGAAAGCTAAAAAAATTAAACGGATAACAGCAGGCTGTTTGCTTGGGTTCATTGATCACCTCATGGGTAAACTGTGGGCGCGAATTTATTCGCGTTATAGGCATTAAAAAGCGCGAATAAATCACGCACATACTAGATAAAATCCTTCACTTAATGGCAGTGAGCCAGCGCATAAATTCGCCCTGCACATTCGCGTTCGCCGTTAAACCATAAACCTATCCCAACCGATTGACAATTGTAGAAAAGACCTACAGACAAACCCATTTTCATGGGTTTAAACTCTCACTTCAACAGCCGATTCTTGTCCGGCAAAACCAGGAGGTTGTCAACATGAAAAGAGTAAAGCATCTTATTTTTTGGCTAGTGGTCATCGGCATTATTTTGCTGCTGTTTTCCAGCCATGTCATCGCCGAAGACAGTTTCCGCCAGCAGCGTCATGCCTTGGTCGACATCATCAAGGCTGAAGTGGTGACGACCCGCGATTACCTGAATCAGGAAGCGCTCGACGAGCCGGTTCTCGATGCCCTGCGCAAGGTACCGAGGCATGAATTTGTTCGCGATGCCGAACGACCCTATGCCTACCAAAACAGGCCGCTCTCTATCGGTCATGGACAGACCATTTCCCAGCCTTATATCGTCGCGATTATGACCGACCTGCTTAAACTGAAAAAAACCGACCGGGTTCTGGAAGTCGGCACCGGTTCCGGGTATCAGGCGGCCATTCTCGCCGAGCTTGTCGATAGCGTATACACCCTGGAAATTATTGAACCGCTGGCTAAACAGGCCGCAGAAAATCTTAAACGCACCGGTTATGATACGGTTCATACCCGAACCGGCGATGGTTATTACGGCTGGGAAGAAGCCGCGCCTTTTGACGGCATTATCGTCACCGCCGTTGCCAGCCATATTCCGCCGCCGCTGATTAAACAGCTTAAACCCGGCGGACGCATGATCATCCCGGTCGGCGCTCAATTTATGACCCAGTATCTGGTTTTGGTGACTAAAGACGCTCATGAAAAAATCACCACTCGTCAAATCCTTCCGGTCAGTTTTGTCCCGCTTACCGGCAAGCATTGACAGGCAAATAACGATGAAGCCACGCTTATCGCTGTTGGCCGCTGTCGGCATTATCTCGGCCTCGTCCCTGGCCTATGAAATTTTATTGATGCGCCTGTTTTCGATTATTCAGTGGCATCACTTCGCTTATATGATGATCAGCCTGGCGCTTTTGGGCTATGGCATTAGCGGCGTGTTACTGGCGCTGAACCGCGACCGCTTAGCGCAACATTTCCCGGCGGCGATCATGACCAATATGCTGCTGTTCAGCCTTTTTGCACCCGCCTGTTTTTTACTGGCTCAGCAAGTCCCGTTTAATTCGGCAGAAATCCTGTGGGCGCCCCGACAACTGCTGTTTTTATTCGGTATTTACCTGATGCTGACCTTGCCGTTCTTTTTCGCGGCCAATGTCGTCGGTTTGTCTCTTTACCGCTATAGGAACCAGGTAGCTTCGATCTATGCGGCCGACCTGTTTGGTGCGGGCCTGGGCAGTGCAGGCGTTATTTTGCTGCTGTTCGCGGTGTTTCCCGAACAGCTGTTAACCGTATTGATGTTATCGGGAATAGCCGCAACCCTGCTGGTGTCGATTGATAGCTTTGACCGGTCAAAATACGGGATCATCGCGTCCGTTATTATCGGGCTGACGATTATTTTTACACCGACCGGCTGGGTAACGCTGAAGGTTTCGCCGTATAAGAGCCTGAATCAATTGCTGCAAGTACCGGGCACAAAAATCATAGACCGATATTCCAGCCCGCTGGGTTTAATCAGCGTAGTCAAGAGCGAGACTACCCCGCTACGGCATGCGCCCGGCCTGAGCCTTAATGCCACAACAGAACCGCCGGAGCAGCTGGCCGTGTTTATCGACGCGGACAATATCAGCGCAATCACCCGCTATAACGGCAAGCCTGAAACGCTCGGCTATCTGGATCAAACCACGTCCGCCCTGCCCTATCATCTCAAACAATTGACCGACATCCTGATTCTCGGAGCAGGCACCGGCAGCGATATTTTGCAGGCCAACTATCACGCCATTAAGCGCATCGATGCCGTTGAATTGAACCCCCAGATCATCGAGCTGATGCAGATAAAATATGCAGATTTTGCAGGTCACCTTTATTCCAAGCCGAATGTAAATCTTCATATCGATGAAGCGCGCGGCTACCTTGCAACAACCCGTAAAACCTATGACCTGATCAATATTTCCTTGCTGGATGCGTTTGGCGCATCGGCATCAGGCCTGTATTCAATGGCTGAAAACTATCTGTATACCGAACAGGCCATACAGGAATATCTGCGCCATGTCAGCCCGGACGGTTACCTCAGCATTAGCCGCTGGATTAAAATCCCGCCACGCGATGAACCTAAACTATTGGCTACGGTGATTAACGCCCTTAAAGATGCCGGCGTCCGGCAACCCGGCCAACAAATAATCATGATACGCGGCTGGCAAACCAGTACCTTAATAGTCAAAAACGGCGTCATATCCGCCGAGGAAATCAGCCGCTTAAAACAGTTCTGCAACCAACGCAGCTTCGATTTGGTTTATTACCCCGGCATAGCAGAGTCGGAAGTCAATCGCTTTAATATCCAGCAGCAGCCTTACCTGTACGAGGCGGCTGTGGCTTTATTGGGCGATCAGAGCCGGGCGTTTATTGATGCGTATAAATTCAATATCGAAGCTGCGACAGACGATAAGCCCTACCTGTTTCATTTTTTCAAATGGCGAACCCTGCCCGAAATCCTGTCTTTATTCGGTACCGGCGGCAGCTTCTTGCTGGAAAGCGGCTATTTATTGTTAATCGCGGCCTTAGTGCAGGCGATACTCGCCAGCCTGTTGCTGATAGCACTGCCGTTGCGGCTGTGGAAAAGCAAGCTGGGCATCGAACCGGGATCGGGAAATCATCTGAGCATGCTGGTATATTTTTTCAGTTTGGGTTTGGCATTTTTGTTTATTGAAATCGGCTTTATCCAGAAATTCATCCTGATTCTGCATCATCCGCTTTATGCCATCACCGTGATACTGAGTACCTTTTTGTTGTCTGCAGGCGTCGGCAGCCATTATTCGACAAAGCTGTCACACAGTACTGAAAAATCGGCGTTTATGCTGCCGATGGCGGCTATTGCGTTGCTCAGCATCGCTTACAGCTTGGGCTTTGAATCGATCGCCGATTTTTTGCTGAAAATGGAAAGTTGGGGGCGCTACCTGTTTTCGATAATCCTGATTGCACCGCTGGGTTTTTTTATGGGCATGCCGTTTCCGATGGCCCTGGCTAAAATCAGCCAAACCACCCCGGCGTTGATCCCCTGGGCCTGGGGCATTAACGGCTGCGCCTCGGTCATCAGCGCGATACTGGCTACCCTGATTGCGATGCAGTTCGGCTTTACCGTATTGATCTTTCTGGCGGTTATTTTGTATGGGGTTGCTGCGTGGTGTTTTCCTAAAATTGTAGCAACTGCTGGCTTCTAACTTAAACAGGAACAGTTGAGACTATTGTGGGAGCGACGCCCTCGTTGCGACGAGGGCATCGCTCCCACATTGATATAACATCAGTGCTATCAAATTTTAAAGGGTTGTCCCGGTTTAAATGAGAGACCGATTGAGGCTGAGTAGTTACTCAGAATGAAACATCCCACTGCATTCTGGCTCTTTCTTCAGATTGCGCGATAAGACGGACAGGATCTTCGACCCTTAAATGGCTGATTTCAAAAGTTAACTTATTGGCGTGGCCGGTAAAGAACCAGTTGATTGCGGCCGAGACTTCCTGCTGAAGGTCATTTGAACGATCAGCGTTTGGATCGACGAATGCGTACCGGACAGCAAATTCCAGTTGCTTGGGCACGGCCTGGACCAGAGCATGAGGAAAATAACCCGCTTGAACATAAGCCCCTAAAAGATCGGTATTTCTTGCAGGATCGGCTTCGGTTTTCAAGGTATCTTCAACCTGTTTCCAATGAAATTCATTTTGTAGCGAGAACCCCTGCCATTTAAAACGAAATTCCTCCATCATCTGGTTGACCCGGAACTGACCAGCTTTACCCACGACAAAACCGGGCAAGGCGCGGCAACTATTACTATCTGTTTCAAAAGAGGTGCATTTGCTTGTATTGGTAGCCGCAGCAAACGCCAAACTGGCCGCCGGTTTTTCATGAAATTCAGTGTCCGACTGAGAAAAAGCCAGCTCCTCGCCTAGCAGGTTCCACTGTAAACGGCCGGAATACATCATATTGTCATCGTCATTGTTGCGCTCACCCACTCCCAGTCCGGAAAAAACACCGGCGGCATAGCTGAAGTCGTACCATTTTCCGGGAAAGACGCGCCCGAAAACTTGCGCGCCTTGTTGCCGATCAACGGTGAAGATATCATTGATAATTGAGCGATTGGCAAATTGTTGCTTGCCTGAAGACGTGACCCGTTCGTCATTCCACAGAACTTTGCCGCGACCTAGCCGAAGCTGCGCCCAGGAATATTTGCTGACATCCAGATAAAAATCGCGCAATACAGGCTGGCTCCAGTCATATTGCATATAATATTTTAACCAGGGCCAATAGGCATGTCCTCCCACCTTAAACCGGGCCCGGCGCACCATGAAAGAACTCTGATCGCGATCCATATCTGCGAGCGAACGCGGATCGCTATCAAACGGATTGGCATAGCGGAATTGCAAGCGGTTTTGAATCTGCATCGCAAACTTGCCGTCCTTGGTTTTGAGTTCAAAACCTTTATCGCCGTAACTGACAGTGGCGGGAAACTTTTCAGGCGCTTTGGACTTGGTTTCGTCGGATTTTTTTGTTTCTCCGGTCTGAACAGGTATTTTCTCCACTGAAACCGGCACTGTTTTTTCCGGCGGGGCAAGCGCTACCAGTTGAATCGATTCCATGTTTTCGAGTCGCTTCAATTTTTCATCCAACGCCTTCATCTTGGCATCCAGCCGGTTTTCTATGACCGCAAGCTCCTGCTTTTTTTGTTCCAAACCCTCAATTGATTGCAAGGCACTCAGCTTGACTTTGTCCTTGCCCGGTTCAGTGCCAATTTGCTTGGTCTCCGGGTCGAAATAGAGTTCCACAGCCTGGGAATGTGGAATGGTGTCGGCTATCACGGTCAGACTATTCAGCACACAGAATAATGCGACCGATATTTTTAATTGGGCAACTGTTGTCATCTTCAAATTATTTTTTTCATTCGGTTAGGCGGTTAACGTAAACAAGCTTAGCGCCTTAAATATACGACTGTTTAAGGCGGATTCAACTCCGAAGTGCAATCTTAGTACTCAGTCAACTTTATTCTGATGGTTAAGCAACTGGATGTGGGGGCGACTTCAGTCGCCACTGGGCGGCTAAAGCCGCCCCCACAGTTACAGGCACGCGCCATTTCTAAATTGACTAAGTACTAGTATTCATGCGGCTTCTTGCTCAGGTTGAGCAAAAAATACTGCATGAGGTGT
>JAQSDX010000048.1 GCA_029946125.1 Candidatus Methylobacter titanis
GCTGCTTAAACACAGCACCATTCCTTTGACCATCTGTGCTTATGCGGGTGGAGTTTTTAGTACCTTTTAGGTATGAGAGGCGCTCAGAGGTCATCTACATAAGATCGCGCTGAAGTCTGTCCGGTATGGATGCGCTAAAACCTTACGGAATCGCTGGTGATTTTCTTGGCCCGACGGGTAGTCACTAGCTAAATTAAAGAGCGGGATAAGCATGTAGACCTTGTGGCGGAGTACTTGCGGACGGGGGTTCAATTCCCCCCGCCTCCACCAATTACTAAATCGATAAGATATAAAAAGACATAGAAACCCGCAAGTCGAAAGGCTTGGCGGGTTTTTTATTGTGCAGAGAAGGGCAATAAAAGGCATGCCGCAAATCAAAGGGGGTTAGTCAGTTTGATTTAAAATCTTAGCTTTGTATTGATGAAGTTGGGCTTTTTTCCAGTGGTGTCCATCAATAGTCTCACTATAGCTACAATGCTTACTGGGACTAAATCGTGATAATAAAGTGACAGGCATAAAAAAGGCCTTAAAGTGGACCCCGAAGTTCAGACAAATATCCTGCTAGTTTAAGATAGAGGCCTGTTCACATTACAGCTGAATGGCGCTGTCCCATTTCTTCTGCACGGGGAGTTGATGTCTCCTTCGCACTATTAAATTTATCTACGATCTTCGCGCCACCGCCTTTGGCTTGCTGGTACACCTGGCTCGGTGTTTGGTAGTCCAGTGATTGATGCCGCCTTTCCTCGTTGTAAAGCTTGTCAGCCCCATCAGCAAGTCCTGCAGGTTGTCATGCTTCTTCAAATAGATCGCTTCATATTTCACCGTCCGCCATAGCCGTTCGACAAAAATATTGTCCAGTGCGCGGCCCCGCCCATAACCCACACGGATGTGGGGAATGCAGATATTGCAGGAGCAAATATCGGTTCATACTGATGGTAATTTTGTTGTTGAGCAAGATTTGGTCAGTATTAAAATCTCCGGCGCTCCGTAGTCCTTGATGGAGGCTTCCAGACACTCCAAATAGCAGCTGGTATTCATGGTGTTCGACAGCCGCCATGCCAGTATTTTACACTTTGCAACGAAAATTAGATAAAAATCCAGTCACGACCTAGGCTGATTCAGCAACGACTTGTCAGGATGCATTCAGTTGTTGCGCGGGTGACGTACGCTGTAGCTTGCTCGAACACGACGCGCAAATACCATAGATGACTAATAATTCGCTGGTTTCGGGGTGAATAGAGGTGCCGGGTAAATCGGGTTCAATCCAGTCATTTAAGGATTTGATCAAGTTGCACATGCTGCAGCGAGTCGAGGTATTTTTACTGCGCTGTGCGGCTCTTGAGATGAACACTTTATGTTGACGAGTTTCGGTGCGCAAGGTGGTGTTTAGGAAATGAATGTCTCCTGATTGATCCAAAGATACCTGCATACGCATGAAACGGCGCTCATTAGGCGAGTCGCAGCGATAATCGAGTTCAATCGCTTGAGCGGTGCTGCGTACTGTGTGTAAGATCGTCAGCACAAACTGACGTGTGACATTACCGCTGATAAATTCAACTAAAGAGCGGCCAATGACGTTTTCTCCTATTAACTCCGGAGCGCCATTGGCTAAGGCAAAATAATCCCATTCGCCGCCTACAGCGATAATTTCATCGTGATTATTCAATATAAAATTAACACAGCCGGTCATAACGCTCATCGGTTTTATTGGGTCTGTTAAGGTTTAGACTCAATGACAGCAGCATTGCTTTTGTTATCGCCCAGCATGGCGCACATTTGTGCGACTGAAAGCGGTCGCCCTAACCAATAGCCTTGTATCTGCTCGCAGCCCATTTCTTGTAATTTATTCGCTTGCGCCGCCGTTTCCACACCTTCAGCAATACACTGGATTTCCAGGCTGAGGGCCAAATTAATGATGGCAGACACAATGATCGCATCATCTTTATCGATCAGGATGTCGCGTACAAAGGATTGATCGATTTTGAGTTTATGCACGGCAAAGCGCTTTAAATAACTCAAGCTGGAATAGCCGGTACCAAAATCATCAATCGAAAGAAACACGCCCATGTCGCGTAATGCTTGCACCACGGATAAAACATTTTCGGGGTCAGAAACCAGGATTGATTCTGTTAACTCCAGCTCCAGAAACTGTGCGGCTAATCCGGTTTCTTGCAGTGTATCTTTAACCAATTGCAGGAGATTATTACGCACAAATTGCACATAGGAAACATTGACTGCAATGTGTAATTGATGGCCTTGATCATGCCAGCGCTTAGCCTGATGACACGCCTGCTGCATTACAAAATGCCCAATATCAATAATTAATCCAGACTCTTCGGCGATAGGAATAAAATCACTCGGCGAAATGTTACCCAGTTCTGGATGACGCCAACGCACCAGCGCTTCAGCACCGATGATACGTCGGCTTTTTAAAACAAACTGCGGTTGATATTCAACATAAAATTCTTCATTTTTGAGGGCGCTACGCATATCGTTCTTTAAACGTAAGCCCCGTTGCACTCTAACATTCATTTCTTCGGTAAAAAACTTACAGTTGTTCCGGCCATCGCTTTTCGCTTGATACATCGCGGTATCTGCGCGTTGCAACAATATATCAAAATCGGCGCCATCGTTAGGATAAACGCACGCGCCGATGCTGCACGAAACGGTAATAAAATGTTGGCTAATTTCAAAAATTTCAGCCAATGCACGGAGTATTTTTTCTGCAACATTCAAGACATTATCGGCGCTATCTAAATGACTCAATAGCACCACAAATTCATCACCGCCCAGACGGCTGACGGTGTCGGTATCACGCACACAAGACAGCAATCGATTGGCGACATCGACTAATAATTTGTCGCCGATAGCATGACCAAGACTGTCGTTAATATCTTTGAAACGGTCAAGATCCAAGTACAACACACCGACCAGATGATGTTGCCTGGAAGCCAAAGCAATAGCTTGTTTGGCATGATCAGCCAGCAACGTGCGGTTAGCCAATCGGGTTAGCGGATCATAATAAGCCAGTTGTTCGATACGTTGCTGGGCCAGTTTATGATCAGTAATATCCATGAAAATGGCGATGTATTCACTGACTTGTCCGGTATTGTTTTTGGCTGCAGTAATACCTAACCATTGCGGATAGAGTTCACCATCTTTTCGTTTATTCCAGACCTCGCCTTGCCAGTGTCCCGTTTCAGTAATCTGCTGCCACATTTTTTTGTAGAACTTTTCGGACTGCTTGCCCGACTTGAGCAATCGTGGGGTTTGGCCGATAGCTTCCTGTTCGGTGTAGCCGGTGATCTGGGTAAAGGCGTCATTGACCGACACTATTTTGGCATCAATATCGGTGATGAGCACGGCTTCACGGCTAATGCGAAAGACCTCGGCATCCAGTTCTAAACGGCGTTGGCTTTGATTTTTCTGTAACAAGGTCCAGTAGTTGTTGGCCAACATTTCCAGTAAGGCCACATCGCCTGCGTAATAGTCGGTGGTTTTATTGCCCACGCCAACCAGCATAACGATTTTATCGGCCTGCATGACCGGCACGACCATGTGCCGAAAGAGTTCGGCAGGGGCGCCCGGCAATGTTTGTGCAAGGCAATTATTATAAATCAGCCATTTCTTTTCACGCAAACAGTCTGCCCAAGCACCTACCTTAGAAAGCGGATAGCTATTATTAAATCCGGCATCACCTTTTATCAGCGTCGCGGATGACCAACTGCCGAGGGTAATAGTGTTCTGATCGTCGTTGACAAAGTGTGCGTAAGCCAGGTTACTTTGTGTCAAACGTTCAGCCTGATCCAAGACATGCTGTAGAAAATCATCATCAGCCAAATTATCAGCATGTGCCGTTAAATCCAATAAGGCAGAATTACGTTGCAGGGTGAGCGTGCGCTCTTTTTCATGTTCACAGCGCTCAATATAACGACCGATTAAATCAGCCGCGCCATTAACAAACGCTTGTTCTTCTTTGTAAAACGGACCGATATCAAGCGCAGCATGAGACTCGGTATAACCCACTATCAATTCACCCAGACTGACTTCTTTTACTGAGATTTGACTGCTAAGGTACGCTACCGGCTGTTTGCAAGCAAGCGACGTAACCTTGTTGCCGTCTATATCAATATTAATACACACATGGTGCGGATACAGCATTCCGTCAGGCAGGTAGCGCAGTACCTCATCAAAAAAATATTGCGCTGTTTCAGCCCGTTGAGCCGCGCGCGATATGGCGTAAATAGCCTCTAACTCTTTGACTCGTTTGCGTAAATTTAGCGTTTGAGTATTTAACTCTTGATCGCGTATTAACAAACTCCGTTCAATCTTTTTGCGTGCGGCAATACTCTTAACAATAGTGACAAAATAATCAACTTCATCGGCCTCATCGCGGACACAATTCACGGCTATATGTACTTCGAGTATCGATCCATCACTGCAGATAAAGCGTTTATCGATAGCATAGCCACCGATTTCTTTGGCTAACACCCGTTCAAAATAGATAAGCTCGGCTTCAATATCGTCAGGATGCGTCAACTCCAGCCAGGTCTTGTTCACTAACTGTTCACGGCTGTAGCCCAGCATCTCGCATAATCGATTATTCACTTCCAGCCAATTTTTGCTCAGACTGGCAGAAGCCATGCCGACCGGAGACGCATCAAAATAAGCCATAAAATGGCGGCGACTCATCTCCAGCGCCTTACGTTGTGCCAGGTTTTCAGTTTGATCAATAACGATAACAGCAAATAACGGGATAGACGAAACATCGCTGGGCAGCAAAGACAGGTGAATATCCGCGATGAATACGGGCGAGTCCACTGGCTGCATCGCCACTTCATAAATGATGCTTTCACCTACATCTTTTGCTTGCTCAATAGCGCGGCGGAGTCGGTTATGCTCTTCTTTTTTCAACAAGCGCGGAAAAAAATGATTGTAAAACATTTTTCGGTTAAGCATGAAACAGCGCTCTGCCATCTCGTTACAATCGCTGACTACGCCCATTTCATCAACCACCAAAGCGGGCAGCGGCAGGAATGAGAACAGCTTGGTAAAGCGCACAATGGCGACGTTGCTTATAAATTGAGCTTGCCTTAATTCATCATTTTGTACTTCTAGCTCGGCCTGATAAATCTTCAGGTCTTCTACCATTTCTGGAATGCTTGCTTCACCTCGCTCTACCGCTTTAAGGGCAAAATCAAAATCGCCCCGACGCAGCGCTTCCAGCGCCGCTCTTCGTATTTCTTCATCGGAAGATAGCGTTTTTTTGAGTTTTTTGGGCAGATTTTTCATTCGAAATCACCTTCAACCCAATGGGTAATATTAATGTGGCTGACCACTACGCCACCAATGGCATGATGAACCGGTGCTGCGTGCATTAAAAACCAGCGTTTTTCCTCTGGTGAATGGCAAGGATATTTGATCGAAAAAGTCGGTAATTCGTTGCTCAACACCTGACGAATGCCGTCGCTGACTTGATTGGCAACCTGAGTATCCGGCCCCTCTTCAATATGGCACACATCAAAATAATTAGAGCCTATGCCACTAAAGGCCAAGCCACGATCGCCATTGTTTTCGGCAAAGGTACGCCATGCCTGATTGACCAAGGTAATATAGCCAGCAGGATCGAGCACGGCGATATGCTCTGGCAAAGAATCCATAATGCTCTGTAAGCGCTGCACATCTTTCAGCATAGTGATTTCGAAAAACGTCATCACCGCACCGTTGATACTTTTCGGCTTGTCGATATAAGGCAGGATACGCACCAAATACCAATTATTGGAGTTCAGCGACTTCACTTCGCGCTCTATGATTTGCGCCGTACTCAAGGTGCGACGCACATCGGCGATAAAATCAGGATAGTCCATGCCATGAGTAAAGTCGTCAATCGGGCGGCTAATATCGCCTTCGCGAAAACGGAAAATATTGGCGGCTTCGGGCGTAAATCGGGTCAGTTTTAGGCTGGCATCGACAAATACCGTAGGAATGAGCGCGGCGCGAGTCATATTATCCAGATCAGAATTGACCCGATTGAGAATTTCAATCTTTTCCTGATTTTCAGCGTTAACGGTATAAAGCTCTTCGTTCACTGACTGCAATTCTTCATTGGTACTTTGCAGCTCTTCGTTAGATGCCATCAGCTCTTCATTAGTCGCCTGCAATTCCTCATTCGAGGTTTCCAATTCTTCAATGGTTGCCTGCAAACTATCACGCATGACCGATAGTTCGCGCTCCAGATTTTGAATACGCTCGTTAGAGACTTCTGATACATCAATCACAGCAGCGCCAGCACGACTGGTTTCAGGCAGTAGTTCGGCATCAAATGACAGCAGGAAAAAGCGTTCTTGCCCGGGATTAATCGGTACTGGACGCACCGTCATCCGCACATGTTCGGTGGAGCCTTTTACCGGATCGGTGACGATCACTTCAGAGCGCAATTGCACGTTTTCTTTGATGGCTTTGTGAAACAGCGCGATAGCAACGGGAGCTAATTTGCCAACCAGTAATTTCGACACTTCCAGACTAATCGTGCCACTGGGGATTTGTATGAAACGTTGCGCATCGCCATAAACGTGCACCAGTTGTCGATCCTCGTTCACCAACAGAGCTGGCGGCGCGTAACAAGTCATTAAAATGGTTTGACCCGATTCAATCACGCCCGCCTCAGTATTCCACTGCCGTGTTTGCTGTATTGACGTGGTTGCTTTGCGGGTTGCGGCACGCCCTCCCTGCGAGCTACGATTCAAATCTAACGGCAAAGAAACCGGGCGCAACACCCGATAGATTTTGTTTTTGCTGTCGGTCACGCTGAAATCCCGATGACGCGAGCCCAATGATTCACTTGAGCCTAATAGCATGTGTCCATTATGGATTAGCGCGTATTGGAAGCGCAGCAAGGCTTTTTCTTGGGCGTTATTATCGAAATAGATCAACACATTTCGGCAAGTGACCAAGTTCATCCGTGTGAACGGTGGATCTTCTAAAATATTATGCCGGGCAAAGACAATGTTCTGACGAATTTCATTTTTCACCACAAACTGAGTACCCGTGTGCTTAAAAAAACGCTCTAAACGTTCGGGTGATAATTCGTTGGTAATCGCTTCTGAATAGACGCCGGCACCGGCAATATCGATGTGGGTTTGTTCCACATCGGTCGCAAATATTTTTAATTGCGGCCAGCGCTTGAGCTGATCAAAGGCTTCAGCAAACAAAATGGCGATGGTATACGCCTCTTCGCCGGTCGAACAGCCCGCCACCCAAACCCGAATCGGTTGCTGCTCTTGGTGCTCGGTGATAATCGATGGGATGATATCTTTTTCCATCAAATTGAAAGTTTCAGTGTCGCGAAAAAAGCTGGTAACCGGAATGAGCGTATCCCGTTTAAGCGTTAAAATTTCGCCGCGTTCGTTTTCTAATAAGCGTAGGTAATCCGTTAAATCGCGGACATGACGAATTTGCATACGGCGCTCAATACGCCGCTGTACCGTCGCCGGTTTATACTCTTTAAAATTGATGCCGCCGACTTGATAGAGTAAATGCAAAATGCCTTCCATCGGATCAATGCCGGATTCGGCATCGCACACTTTGATTTTTGCCGACACCTCCATCACGTTTTTTACATGGTTGACGATACGTTTAGCCAACAACTCAGGGGGCATGACTTCATCGACTAAGCCGGTCGCAATGACACTACGCGGCATACCATCAAATTTAGAGGATTCAGGATCTTGCGCCAGTAGAAAGCCGCCTGCATCGTTGATGGCCACCGCGCCTCGCGTGCCATCAGAACCAGTGCCCGACAGAATAACGCCGATACAGCGATTGCCAAATTCTTTAGCCACTGAGGTAAAAAATAAATCAATCGGCAGGCTCAAGCCATGAGGATTTTTAGGCACAAGGCGCAACTGTGAGCCGGCGACCGTTATATTCTTACCGGGCGGTATCAGGTAAACATGATTGGCCTGCATTTCCAAGCCATTTTCGGCCATTAACACCGGCATGGTGGTATGCCGCGCCAATAGGTTGTCCATCATGCTTTTGTGATCAGGCGACAGGTGCTGAATCACCACAATAACGGCGCCGGAATCAACATCGACTGCGTTGAAAAAGCGCTCCAGTGCGTCTAAGCCGCCAGCAGATGCACCGATTGCAACGACATAACTATTGAATTTCAAGTCAGTTTGTAAGGCATCAGACTTTGCTGAAACCTCATCTTCAGCCCGAACGGATTTACGTGAACGTGATATTTTTTTACTGGGCATCACTTGCCCAGTGGTGTTTTTGTCTCGCGCCATTATGCGAAGAAACCTTTTGTGTATTAATCTTTAGTAAATGGCCCTTAATCAACGCCTTAGTTTAAGGCTGTTTAAGGGAGTAGAGTGGGTATGCGGCTCCTATTTTCAGGCGGGATTGAAAGATTTTAAGTGATTGTCGAAAAAATGTAAAAACTACTCATTATATCGCAGCAAAAAAACACATGACAAAATGAGTCATAATAAATTTATTGGCGCTATCATCCCGTGTAGTGGGTCAATACCGCAGTAATTCAGCTGCCGTTACCTGAGTCAGGTGGTGCTTTGCTATTTCACTTATTCAGTCAGCTCTATGAAAAAAATCTTTAATCACGACAACCACCTAAACTTCAGTGAATTGGTGCAAGTATTTAATGATGCCAAGATAACCATGGTCTTGCTGGATACCCAAAATGGGTTAGCAACTTTAGGCGGGGCAAAAAGGCAGCATTAGACCTACGAGGTTTTAATAAGCTAATGCCAAACAAGATTATTTTTGCGGCGATCCGCACGGATGCTTCGCGAACATTATCAGCGCTGTACATAAGTACCGTCCTGAAGCCGTTATCTTGCTGGGTGACTTCAGTTTAGAGGTCCCCCTCGAAAATTACTTCAGAACCATTATCGGCATGACCCAGATCTATTGGATTCCAGGTAACCATGATTTTGATTCAACAGCAGGGCATGAGAACTTACTCCATTCCGCATTTTCCTATAACAACCTGCACCTCAATGTTGTTGAGTTGGGAGAGCTTAGAATTGCCGGGTTGGGTGGGATATTCATGGGCCGAATTTGGATGCCGGGCGAAATCCCAAATGGGTAGATAAAAAACACTGGCTAAAACACCAGCCAAACAGCGTGGCAAAAATCCCCCTGCATCTTGACGCTGCGATCTGGCGCCACGAATTTGAAAACATGAAGAATACTGTTAGGGCGGATATCTTCGTCACGCATGAAGCCCCAAGCTTGTAAAACAGCGTCCAATATTTTCCACATTCAGCATCTTTTTTGCCAGTCAAGCAAGATGGTTATTTATGTAAAAACAACAATATAGACAATATTTCTGCTGGTCAATTTTGACGCTCTTTTCTCAAAAAACTGATAAGTTTTGCACGCTTTTTAACAGCCTCTTCTTTGGAGCTGGCGATGGGAATCGAACCCGCGACCGGCTGATTACAAATCATGCTGTTTATATATAATTAATTGTTTTTATTGGTATTTTAATATCATTTTTGCGTGATTTGCACAACTGAGCATAACGAATCACGACCGAAACACGCAAAAGTCACGCAGACCTTCCGCATCGATGTATCAAAACGGCGTTGTCGGAACAGAGCTTCCCCGGCATATTTTGTATTTTGAAAACGCCAATAATAATGATAGCATTGATAGCAACTATAATTTTGGAGTATCCCTATGCCCAGTCTAGTCGTTAGAAATCTTGATGAAACAATAATCAACGCACTTAAGGCAAGAGCAGTAGAGCACCATCGTTCTACAGAAGCAGAACATCGCGCAATTTTGGCAGAGGTCTTGATGAGGCCACAGCGAAAGTCTTTTGCCGAAGCCTTATTAAGCATCCCTAGTGTCGGTACTGATGCGGACTTCATGAGACTCAACGATGATGCTAGAGTGTCCAATGTATTTGATTGATACCAACGTCATCAGTGAAATCAGAAAAGGCGATAGAGCAAATATTGGTGTGAGCCAGTTTTTTGATGTCGCCATTCAAAATAACACCCGTTTATATGTCTCATCCATTACTATCGGTGAGTTGCGCAGAGGTGTTGATTTGATTTTTCATCGGGGTGATACCAGTCAAGGTAAGCTGCTGGAAAACTGGTTAAATTCTATCCTCGAACACTATCAAGACAACATTCTTAGTATTGACTGCGAAATTGCTTTGCTGTGGGGGAAATTGCGTGTTCCAGAACCTCAACATGCGCTGGATAAACTAATTGCTGCAACTGCGGTAAACTACGACCTTACTGTTGTTACGCGTAACGTCAAAGATTTCGAAAACACAGGTGTTAATCTACTGAATCCTTTTTTAGAGTCCAGCTAGGGGGCAGTCAAGGCCAGCTGGTCAATGGGGTGGAAAACGGCGTCTAAATTTTGCCATTTTTACAATAAAAGAGCGTGTTGGCGGTCATAGATTGACCATTTCTAGGGCTCCTTGCCGGAACATCCATTGCATTACGTCCAAGTCGGTCAAGTTTGATACATCCCCTGGTTCCATCCGGCCGATCAGGTTAATAAAGCTTAGTCGCTCTTTTATAGCCACTGTGCCGTAGTTGATGTGAGAGGCATCTATTTGTCACCTTTACAACGGTTTTCCATACGACGCAAGAATTCAGCCATAATGAGATGATACAGCTCATCACCCAGATATAGGTCTTCAACACCCCGGTCGATGCTGGGATTGTCATTGACTTCAATGACAAAGCCTTTGCTGTCTTTTTCTTTCACATCGACACCGTATAAACCGTTGCCGATTGGCTGCGTGGCCTTTAAGGCTGCTTCTAAAACTGCTTTAGGAACTTCAAACGTCGGCAAGGTATCAAATTTACCCATATCCACTTTACTGCCGCCGTAGCGATAAATTTGCCAATGATGTTTCACCATATAGTAACGGCAAGCATACAGGGCTTGATTGTTAAGAATACCAATGCGCCAGTCAAAATCGGTGTATAAAAATTCCTGCGCCAGTAACAACGCAGATTGTTTAAATAACTCGGCGACGTTTACTTCTAGCTCTTGGCGGTTTTGAACCTTGACTACGCCGCGTGAAAAAGAGCCGTCGGGAATTTTAATGACAATGGGGAAGTTTGTGGAATTTACGAGATTATCCAAATGCACGGTGTTATTTTTATGCAGCAGCCACGTTTTAGGAGCAGGTACCCGATGGGTACGAAACAAGTCCGCCAGATAAATTTTATTGGTACAACGGAGCATGGAGGTGGGATCATCAATCACCACTAAGCCTTCGGCTTCGGCTTTTTTAGAAAAACGATAGGTATGATGGTTAATACCGGTGGTTTCGCGGATAAAGAGACCATCAAATTCCGGTAAGCGCGCGTAATGTTGCGGTGAAATGAGCTCAACGTCGATGCCAAGTTGTCTTCCAGCGGTAATGAATTTTTTGAGAGCGCCGCGGTTGCTGGGCGGCATTTTTTCTTCAGGATTGATGAGCATGGCAAGGTCGAAGCGAGAGGGTTTCTTCGGTCGATCTTTGCACCAGACTTTTTTGCTGAATTTATCCAGAGCTGCCGCAAAATGGGTTTCGGCAGCTTCATCCAAACTATGATGCGAGATAGCCTGTAATTCGCTAATTTCCCACTTATTGACTGCGGGAAAATGCTGTAAGGTGATTTTTAACACCGGGCATGAAAAGCGTTCAAACAGGATACCCGTCAGCTCTTGAAAAGCGGGTTTCGGAGGAGTGCCAAAATAGCTGTGGAGGGTAATTTTAGTCTGTTGATCCTGGCTTTTAACGGCTTTTGACAAGGCTTTTGATAATCCTTCTAAATGCAGCCGATACAGATCGCCCCGGTCTAAATCGCTGAGAACTTTAACTGAGGGTATGACATTATGGCCTCTTGCTTCTGCCAGTAATGAGCAATAATAGCCGTCGGACAGGTAACAATAACTGCGGCACAAATTGATAACCCGTACGCGCTGATCGGATGCTACCTGCTCGGTCGCGAGATAGTCTTCAAAGGTTATCAACTGTTCACTCGGGTAATAGGGAGCCCAGTCAGAAAGATTGTCAACCACCAGAAGGGTGCGTGCCATAGTTAAGCTAGTCCTGTTAAAAAACTCAAAAAATCATAACTACAAGAACAAGCCAACCAAGCCAGTGCGTTAGTCATTGATCCACTTAAACAAGAAGGTTACGTTATTAACGAGTCTGACCTTCAGCATATTTCGACCTGCCGATTGATAAGCTTTGCGCATCGTTTGCTTTTGAGCCTACGCATCAGGCGCATCGTTACCGACATGTCTGCAAGGCTCGATACCAGGCTCGTGGCTAGCGATTACCTGGGCGGGATATCACATCCCCGCTAGTTTATGCCGCACTGCCAGGCCGCAATGGGCGTCTAACCTTTGTAGATTTTAATTATTCAACAGCGCCATCACACCTAATGTTTCTTTGGTGCGATTTGCGGCGTGGTCCGATTAAGACGCTAATCAGGATAAACTATGCTTAACCGAAGTTCGAGTTGGTTTTCCGATACCAACGGTAAAAGCCTCTTTTGGCCACCTCGACCATCACTAGATAAATTACAACCATAGCTGCCAAAATGGCATAAAACTGGGCGGGCGGTGGAACGAATCCGAAGTACGCCCCCAAAGAGGTAAATGGCAAGACCGCGCCGGTCACCATGACAGAAAGGGACGTTGCAACCAGGATCGGATGGGCGCGGCTTTTGAACGGATTTCCACGGGTGCGGATGATGAAGATCACTAGCACTTGGGTGGATAGAGACTCAACAAACCAACCCGTTTGGAACAGTGTTTCGTTGGCCTTCAACACGCTCAGCATGACGTAGAATGTCAGGAAGTCGAACGCCGAACTGATCGGGCCAATCACCAGCATGAAATTGCGGATAAAGTTCATGTCCATTATCCGTGGCCGACGGAGTTCCTCAGGGTCTACTTTATCCAGGGGGATCGGCACTTCGGAAAGGTCGTACAGAATATTATTGAGCAATATTTGGGTTGGCAACATCGGCAGGAAGGGCAAAAATAGAGCTGCACCGGCCATACTGAACATATTGCCAAAGTTGGAACTGGTGCCCATCATGATGTACTTCATAATATTGCCGAAGGTGCGCCGGCCTTCCAGCACGCCGTCAAGCAGGACATTCAGATCTTGATCCAGCAAGATCATGTCGGCGGCTTCCTTTGCTACATCAACAGCTGAGTCGACCGACAGGCCTACATCTGCCGAATGCAGTGACGGAGCATCGTTGATGCCGTCGCCCAGATAACCGACCACATGGCCGCGAGCCTTCAGCGCCAGTATCACTCGATCTTTCTGTGACGGGTTGACTCGGCAAAACAAGTTCGTAGTTTCAACTTTAATCCGTAATGCCGGGTCATCCATCTGAGCAATCTCTTTGCCGGTCAGTACCCCTATTACCGCAAGGTTTAATTGGGCGCAGACATGCTGGGTCACCAGTTCGCTATCGCCGGTCACAATCTTGACCGTCACGCCGCTATCTTTGAGCGCGGCGAGCGCAGTTCCGGCGCTCTCTTTTGGAGGATCGAGGAATCCAGCAAAACCTGCAAACACCAGTTCGGTTTCGTCGCCGATAACGGCATCGGAATGATCAAGTGGAACTTCGCGCCATGCTATGCCCAAGACGCGGAAGCCCTCTTTTTCGAGTGCGATATGTTCCCCGTGTATCTTTTCCCGACTGACCTTGTCTAGAGGAATCTGGGCTTCATTGCCCTGTTGTTCATAGCAGGTGCATAGGCCGATAATTTCCTCAGACGCCCCCTTGACCACCAACAACCGGCTATTGCCTTTATCCAGCAGGACGGACACCCGCCGCCTTTCAAAGTCGAATGGCACTTCATCAATCTTCTTCCAAGCGCTCACGTCGATGTTTTCGTGGGCCAGGATTGCATCGTCGAGCGGACTCTTGAGACCGGTCTCGAAGAAGCTGTTGAGATAGGCGAGTTCTAAAACACGCTCACTGGGCTTTCCTTGAGGGTCCACATGTTGTTCCAGTCGAATTTTCGCCTCGGTCAATGTACCTGTCTTGTCCGTACAGAGGACATCCATTGACCCTAAGTCGGTAATGGCGGCCAAACGTTTGACGATCACTCGTTTCTTCGCCATATGCAGTGCGCCCTGTGACAATGTGACCGACACTACCATCGGCAACAGTTCCGGCGTCAGTCCCACGGCAAGCGCCACGGCAAACAGGAAAGAATCCAGCCAAGGCTTGTGCATGAAAGCGTTTACCAGTAATACAAACAGCACCAGCAAGATGGTAAGGCGCATGATAAGCAGGCCGAAGCGGTGCGTGCCAATCTCGAAGGCTGTCGGTGGCGGCTGGCGGGTAAGACTATTAGCGATGGCACCGATGGCAGTGCCGGTACCTGTTTTGACCACCCGCATCCGGGCGCTACCGCTAATTACGGTGGTACCCATGAACACGGCGTTAGTGGCATCCTGCAACTCGGTTACATCAGCGGCAAGAGCCCCCGGATGCTTCTCCACCGGATACGATTCACCGGTTAGTAAAGCCTGTTTGACAAATAAGTCGTGCGCTTCCAATACCAAGCCATCCGCCGGAACCATATCGCCTGCGGAGAGCACGGCGAGGTCACCGGGAACCACCTCGGTCACAGGCACATTGATTGACTCACCCTCCCGAATAACTCTGGCTTGCAACGAAACTGACTTGCGCAAGCTTTCTGCCGCTTTACCGGCTCGGTGCTCCTGAACAAAATCCAGCGTTACGCTTAACAGCACCATCACTGTGATGATGACAAAGTTCGTCATTTCGCCGGTTAAAGCGGAAATCGCACTGGCTACCAGCAACAGTAAGACTAAAGGATTCTTGAAACGGGAGAGAAATTGCAGCAATAATGATCGATCTTGATGATCACGGAACAGGTTGGGCCCAAATTTCGCTAATCGGGAACGGGCCTCGACTCTGGATAAACCGGTGGTATCGGTAGCCAATTCAACCAAAGGTTGTGCAAGTGATTTAAGCCACCAAACCGGTTCTTCAGGCGTGGTCTTGGGCTTTACTCTCGGTTTGGTCATGTGGTGATCCTGAATAACGCGTAAGAATATAATGGTCCTAATTTTAATGAGCTAACAAGATACAGTTATTGTCATTTGGATAATGTTGTAGAAATCGGTTCCGTATCAAGACTACGGTTCATGGGGGCTACAGAATAAATCAGCAGTATTTTTTTATCTAAAATTCATAGCGCATTGCATTGCATTGCATTAGCAGTTGCTATCGCTAAATTTAAGCATTTACAGCAAAAATCTACGGTTGATGTGTCCCTATCTAATTGATTATATTTATTCAAGAATGTCTAGTTACACCGCCTGCGAAATTCTTATAATTTCTTGAGCAATATCCTCAGGTGCAAGCACAAAATCTATATACCCACTGGCTATTGCGCTCTCAGGCATATCTGGGTGCTCAGCTGTGTCAGGCTTCTGTGCGATGGTAATCCCTCCCACTTCTTTTATCCCACTCAGTGCTGCTGCTCCATCACCATCACAGCCAGAGACAATGACAGCAATAAGTTTGCCGTCCCAGTGCTCCGTCAGGGAACGCATAAAAATCGTAATCACATCTGGCCATCCCCAAGGCTTTGATATGGGCTCTAAACGGAATTCTCCTTCAAAAACGTGCAAATCACGATTTTCCGGGATTATGAACACATGGTTGGGCTGGATGAGTAGTTTTTCCGTGATCAGTTCAACCGGCATCTTTGTATAGCGCGGGAGAATCTTGGGAAGCAGGGTGGCTACGCTTCTCCGATGATTGACGATGACAATAGCAACCCCCATATCGGCCGGCAAATGCCGTAGTAAACGCGTATACGCGTCGAGACTACCGGCAGAACCACCCACGCAAACGACAGGAAAGTCTTTTGTAATATTCTTAGCTTTCATTGGCAATGATTCTTCTGCGGATTTTTTAGTAACAATTCAACTATTTATGTGTATTTCACGCCCTTTGTCCTCCCATTTCACGCTGATTCAATACCTGATTTAGGGTTATTGAAACGAACGGTTTTAGAGTGGCTTTGAGTTTTATTTAAAATTTAAATAATGTCAGCGTGAGCAAAAATCAGGTGCCACGCTGACATCATTTAAACAGTAGACTTAGATTGGACTGGAAAAGCCTATTCAGATGCTGCGTCTAGCAGCCGGTCCAAAGTGCGTATATGGGATTGTTGCGCAGGCAGCAGCTTTGTTTCAATTAAAGCGCGAACATCTGAAGACAGTTCAGTATCCTGCAGTACTTTTTCATAATCATCTGTGCCACTTTTTTCTCCTTCCTGCAAAGCCTTTAGTACCGCTTTTTTACCCAACATATTAGCCCCTTCTAGGACTATTTTTGCCCAAGTACCCCAAGCGCCTGAGTCCTCACAGGGAGTTCCTCCCAGTCGATGGATGAGTGACTGTATACTGGAAACCGCATCTTTATGAGCCTCACAAATTGGCTGTAAATGCTCTGATTCGCCCAGGCTGACATCTTCCTTAAGTTTATCCACAGCCTGTTGGTAGGTTTCCGTCGCTGATAATTCATTTTTCAGCAATTTGTTGAGTGTTTCAATGTTATGCATAATAAACCTCCAATGTGATTATTTTTTGATTACGTGCAATAGCATCATCAAGCTTAAACTGACGATTCCCCAGTCGAGGAAATATCTTCTGCATGAGCCAGCTCGAAGATTTTTTTTGCTTTATCAACCTGTTCGCTGCTTCCCGTATGGACTGAAATCAAGGCACTACCTCCCTTGATTTTTCCTTCATAGCGTTTGGCCTCATACTCCGGAATACCCAGTCCAATTAAAGCTCCCGTCAAACTTCCAGCGGCAGCGCCTACTGCTGCTCCGCTCAAGGCGCCCATAATGGGTCCTGCGGCGATAAAGGGGCCTACTCCTGGAATTGCCAAAGCGCCAATTCCGGCTAACAAACCGAGCACGCCGCCGGTGCCAAAACCCACTGCCCCTCCAACAGCAGCCCCTTCCGGAGATTTGGTATGCTTTTCATACGCAAAATCCTGGGTAGAGGATTTGTCGGGAAACAAAACTGATATGTCGCTGTGGGAAAAACCCGCAGCATTCAGGTCATTAACAATGCTTTCTGCCTGATCGGTGTTTTGGGCGATACAAAAAACTGCTTTACTCATGTCGTTCTCCTGAGCCTTTACGGCGCTTTAATTTCAAGTTGATTATCTACCTGCACTACGCCGGGTGTTTGCGTGGCGATTTGTTGCAGTGTCAAACGTTCTGCTTCACTTTCAACCAGTCCACGCAAAGTCACGACGCCATGACGAGTAATGATTTTTGCATTATGTGCGTTGAGTGACAGCGATTCATCCCTAACGACGGCTTGACGGATGGTAGCCGTGATTTTGATATCCTTTTTGGTTTCCTTTTGGTCTTCCGGGGTTAAAGTAGCGTTGTCCTTGTCGCGAACATTACGCTCGGTATTTTCCAATTCCGAGTTAGCTGCCAAATGGAATGCGGTATTTTGTTCGGCTCGAACAGGACCGGTCATCATTAGTAGACTGCCCGTTAAAGTGAAAATAACTAGCAATAATCGTGTAGACATAGTGTTCTCCTTCATAGTAAGTGTTTCTTTATTAACATAATTGAACGGCATCCATACCGAACAGAAGTTGATGGTCGTTTATTGCGCAGCTTTCAGATGTATGATGGCTCCTTCGGCAGATTGCTTCGCAAAGTCGACATGCTTTTACTTGTCGTGATCAATAGCATCATTTAGGCACCCGCGATGCAGGCATTCAAGTGTTCGACGGCAGGTTTAGCATGAGCCTTCGCGTGTTTGAATACTTCTGACGGGTGTTTTCCTCCGGCATAGGCTCGTTTTATTTGCCTTGCTTAATATCTTTCTTAAGATCACCAAAGTTACCCTGAGCTTTGCCGACATTCTTTTGGACATTTCCTTCTACCTCCATCCCTTTGTCGTCAAGTATCTTGCCGGTTTCTTCCTTGGCTTTACCTTGGGCTTCATCGACTCGACCTTTTATTTGATCTTTGTTCATGTTCTTGTAGGTCTCCTCTTTGCTTTCCTCAGCATAAGCGCCAAACGAGCAGACGGTGAAAGCGATAACTGCCGATAAACCAATGAGTTTCATGTGAGTGAGTTTCATGTGCATTTCCTGAAAAAAAGTTATGTGAGAGCATCAAACTGCCGCTGTGCTTCTGGCCAGTCTTTCTGGGCCCAGCTGCACAGTTCAGCAGTGCTCGTCTTATTTGTCTTTCTTAATATCGTCCTTGAGATCACCAAAGCCAGCCCTGACTTTACCAACGTTTTTTTGGATATTTGCTTTCAGCTCCATCTCATCGTCGTCTAATATCTTGCCGGTGACTTCCTTAACTTTACCTTTGGCTTCTTCGACTCGGCCTTTTATTTGATCTTTGTTCATGAGTGTCTCCTGATAATTATTTAGTTATGACCAGATAGCCATATTTTAAAGCGCGGGATGATGCTCCCCATCGCTCATTTAAAAGGGTACGGATAAAACTAAACGCAGTCGGTACGGTAGCGAACAGAGACGGACGAGGTCTGCACGACTTTGCTCTCTGACAAGGTGGCTAAGACGAGGACTCGCTGGACTTGGAGTGGGTTGCTCGTCGGAAGGGGGGGGGGCTGTCCCGAAGAGGCGTCTCGCTTGAGTGCGATGAAATTTCGAAGTCGTGGGTAGCTGAAGAGATCGGGTATTCAGCCAGAACAATACGGCAGAGCTACTAAACTATTTTTTACTTCCCCAGCGACCAAAACATCGCGGCAACCGCAATTGCCATAACGGTTGTACATAACCAGCCTAACACCTTCAGTCTGAACGTAATGACAAATTGCCCCATGATATCCGGGCGGACGGCCATCAGCATCATCACCGTCATAATAGGCACGGAAATAACTCCGTTGATAACCGCACTCCAGTACAGCGCTTTGATTGGATTGATGGGCGTAAAACAGAGTCCGACGCCAATAATCGTCGATAGGGCGATAATGCCATAGAAGCTTTTTGCCATAGGGGGCTTTAATTCTAAGCTATTGCGCCAATGAAATGCACAGGCCATCGCATAGGCGGCAGAGCCGGCTAATACTGGAATTGCGAGCAAGCCGGTACCAATGATGCCTGCACTAAACAACCAGAAAGCAAATTCGCCGGCAATCGGACGTAGTGCAGACGCGGCCTGTGCCGATGTTTGAATCTCAGTCACGCCGTGCAGATTTAGAGTGACGGCTGTCGTCAATATAATAAAAAATGCGACTAGGTTAGAAAATGCCATACCGATAAAAGTATCGACTTTGATACGGCGAAAGTTGGCTCTTGCCTGGTTGGGCGCATCCTTCAGCGTTCTTGCCTGCGGATTGGTGGCGATACCACTGGGGTCATCATCGGCGGCGCCGGTAATCAAGCCGGGGCCAAGTTTCTTTAACCAGGACTCCGGGCGTGCGTCTTTATCCTTTGCTGTTTCCCCTGGATGTGACATATTGTTCCTGATTAAGACTGAAAAAACGTTATATTTATTGGCTCCTTTAAGCCTGTAATGTAATCAATGATTTTGGGTAAGGCTACTGGGAGTATCATAGCCAGACCAATAGCTAGCTCTTCCTGGCTGGCTTCGTAACCGACAATTTCTCCGCGCTCAAGTTGGGCGATTTGGTCTGCGCCGATACCAAATGCCAGAAAATTTTTTCAATCTTAATAGCCTCGATGCTCTGTCGCGATGCATTGTGTGCTGTCTATGCCCACCGCTTGCGCAGCGACCTTCTCCTACACACAATGTACAAACAGAACGGTAGTACTTCAGGGTTAGATTATTCCCGAAAAGATCAGGAGCAGTAAGATAATCAGCAACAGCCCGAGTCCGCCGCTGGGGCCATAACCCCATGATCGGCTATGTGGCCAGGCTGGAAAGACGCCAATAACCATCAGGATAATAATTATGAGTAAGATTGTACCAAGTGGCATGACGGTTCTCCTGTTAGAGAAAAAACGTTAAATTGAAAACCATTCCAGATCGTCGGGGTCTTGGCCCCGTCACTGCTTCACTTAAAGGCTATGATGCATTAACCCCAAGATACCCACGACGATCAAATACACGGCCACGAAATAATTTAAAAACCTCGGTACCAACAAAATTAATATACCTATTACAAGTGCCAGTATGGGTTCGATCGCGAAATGCAGATTCATATTCATGGTGATCCCCCTTAAGTGAGGTTTTAGTTTAGTGGCAAGATTGGACTTAGTCTGTTCGCTATCGTACAGAAGGTGGCTGCCGGTAATAGGGATTCCAAGTATTCGTTGTACCGGACGGGTTCATTTGTCTCAGACATCATTGACTGTTATTGAGTACGGTTAGCTACAACGTAATCATGGTTTAAAAATAAATATTGGTGGGGTTAGGCATGATGACATGCACTTCTCATCACTCTCTCACGGCGTCAAAATGCAGGCAACGATTTAAAAGACGGAGAAAAAAGTAGTCCGAAATTCCTTTAGGAATGGTAACTGATATTGCCCGATCTAGCCGAACACTCGACTAAGAGAGCTAATGGCTTGCGTGCGAAAGCGGCTAAGAAATATAAAGCCACAACCAATAGCAACAACTCCTCGCCTGTCGCGCTCAATCTGATGGAACAGGATTTTACTGCGGATGCGACTGATCAAAAATGGGTGTCGGACATCACCTATATTTGGACGGAAGAACGCTGGTTGATGTGCCCGTGAAATCCGGGCAAGATCAGAACCTGTTCGACAGGCTCCTAGTAGTGTGCCAAGGAAATTTTGACGGATAGAGTCGTAGCCCAAGGTGGATAACTCCGCCTCTACATCTTAATCGTCATTTTATCTCTGGAGGACTACTAGGGCAATCCTGTTGAATTTCACCGATCTGTTATTTCACTTGATCAGTCAGTTCTACCGACATGCTCAGCACAAACGATTTACGGTGATTTTTCTAGGTTTATTTAACCACTCTTATGGTTTTCAGCTACCTTCACCCAGACACGAAGGATCTCCGCTACGCTCCATGCCTGAGCGATACAGCCTCGTGGGGTGAATAAGCCTTCGGCATCGAAAACTTCGCTGACTGAGCCGATACAGGCTTCATGCAAATGTCTCTCTAAAAATTGATTTAAAAAGTCGCGCACCTCTTTGCGCTGTTCGGGATAAACCCTTAGCCATGCATCTGAGTAGGGTCCAATCAGCCAGGGCCAAACTGTGCCTTGGTGATAAGCGGCATCGCGGGTGCGAAGATCGCCATGGTAATCGGCTTTATAGTCGGGGTGATCCGGGGACAATGTCCGCAGCCCCACCGGCGTCAACAGCCGGTCTTTGATATTCTGAAATACCGATAGCCAATGCGCTTGATCCAATACCGGATGGGAGAGCGATAGCGCGAATAATTGATTGGGCCGACAAGCCGGATCATTTTCACCACTTTCACCGTCGACCACATCATACAAATGGCCTGTCTCGGCATTCCAAAACCGTTCATTAAAGCTAAGCCGGGTGACATCGGCGCGCTTTGCAATCTCGATCGCGCCTGTGCTTAAGTTTTCCCCCAGCATCCATTTTTCCATCAGGCGCAGCGCGTTGTACCACAATGCGTTGATTTCAACCGCTTTGCCGCGACGCGGTGTAACGACCCAATCACCCATCTTGGCATCCATCCACGTTAACGCGTAACGCGGATCACCCTGGACCAGCAGACCGTCGCTGGGATCGCAATGAATACCAAAGCGAGTGCCCCGAATGTGATGGTCAATGATATCCAACAGCTTGGGCAGCAATTCCTTGAGCAAGCCCCGATCTCCGGTATGCTCGATATAACGATCCAGCGCGTGGAAAAACCAGAGTGTCGCATCGGCGGTATAATACACGCCCTCACTTTCACCTTCCGGGAACATGTTGGGAATAAGGCCGTCACGCAGATGATGGGCAAAAGTACGCAGAATATGTCCCGCCTCAATATGCCGTCCTGTCGTCAGCGTCAGGCCTTCGAGGCTGATCATGGTGTCCCGGCCCCAATCGGTAAACCAGTGGTAGCCTGCAATGATGGTACGCACATCGCCGCCAGTTGCACGAATACGCGTCGTTTCAGCAACCCGCTCGATCGGCGCGATAATGAATTGATCGGCTGCCAGTACCAACTGCTTTGCTAAGCCTTTAGCCAACTCCGGACGCGCCGCCGCCAGCAAACGTCGACATCGCTCCTGTTCGGCTTGAAATGTTTCTGCGGGAGACAGTGCCATGATGCTTTCCCAGCTTTCCGAAGAAGCGATCAAGGTAACATCTTTACCGGCAACAAGATCAACGCGAAAGTAACCTGGACTCCACAGATTACCCTGAGCTTCATAGCCTCTTTGTTCCTCAATACGGTAAAGAATGTTACTCAAGCGTTTGGCTTCAATCGTGAATGCCGGGTTCTCGCCATCGACGTAAAGACGTAAGGACGGCATTGAAAGCCCTTGAATTTCAAAACGTCCGGCAGAGGCTTTAAGATCGTAGGAATCCAGGGGTAGTCCTTCGGCCAAAGAAGCATCATGGCGACGAAAATGCACGGCTACGCGAATCTTAAGCCTTACGGGCCCTGTTCCTGAAACCAGGCGGTACCGCACATGAACCGTATTGCTCATATAAGGCATCAGTATTGTTTTTTCAATCACATGGTTCGCCAGTTCATAACGCCATACCGGCAACCCGGATTCCAGGCGAAATTCGCGCAGACTGGACATCCCGTATAGATCGAGTGCTCCGCCCACCAATTCGATGCCGCCTATTTTCTGGCTGCTGCCATCAGGAAACCGAACCAACTCACTGAGTTGATTGAGCATCACGTAGCGACCTTGTGGATCTGAAAGCGCGGCGGTTAAAAGGCTGTGGAAACGGCGGGTGGGTACGCCCGAGATCGTTCCGGACGCATAGCCGCCAAGACCGTTCGTGACTAACCATTCGCGTTTTAGTAACTCTTCCTGTTCGGCAATATCCCCAGTCCAATTCGTTCGAATAACAATATCACTATTCATGATTAACGCTCTCCTTTGCTTGGATAATAGGATGTAGCACAACAGCGGATTCGCCTTGAAGATACCAATGGCCTTTCATTGGCCAGGGCGGCATGCCCATACCGCCGTAATGAGGATCGTCGCTGAACCACATTGCATCCCAAACACGGTCCTTCGGCGCCGCCAATAGCGGTTCCGGAGCCGGAACCAGATGAATATCCCTGCTAAGGTTAACTAATAAAAGACGGTCATCACCCGGATTTTCTCCGAAAAAACGTATCACCCAGGCATCCGGGCTTAACACTGCACCATCAATACGGTTGCTTTGCTGGCTGGCCTGAAATACGGGATCATTACGGCGCAAGCTTAACAAGTCGCGGTGCAAGGCATATTCGTCCTTATGCAGATTGCGTTCATTTAAGTCCAGTTTTGAATGGGTAAACGTTTGCGGGTCGCCCGGATCCGGCAGTCGGGCCTGCATTTCGGGTGTTGCCAAGGCACGAAATTGAGCCAAAAAATGAGAACGCCCTTGCGCCACACTATAGGCAATTTCATCTTTATGGTCGGCAAAATAAAAGAACGGACTGGAGGCAGCAAACTCCTGGCCTTGAAATAACATAGGTGTCTGGGGGGCCAATAAGAACAGGGCGGTCAAAGCCCGGTAACGGTTAGGGCTGGTCAATAAGTGGACGCGTTTGCCACTGCCGGAATTGGCCAATTGATCGTGATTTTGGATGAAGTTGACAAACTTGGCCGGAGGCATATCCAGCCCCGGGGTTCCGCGCGTATTGTTTTGCCATGAGTACCATTGCCCCTGATACAAGAAACCTCGTTTCAATGTGGATACAAATTCCTGAGCAGTGCCCCGGTAATCGCTATAGTAAGCATCTGCACGGCCTGTCAGCGCTACCATAGCGGTGTGGTGGAAATCGTCGTTCCATAATGCGTCTAAGCCGAAACCTCCGTGTTCGAGAGGCAAAAACAATTTTGCATCCTGCGGCTCATTCTCGCCAATGATAAAGGTAAGGCGCGGAGCCCCGGCGCTGCGCACTGCCTGGACGATCGCGGCAATAATATGTTCAGCGGAGCTGTCGAAAATTTGTTGGGTTGCATCAAGACGTAAGCCGTCTAGGTGGAACTCTTTAATCCAATAGGCGGTATTGGCGAGCACATAATCGCGTACGGCATCTGAGTTTGGTCCATCAAAATTTAGCGGCTCACCCCAGTCGCACTGATAGCGAGTAGAAAAGTAATCGCTTGAGAATTGCGATAGATAATTACCATCCGGACCCAAATGATTGAATACCACATCCAGAATGACGCCGAGACCCACGGCATGAGCCTGATTAACAAAATACCGAAATTCGTCCGGAGTTCCATAAAGTCGTGTCGGCGCAAACCAATTGACACCATCATAACCCCAGCCGTACCGCCCAGGAAAATCAGCCACCGGCATGATCTCCAAAACAGTCACACCTAACACAGCCAGTTCAGGCAGTTCTCTCGCAGCGGCAAGCCAACTACCTTCATGAGTGAACGTGCCAATATGCATCTCATAAATCACCTGGCCTTGAGCTTCAATGCCCGTCCAGGCGGCGTCCGTCCATTCGAACATTAGATGATCAATCACTTGCGATGGTCCATGTGGACCTTGGGGTTGAAAACGCGAGGCAGGATCCGGATACGGTTGAGGGTCATCATCTAGCAGATAGCGGTACAAGGTCCCTACGTAAGTATCTTGTAAAATTACCGAAAAATAACCGTTGCCTTCCCTTTGCAGTTCAACTTCAATCGGCTGACTAAGAGGATCACTGTGTTCCCCCTGAAAATCCATTACCAGCTTCACTGTCTTTCTCTCAGGTGCCCAGACACGAAAATGAATGCCTTTTTCTAGTATTCGCTCAGCACCAACTGGATATCGCCGGTCCTTGACTAATTTAATAGATATTTCTTCACTCATTATTATTGTTCCCAGCAAGCTACTAAAAATTCATAATTCAACTTTTGCTTAATCGTATTTGCCCACAAACTGAATTGTATCAGCCTGCCTAGCCTCATCTGCACGCTTGTGTAGTGCTTAAGTTACTTATTTTTCTTAATATCTTCGGGTTCATGATGTTTGAGTGTCGGTCTAAGGTCGATTCAACAGGCGGCTCAGCAGAAAGCCAGCCGCCACCGCGATACCCAGCGACGTTACTGGGTTTTCGCGGACATAACCACAGCAATTTTCCGTCAATTGTTGCTCGGCATTTATCAGTTGCTCTCCTTTTTCACCAAGCGCTTCTGTTGCCTGATTGGTCACACTGGCGACCTTATCGAGAGCCTCATGTGCGGAACTTGCAGCTTTATCTATTGTTTTCATGATGGTTTCCTCGCCTATTTAAGTCGCATGTCATTCTTGACCGAATTTACGCCCTTGACGCCGCGTGCGACCGCAACCGCCTTGTTAATATCGGCGCGGGAACTCACGAAGCCGCTCAATTGAACCTCACCTTTGAAGGTTTCAACGTTGATCTCAGCGGAGTTCAAGTTTGGTTCTTCCAATATGGCCGCCTTAACCTTACTGGTGATAACGCTGTCGTCTACATATTCCCCGGTTCCCTCCTGCTTTTGCGTTGACGCGCAACCCACGGCAGTCAGTAAGGTCAGGGCCAAAAAAAATGCGAAAAATAATCTAATAAGATGTTTCATGAGTAAATCTCCAGTTCAGTTAAGCGCCTATCCCAATAAATTGAAGAAAACCTTCGATACTTCAAAGCAAAAGGTCTACCAACATAGGATCTAAATTCAAAACCAATCTGATTAAGATTGGACTAACGATCAGGTATTATTTCCACAACCTGTTACACACCTAGTACAGAGAACTAAACCTTAATACAGGCTTGCAGGTCCATCGGGTTTTCCTAGGTTTTGTTGACGTTGCAAAAAGAGTAAACCAACGGGTCATCGCCATATCGTTAATGAATGGCGGCATTTAGATACTGGAAGACATTCTTGGCTTGCAAACAACAACCATCTTTGCCGGAAATTACATTGAAAAACACCATGACTTAAATTATCTAATTGAAAAATATAGATTAGTTTTTAGGTCCAATGTCAATAGAACCTAACATAAAGTAACGATTACCAAGTCAACCCAACCAATAACTAGGCCTCAAAGCGATGTAAGAGTTGCATTAAAACCTAAGTTAAATTTTAGCCGTAAAACTAGTCACATTCAGTTCGGTACCGTACAGACGTGTAGCAGTGGATCATGCAATAATTTTTTCCAGTTTAATCTCCTGGAGATTCATTATACCCTTTCTGGCTTGGTGTAAGGATTACCTTCGTAAATGGGCGTTGTTGAATAAATCAGTTTTTCAGCATTCAAGTCGGTTATATGGCATCAACTTTGATTAACTACTCCAGTCGATTTCACACCATGCCGTATAAGCACAATGAGTCCATCCGCCATAAAATCAAAAAATCTGGTTATAAAGTGACGAATTGGCATGACTACAATAGAGGAGTTCGCCAGTTGTTCGGCCAAAATTGTACGTAATCCGGAATTGATAAGACGTTAATTGTCTTAACGCAGTAGTTGGGTAGAAAGAAATGGTGAAACACAAGTAAAGAATAGATATTGCTGTGATTATGCGGCGAAATTTTTTTTAATGTGGAGGTACCTATGCCTATATTTAATGCTGAAGATTCAACAAGATCAAGCCTGGATCGCGTTCGTAGCTCCACCGCTTCCCTTGTGAATGAAGAAATAGATCATCAAACGGATATAAATATTCACCGTTATAAGGATAAAAGCAGGGCAGAAATTCTTGAGCGTATTCAAATGCTGGATAAGGAATGGGATATAGAGCGAGTGCTTGAGGTCAATGCCTCTACGTTAGCTCTAATCGGCCTGATTCTTGGTTTAACCAAAAATCGAAAATGGTTATTCCTCCCCGGCATTGTTTTGCCGTTTTTGTTGCAGCATGGATTACAAGGATGGTGCCCTCCCTTACCCCTATTACGTCGGCTTGGTATCCGTACACGGGGAGAAATCGACCGTGAAAAATACGCGCTTAAAATCCGACTGGAGAAAAACTGAGTTGGTATTATTTAAGTGACTGCACAGCCTCGATTTTTCGAAGCTACAGTAGAGTTTGCCAACTGGACTAGAACAAAAGAATAAATTTCATTGGCGCCACCTTTAGCAACCCAGACGTAATAAATCCATTACGCCTGGATGGTAAAAAACGTGGAAAATTTGCCAGCTTTTCCAGTAAATAGCGCCTAAATATTACCAGAAACAATTACTATGTTATTGTTTTTAATGACATATACAGTCTTACATGGCTGGGAAAAGGCGCTCTTTGTGGAAAAAATTCAACGCCGATTTACACTATACCCCATTTACTTGATTTCCCCTTCCCGTTTGGTTTCCATTTCCAGATTTTGGTATTCATGTTGTTCCAACTTACCGTCATGACCTGCATCCACCTTGTCGAATACTTGCAGTAAATAAGGGAAATTCTTCAATTCACTTTTAGTAACGTAGTGATCGCCATTGATATCAGCCTGTT
>JAQSDX010000049.1 GCA_029946125.1 Candidatus Methylobacter titanis
TTTGTCACGGAACCGGAGTTCGAGCGTAGTGATGACAAATAGCTTCCCAGAAGCGATAGGTATGTGTTTTCACGGTGTGTTTTTTGCCCAGTAAAAATGCAGGCTTTTCGAAATCGCCGTTGCCTACACGGATGTGGGTACTTAGCGTGAGCAGGATGCGGAAGCTGCCAGTCTTGGGATAATATTTATCGGCTGTGAACGAGAGATGCAGGGCGTGATTTGTTTGCACCGGATGCCCAAACGCAAGCTTTCGCAACTGCGAGAGATATGAGATTTTTTCTACGGCAAACTCGTAGTTTAAAATTTACTGAAACCTTTACATTTATCGCTTCGTAAGCGACTAATCGTTTCGCCTGTAAAGGGCTAATGAAAACGGGTATGTTCGTTTTTTGCTATGTGATCTTACCAATAGCGGCCAGTATATGAAATCCTCCATACCGACTAAAGTGTATAAGCAATTAGTAATAGCATGAGATACATCAACTTAATCACATTGTCTCTCGTAAATAGTCTATTTTTAAAAATAGACTCACATGTTAGTTGTGTCAGAGTCAGTCGAGAATAGAGAGAAATTCAATTTTGAATACCCAAGCCCATAATATGCGAAAAAGATCCTTACTTATCTTGTTGATACTAGCCACTCTTACCGGTTGCACCATTATTCCAGGGATGCACGTGAGTCCATTCGCCAACCAATCCAGTATCGAAATGCCGGTTGGGGGAAATAATGAAACCCTATTAAAGAAACTCAATATCCAGACCATCACTGCTCAGAAAATTATCGATCTGGAAAAGAATGTCAATAATCGCAGTTTAGGTGCCAATAATGCGGCTAATCTTTATTTTGATTATCGCATAGGCTCAAAAACCGTAAAAGGTACTCCTGTCTCAAAAGACTATAAGCAATATTTGGTTGGTCCAAGAGATATTCTTAATATTACCGTATGGGAACATCCCGAATTGACTATTCCAGCCGGTGAATTTCGATCGGCTGAAACTGCCGGTAATGTTGTGGGCGAGGACGGAACTTTCTTCTACCCTTATGCGGGCATAGTAACAGCAGCCGGAAGAACGGTTGAAGAAATAAGAGCCGAGTTAACTGAAAAATTATCCAAATATATCGAACAAATTCAACTGGATGTGCGGGTAACTTCGTATCGTAGCCAGCGGGTTTATGTGGTCGGAGAAGTCAATCAACCCGGCATACAATTAGTAAAAGATATTCCCTTGACCGTCCTGGAAGCAATCAATAGTGCCGGTGGCGTAAAAGCTGACACCGCTGATCAACGCAACGTTACGCTTACCCGTGATGGAAAAACCTACAGTATTAATCTCTTGTCGCTCTATGAAGGTGGCGATATTACTCAAAATATAATGTTAAAGCACGGTGACGTGCTGAATGTCGCGGATAACAATTTCAACAAAATATTTGTTTTGGGTGAAACAACGATTGGCGGAAGTAATTCAGCAAGATCACGCAGTCTTTTCATGAATAAGGGACGGATGACATTAGCTGAAGCGCTTAGCGATGCGGGTGGCGTTAATCAAGATACCTCAGATGCAGCTCGAATCTTTGTCTTTAGAAGCGGGGTCAATAAACCAGAAATCTTTCATCTGGATGCAAAATCGCCAGACGCATTATTGTTAGCCGATCGCTTTCCTTTGCAACCACACGATGTGGTCTATGTTGATCGAGCTGAGGGTATCCGCTGGAATCAAATCATTGCTCAAATTCAACCAACCATTACGTTGTTGAATATATTTGACGGTTCTTTGAAAGTACAACCGTTTCTTGCTCAGTAATTAAATCAATGATGCTGTGGCTGGATAAATGAGCATGATTCAGATTCAATTTTTGACAGCTTCTAAAAAAAGGAATCTATGCTTAAGTTCTTCGATAAGTCTCTGCTGAGAGTAGTCGAAGAACTAAGCATTAACGCTAAAGCCTTCAACAGACCCCCTGTGGCAAGTTGATTACGTTCGTGAGCTTATCGAATAGTCGAACCATGAATGAATTCACATTATTCAGAGATTTCTTATGGTTTAATCTGATCGGTTTTGCACACAAACTGTTAGAAAAATTATCCCAACAATAGACGACAGCATGACAAACCAACATTCAGCTATAACCAATCATCCAGGAAACTATCAAGTCAACCAAGAGGATGATGAAATTGATTTGGGAGAATTAATAGCGACCATTGTGGATGGCAAGTATCTGATTGCCATTATAACTTTAGTTTTTTTAACGCTAGGGGTGGCCAAAGCACTGATAGATACACCGATTTACAAAGCTGATGCGATGCTGCAGGTCGAAGTGAAGTCAAACTCCCTTGATGCCTTGGCATCGGTATCATCATTAATGGCAGGTAAAGAATCGGCGTCGACGGAAATAGAAATAATTAAATCACGAAAGGTTTTGGGGGAAGCTGTTAAAAATCTCAATTTGGATATTATTGCCAAACCAACATACTTTCCAAAGATCGGTGCAGCCATCGCCAGACGCTTTCAACAACAGAACATAACTGACCAGGTTTCTGCGCCGCTATTCGGACTGGATCAATATGCCTGGGGCGGCGAGTCAATTCGTATTGATACATTCTTAACACCTGAAAGCTGGGTCGATAAAGAATTAACATTGATTGCCGGCGAACAAGGTCACTTTACCTTAGTGGATGACAATCAACTGATTCTTGAAGGTGAAGTTGGAAAACCGCTGATCGAACAACTGGCAGACAATCAGCAAACGCTTACCCTGTTTGTGTCGTTGTTAAAAGCGCGGCCAGGCACACAATTTACGCTAATGAAAAAATCCTTAGTCAGCGGTATTAATGACTTGTCTGCGAATCTTGCCGTGGTTGAAAAAGGCAAAAGCAGCGGGATTTTAAGTTTTACCTTTGAATCTAATTCCCCGTCTGTGGCGGCACGGACACTCAACGAAGTGGCTAATATTTACGTAAAGCAGAATGTTGAACAGAAATCCAAAGAAGCACAAAATACACTTGAGTTTTTAGATAAACAATTACCTGCCATCAAAGACCAACTGGAAGTATCGACAACAACCTTAAACGATTTTAGAACCAACAAAGGTTCAATTGATCTAAATCTTGAAACACAAAACGTTCTGACCGGTGTGGTAGCAATCAAAACACAGCTTACTCTTCTGCAGCAAAAAAGAGACGAATTACGCGGCAAATTTACCGAATCACACCCAGCAGTTGTAGCAATTGATAAACAAATTGCCCGACTACAAGTACAGATGAACGCAAACGATAAAAAAATTGAAGCATTGCCGGAAACCCAGCAAGCCATCCTAAGATTATCTCGCGACGTTCAAGTCAGCAACGAGCTTTACACCACATTGCTCAATAACGCGCAAACCCTAAAAGTGGCCAAAGCGGGTACCGTTGGCGACGCAAGGATTATTGACGAAGCAATAGCCCCTACCAAATCAATAAAGCCTAAAAAATTGCTAATTATTGCAGTGTCGTTGATATTGGGGGTAATTGCTGGCGTAGGCTGGGTTTTTATTCGCAAAACGATGCGTCGTGGTGTTGAAGATCCTGATCAATTAGAAAAGCATCTCAATATTCCGGTTTATGCCACTATTCCTCATAGTGAGGAACAAATAAAACTCAGCGAAAAGCTAAAAAAATTAGACAAAAAGCATAACGATCAACCCATGATTTTAGCGGTGGAAAACAAAGAAGACTTGGCGATAGAAAGCCTTAGAAGTTTGCGTACCACCTTACATTTTGCTTTTTTAGAAGCGCAAAATAATATCATTATGATTACCGGTCCCAGTCCTGGTATTGGTAAATCATTCGTATCAATCAATCTGGCAACCGTGTTAGCCGATGCGGGTAAAAAAATCCTGCTGATAGACGGTGATTTACGTAAAGGTTTTATCAACAAGGTTTTAGGCGTAAACAGAGAAGATGGATTATCGGATCTAATCTCCAGCACGACCACCCTGGATAAAGCCGTCCGTCATATTGCTGCGGCCAATATCGACTTTATTCCCACCGGATCAATTCCCCCTAATCCGTCAGAACTATTGCTGCATGAGCGTCTCGGAGAGTTACTGGAGACTCTGGGCGAACAGTATGATCATATCATTATCGATTCACCGCCTATTTTGGCTGTTACCGACGCCTGCATTATAGGTCGTATGGCAAGCGCGACATTAATGGTTGTTAAAGCCGGCCAACATCCTATGCGCGAGTTAGAACAATGCACCAAACGTTTAGCTCAGTCTGGCGTCCATATGAAAGGCATCGTGTTTAACGACTTGCCAAAAACCTCGTCAAGCTATGGCTCCGGTTATGGGAAATATGTATATCAATACAATTATCAAACATCCAATTAAATGCTCATATTGTCAATAAACTAACTGGAAATGAATAAATGAAAATCAGTGTAATTGGTAGCGGCTATGTTGGCCTGAGATTCCATTATTTTTTGATGAGCGCAATCAGTTTAAACAACAGCGAATCGAAGCCACGGGCTTTGAATATATTCAGATTGGCGTTAATAAATAACGCGCATAAAAAACGTTGGTGCTTGAATCGCCGGCTGTTCGTCCTGAGTCCTTCGTCTAAACGCGGTATGGTGTAACTGTAGAAAGTTGCCTGACATGTGGCGCAATATACGCTAGCGCTATTGCGACCTAAGCGCTAACACCTTTGCCTGTATTTTATTACTTATATTGAAAGACAAATGAAAAAAATCCTACTTGTATTTGGCACTCGTCCAGAGGCCATAAAAATGGCGCCGCTGGTAAAGGCATTTCAATCGCAGAATCAAACCTTTGAAACTAAAGTGTGCGTAACTGGACAGCACAGGGAAATGCTGGATCAAGTCTTATCGTTGTTTGAAATTGAAACAGATTTTGACCTTAATGTGATGCAGCCCAATCAGGATCTGTACGACATTACCAGCAATATTCTAAAAGGCATGAAGGCCGTTTTTCAGGCTTATCAGCCCGATTTCGTTTTTGTACATGGTGACACCACAACAACCCTTGCAGTTAGCCTTGCCTCCTTTTATGAAAAAATAGCCGTTGCGCATATAGAAGCCGGCTTAAGAACCGGCAATCTTTATTCCCCCTGGCCAGAAGAAGGCAATCGTAAATTGACGTCACAGCTTGCCAGTTATCATTTTGCCCCAACGGTACAAAGTCAGGCTAATTTACTAAAAGAAAATGTCGCGCAGGATAAGATTGTCGTTACCGGAAATACTGTGATTGACGCGTTACTTTTAATGAAAAACAAACTCGAAACTGACACCCATTTTCGTGGAAAAGTATGTGAAACCGTTAAACAAAAAGGCTTTGATCCAGAACAAGCAGAATTCATCTTGGTTACTGGGCATCGCCGGGAAAATTTTGGGCAAGGTTTTATTGATATTTGCACCGCATTAAAAACAATAGCATTGGAACGGCCCAACATTAATATCGTTTACCCCGTGCATTTAAACCCTAACGTCCGTAAACCAGTTAATGAATTATTAACCGATGTAAACAATGTCTACCTCATTGAACCCTTGGAATATGAAGCCTTTATTTATTTGATGAGCTTATCAAAATTAATTATTACCGATAGTGGCGGCGTACAGGAAGAGGCGCCGAGTTTAGGTAAACCGGTACTGGTTATGCGCGATACCACTGAACGACCCGAAGCCGTGGACGCTGGCACCGTTAAACTGGTTGGTACTAATGCGCAGCGCATTATTAGCGAAACCAATACCTTGTTAGATAACCAACAAGCTTATGAAATTATGACCAGAGCCCACAACCCTTATGGCGATGGCAAAGCATGTGAACGCATTATAAACTTTATGAAAGAGCTAAAATGAATCCATTGAAAAAAGTATGTGTAATAGGGTTAGGCTATATTGGCCTGCCAACAGCCGCAATTGCTGCACAACATGGCATACAGGTACATGGCGTTGACGTTAATCCCAAAGTAGTTGAAACCATTAACAAAGGTGAAATTCACATCATCGAGCTAGGTCTTGAAGCGGTTGTTAAAGAGGGCGTTGAAAAAGGCTATTTCAAAGCATCACTTACGCCAACCGAAGCTGATGTTTACCTCATCGTTGTACCTACGCCGTTTAAAGGCAACCATGAACCTGATATTTCATTTGTTGAAGCCGCAACCAGAAGCATTTTACCTTCCCTTAAAGAAGGTGATACTTACATCATTGAATCCACCTCTCCGGTTGGAACAACTGAAAAAATGGCAGAACTGATTTTCAGGGCACGACCTGAACTGAAAAATAAAATTTATATTGCCTATTGCCCAGAACGCGTACTTCCGGGCAATGTATTACACGAACTGGTTTATAACGACCGTTCGATTGGCGGTATAGATGAAGCCTCAACCCTTAAAGCCATTGAATTTTACAAACTATTTGTAAAAGGTGAATTACACAAAACCAATGCCCGTACAGCGGAAATGTGTAAATTAACCGAAAATTCTTCAAGAGATGTACAAATTGCTTTTGCCAATGAACTCTCATTGATCTGCGACAAAGCCGACATCAATATATGGGAGCTTATCCACTTGGCCAATAAACACCCTCGTGTCAATATCCTTCAACCCGGAGCCGGTGTTGGCGGGCATTGTATTGCTGTTGACCCTTATTTTATTGTCTCAGAATATCCCAGAGAATCACGTATTATTGGAATAGCGCGTGAAGTCAATAATTACAAAGCATTCTGGTGCGCAGAAAAAACAAGAAATGCCATGCTGGAATTTGAGTTAAAACATGGCTATAAACCGGTAACTGCTCTGATGGGACTGGCTTTTAAACCAGACATCGATGACCTGCGCGAAAGTCCGGCCAAATACATTGCTAACAAAGTCATGCAAAGTGAACAAAATAGCTTTCTGGTCGTTGAACCCAATATCAAAGAACATTCTGTCTTTAAACTGACTAATTACCTTGAAGCTTACGAAAAAGCCGACATTATTGTTTTCTTGGTAGCGCATAAAGAATTCAAAACCTTAGAGTACCTGGATGATAAGGTGATTCTTGACTTCGCGGGTATATTCCGTAGGTAGCTGTAAATAATAGGCTTGATAATAAATGGAAATTAAGTTCTTTGCTGCTCAATCGAGCCTAACACTGTTGATTTGTCTATGCGAAGTGATCGCGTGTGCATGGCAAACGAATAATACTTTTTTGCAGCGCAGCCTATCTATCAGGCTATGATCGAGAAACCAGATCGATGAAACTGATTCGTGATGCGCTTTGGACATTCTTTGGGAATTCCTTTGCACGCTTGACTTCTGGGTTGTTTACAATCGCGCTGGCACGCTTCGTCGGCCTTGAGACCTACGGCGTATTCGTGCTGGCGTTGGCCTTCTCGGCAATCGTTGCGCAGTTTGCCGATTTTGGTGTGCAACAAACCTACATCAAGCTGGTCAACGAGAGCAACTTGGCGGTGGACGGTTTGAAGACGGCCAGCTTCTGGCTCAGACTATTACTTATTGTTATAGCCTGTGTCGGCTTTGCCGCGATGGCTCCACTATTCGTCAAGGGCATTTACCTGCATGCAGTCCTCCTGCTCGTGATCCCATATGCCTTCGGTATGTCCATGTTCAACCTTAGGCAAGCCGTGTTGATGGCGGCGCATGACATGCGCTCGGCCGCAATTCATCGGGTAATGAACACGGTCATGATCGTCGGTTTGACACTGCTGGTCTTATACGCTATGGGGCCGCAGCGTGATAATCCTGTTGTTGTAAACGCTGCCTATGGTTTCAGTGCGTTTTTGGCTGGCATAGTAGCCGTTGTCAAATTAATGGCGCATCTACGCCAAAGTTTCGATTTTAGCCAGATGCGTCGGCTGCTGAATGGCATCGGAGGCTTTTTTTGGACCGGCATGCTCTATGTAGTGGCGCCTCAAGTACCACTATTGATGCTTCAAGCATTCGCCAGCCCTCTAACGCTCGGAGCATTTGCAATTGCTTATCGGCTGCCACTGGTTCTCTATATGGTACCGATGTCGATTGCCCAATCTTTCTATCCAAAACTCATTGCCAGCAATCGCGATCCACTCACCTATCGCAGACTGATCAGCATTGAGCTCGCGAGCATTACGGCACTCGGCTCGCTGATGAGTCTGGTGCTGGATTTTTTTTCACCATGGCTGCTGCCGCTTTTACTTGGAGCCAAGTCAGCCGCGACGCCTGGCCTCCATGAAGCACTCCAGCTTATCGCATGGATACTCGCTTTGCAGTCGATGTCGCTACCCTTCGCGCACGTATTGATGACCTCTGGCTTCCAAGGATTACGTGCGGTAGTTCAAGGCGGAGCGCTATTTGTTGCAGTGGTTCCATACTATTTTGCGAGCCAACTCGACGACCTCATGTTAATGGCGAACATAGTAGTCTTAGTCGAGGGACTGGCGTTGCTAATCTATATAGTAATGGTCGCACGCTTCGTCAATGCAAGTTTGGCACGAATGATGATTTTGAGAATCGCGCCTTATGCCATGGTGCTACTGGCTGGCAAGGCTAGTCAACTCAAGCTCGTCGAACTCGGTCGTTCAGAAGTGTTATCGCAACTGGGCCTGCTTCTGGCGATGGTGTTAACGCTGGGACTGATTGCAAACAGGCAATTTAAGAAAACAACTTCGTAACTCAAGGTGCAATTATGATAAAAAAAATTATTATTTCCAATGGTTGGTCCGACGACAATAAGGGCGATTCTGCAATCGTAGAGGGGCTGATCGACGTACTTAGAGCACGCGGTGCGCGTGAGATCAGCATCGTGTCGAGCTTTTCCGCTGATTCCGTTCATTTCACCGATTCCACACGGCACTTGGAACGTAAGTATGCGCTTGGCGTGTTTCCTCATCCGGTGTTCCACCGCTGTCCTTTCAAGCGCACTGCCCGACTGACCAGGCTGATGGACACCATCAAAGCTCTAATACTGCTTGCCGCACCTAGGATCGGAGCTCGTTGGATAAATCCTGAGCAACGGGCGAGTCTGGAGGCGATCAGGAATGCTGATCTCGTCGTTGGCAAAGGCGGCCATTACCTATTCGGCACTAGCAATATTGGTGGACTCTACACGTTGTTTTTGAATGCCTACACTCTACTGCTGGCCAAACGACTGGGGGTAAAAACCGCCCTTTCGGCCAATAGCGTTGGCCCCTTCGTTGGCGGTCCAGCAAGGGCGTTCGCTCGTTACGTTTTCCAGCGCATCGACAATATCCAGTTACGCGAGCGGAAATCGCTCGATTTGCTGACTGGGCTTGGTATTAGTGGACTCAAGGAAACCTACGATACAGCCTTTGTGATCAATGAAGAGGAAGTCGGCAGCGTGCTTGATCGACTGGGGTCCTATATAGTGATCACTAGCCGTCAATGGGATTTTCCTTACGATCCGCGCGGCGCGCGAGTGAAGTATGAGAACTACGTCTCAGCTCTGGTGGGAGCGGCACTCCACTGTCACGAGGCAGGCCTGACGGTGCTGGTCGCACCCCAAGTGATCGGCCCGACACCGATCGAAGACGACCGCATAATAAACAAAGAGCTCGGCTCGCGCATGGCTGACGCAGGCATCCCGGTTATTGTGCTCGACCAAGATTTTACGCCTGGCCAGCTGAAGACGATTTATGCGCAGGCGCGCTTCCTGATTGGCACACGCTTTCATTCGGTGATTCTGGCTCTGGCGGCAGGGACACCGGTAAATGTAATCTCATACCACGGTCCCAAGGCACCCGGCATCATGGAGCAGTTCGGACTGGGTGAATATGTACTCGATATTGACACAATTACGACAGATAAACTTGTCGAGCGCTGCCGCCTTCTTTTGGAGAACGAGGACAACTTGCGTAACCTGATTGCGATCAAGATGCGAGAAATACCTGCGCGCATCGCCGATGACGTTGAATCGCTGGCTGCCGGCTAGAGATCTGTTATGTGGCCAAAAGTCTTTATCAGTTTGTATGCTCTGATGCTAGTCGTATCACCAGCCATCCGACTGGCAGGAGTTTCTGGCATGCGTGGTATTACGGGGGATCAAGTATTGCTCATTCTGATACTTAGCAGCACATTGCTGTTTTGGCCTCTGGGATTCGCGAAGGCAGTCCGCGCGGTGTTGACCCCGAAGACTTTTATCGGACGGGGTTATCTCAGCATTGTGTTCATTGCGCTTTTTACTTCGGGCGCACGCGTGATCTTTGACGCTTCGGAGAGTGCCCCTATCTGCGAGGTTGCGAGACTCTATGGCTTGCTTCGGCCGGCACTGATTATTTTGCTAGCAGCCGTACTCTATCGGATGATCAAAAAGGCCGAGGGCGTTGACTTATATCAGGTGTTTATGAATACACTCCTTATCTTTGGCGCTCTCTCGATTTTCCTGGGTGTGGCACAGGGTATGGGCATTGACTGGGCGGTTGACTTTCTGAGTAATTTTTACACGCGTGATCTCAACTTCGAAGACGTGCTTAAATATGGCCGTGCATATGGCACCTTTGATGGACAACCTAATGTGTTTGGCACCTTTTGTGGGTTGTACATCCTGTTGCTGCTGAATCGAATGAAAAGTTTGACGTCGTTGCTGGTGCTTGCGCCGTTGATCGTCGGTGCAGGGTTAGGGCTGATTTTCTCCGGTTCTCGCGGTGCATTGCTCGCGCTGCTAATCTCGATAGTGGTTTGGGCCGTACTATCCCGAAACTTGTACGGCTTTCTCGCCATCGCCGTCGGTGGGCTAAGCGCGGCCGTGATCGTATCGATCGCCAGCGACTTGGTACCTCCTGCCTTGATGAACCGGCTCGCTGAAGCCGTTGGATTGCAGGATTCATCATCTGTGGGGTTGACTAGCAGTCGTCTGCCCTATTGGACACAAACAGCCGATCTCTTCACTGATGAGCCGCTACGCCTGATCTGGGGAATCCCGTGCACACTGATACCTCCAACCGATAACTTACAGCTAGCACTGGCTGCAGCACTGGGTCTGCCCGGTCTGCTAGTGTTTATGACGATCCTGATCATGATGGGGCAACGCCAGTTCCGCGCGGGCGGTCCGTATGCGATCGAGTTTCTCGTCTGCCTGCTGTTTTTGCTACTGAATGGGACGTCGTATCCGACGTTCCTGAATGCCCGGATCGGCGATCTGTTTTGGATGTCCGCCACTCTGTTGTTCTTATCTGGCTCGTACGGCGGTATTAGATGCGTATCCAGCAAGTAGCGCTAAGCCATTGTCTGCAATGGCGGTGATGAACTTGCGTATTCTTTTACAGATTCGCGCAAATGCCTGGAAGACGGGGGTCGTGCAAACTCATATGCATGACTTGCTTACATCAACCACACTGATTATCACTTCCTTAAAATAGAAGAGCCCGAATGAAAATTGTTCAAATTATACCCAGTTTCAATGTGGGTGGCGGCGAACTCCTGGCAGTAAGACTCTGCGCGGAAATAAAAAGACAACAGCCAAATTATAAGGTTTTCTTCGTCAGCCTATATGATCCTATTCCTTCTATCGTATACGATGAAGCCCTTGCTTCCGGCGCAGAAATCCTGACGCTAGGGAAGAAAAAAGGCTTTGATCCTTCTATTCTTTTAAGAATGGCAAATGTGTTGAGAAACATCAAGCCGGACGTGATCCATACGCATTTAGCAGGCCTTAGATATACCTTGCTTGCCAGCTTAATGTGTCGGAACGCGGTGAAAATTCATACAGTTCACAATATCGCTGATTACGAGGCGTCCTCTGCCGTAAAACAGGTTCACAAGATTGCCTTCAAAATATTCGGTTGGATGCCTGTCGCATTATCAGAAACCGTCAAACAAAGCATTTTTAATGTCTATAAAGTCGACGCACACGTTGTCAATAATGGAATTGGTATAAACCTTCAGATCTTGAATGCCCCAAAGGATACGCTGAGAAAAGAGTTAAATCTGCCATGCGAGCATCAGCTGATTATCACCATCGGCAGGCTTTGGAAACAAAAGAACCAAGCCTTGCTTATCGAAGCTTATCAGCAACTTTGCCGGAAAAATAATAATTGCAGCTTGCTGATAGTCGGCGAGGACCCATCAGGTGGCAATTTTAGAAAAATACTGGAAAATAAAGTGAGTAATCTCCCTGAAAATATTAGGGACAATATTTATTTTCTGGGAGCGCGAAAAGACATCCCTAAACTACTCAGGACTGCGGATGTTTTTGTGCTCTCATCCGATTGGGAGGGCGTTCCTTTAACGCTACTGGAAGCGATGGGCTACGGCATACCGACGGTCTGCACGGCCGTTGGCGGCGTACCTGACATCATTGAACACGGCATAACGGGACTGCTGATTCCTAAAGGCGATACCAACGCACTTGCCGGAGCCATATCCGAAATATTAGATAATCAATCGTTTGCTTCTCAAATATCAGATAACGCTCAACAGCAATTCAAACAGCGTTACTCGATAGAAATCACTACTCATGGCTATTTAGAGTTATATGAAAGGAATTTGAAACATGTTTAACGTATATAACTGGTATTATTTTTCGCATTATTTGTATCAAAATAAAATTCCGCTGTTGCCAAAGCTTATTTCCTATCTGATTCGATTTATATTCGCGGCATGGATACCCCACACCGCGTCAATAGGCAAGGGAACAATTTTTGGTTACGGCGGCTTAGGTATAGTTATTCATGGCCGCGCCGTACTTGGCGAAGATTGCCATGTTGATCAAAATGTAACGATTGGTGGCACTTCAAAAAAACGTGAAGTACCCAATATTGGCAACCACGTTTATTTTGGCGCAGGCGCAAAGATTCTTGGCCCCATAAAAATTGGCAATAATGTGGTGATTGGTGCCAATGCGGTAGTAATAACGGATATTCCTGATGGTTCGCTTGTTGTAGGTGTGCCGGCCAAAATTGTGAAGAGCGGAATCAGGATGCAGGATTATGTCTAAGGCGTCGAGGGTTTGCATTATAGGTCCCGCAGTAAACACTGATTACATAGGCGGGGTGGCCACACACATTAGGAACTTGAAATCCCTTTTGTGTTTTCGTGATGCAGTGGTTCTAGATCCTGGATCGATGAATTCCAATGCCAAAACAGATTTGTTGCTGATTGCCAAAAACGTTATTGCCATGCGTAATAAAATAAATACCGGCAATTTCAGTCATGTCTTGGTTAATACTTCTATTTATACATCCGCTTTTATTAAGCTTCTTATTGTTCTGGCTTTTATTCCGGCTAAAGAACGGGAAATTCATGTTTTTTTTCACGGTGGACGATTTCCCGTTTTCAATAACATTTTCTGTAAAATCATCAACTTTCTCATTCGCCCATTGATGGCAAAGGTGAAAAAATTTCACTTTCTGAGCAGGGTTCAATCGGACGGTTTTCACCAGCTTTTTGCCGATGGTGAAACCGCGCTTTATGCAAACTATTCAACAGCAGACACTATTTGGCAAAAGAGTGGTGTATCGGATGCTAATAGCTTGAAATTACTTTTTGTAGGGCGGTTAGTTAAAGAAAAAGGCCTATTTGAACTGCTTGCGGCCATTGAGAAATTATCTGCTGAAAAAAAGAACGTGAAATTAACGGTTGTAGGTGACGGGCCTGAATTGTCGGAGTTAATCAAGCTGAGCGAAAAGCTACCTCCCGGCACTGTTCATTTTACAGGATATTTGACTGGAACCGCATTGGAAGAAGTCTATCAAAATGCCGATGTATTAGCGCTACCAACCTATCACCCTGAAGGTTTTCCTTATGTGGTTATAGAAGCAATGCGTGCGGGTTTGTCGATTATTTCTACCCGTGCGGGTGCATTGGAAACTTTGGTTCAGGATGGCATTACCGGCTTTAAGGTAAAAACCAAAGATATTGATTCAATTGTTTGGGCAATAGATAAGTTATCTGGAGATAGTGCGTTACTGGCTGATATGTCAAATAACTGCTATCGCTATTTCGAAGAAAATTTGAGTCGATCAGCCGCAGAAATCTATTATGGAAAATTGCTGAATGAAAAATCCATTTAACATAAGGCAAAAAATGACAATGCAGCTATGTAGGGTTTTATTTGTTATAACATCGTTCGCAATCATGGGCATTGTCCCTACTTGCTCGATAGTTAAAGCTGCAGAAGCTATTGAAGTCGATTTACTGAAGCTTCGTGCGTCACTCTTAAGCGTAAAATTTCCCGGCAAAACTTTTATCGTTGAAATGGTTAATCCTTGGGGGCCATTATCTCCTGCCACATTATCTCTAGCCGTTACAGAGAAAAGCATTTCAATCGAGCTTCCTCAAGGAGGCTATGACCATGCTGCTTTTGTTGTCACTAACTTGTCTAAGGATTCGCAGGAAATATTTATTCAACCAGACGATTTACCACCTAATGCCCCTGATCTGACTTTTTTTCAGGTTCCTTTTGTGAAAAGTGCAACGGCCGGATATATCGCTGATCCCTTGGTGCCTATAAAAAACAAGTTTACCTTGCGCTCTGGAGAATCAAAGATGGTATTTCTAACTGCGCATGGACTGCATCCAGGGCGCTGGGAAAACACATTAAAGGTTGGAACAAGCGCCTATTCCAACTCGCTACCGCTTTCTCTTCAGGTTTCTAAAGTTATTCTCCCGCAACAACTAGCCCTGAATACGGTCAATTGGGGTTATCTTGATTTTAAGCCCATTAGGGATCGCAAAACCGAAGCGGCAAATGATCTTCTTCGTCATCATATCAACGCCATCGTTATCCCACCAAAGTATATGCCTACGGCTGATCAACCTTCTGCAGAGAAATTAATGCAGTTAGATGAATACCTGAAACTTCACCTTGGCGCTAAAAAAGTGCTGTTTTTTTTAAATTTTAACGATGAAAGTTTGTTAACTGCCAATCGTAAATATCCATTTATGAGTGACAAATGGAAGCAATGGTTTAAAAATTTGCATGCCAGAGTGGTAACAAGTGCCGTGCAAGCTGGATTTCAAAAAGACAACGTTTATCTGTATCCGTATGATGAAATAAAAGAAACAGACTTAACCCGATTTATAGAATTGGCTAGCTGGGCTCGTAAGGAAATAGCAGGAATAAAACTGTATGCAACTTTGGAGCGGAAGGAATCCTTGTCAGCCTTGCCTTATCTGGATATTGCTCAAGTTATTAATCATAAAGATATGTACGCTGCTGCTATAGGTTCAAAAAAAGAAATCTGGCTTTATGGGGTATTAGCGAACAGCAAGTCGCTTTCCCCCTATACCTACTATCGCCTTATGGCATGGCGGGCCTTTTCTCTTGGTTTTATGGGTGCTGGATTCTGGAATTATGCCGACACAGGGTCGGGAAAATACGAGAGTAGCGCCTGGGATGATTTTGACGGTAAACGCCCGGATTTTTCAGTGATCTATGAAGGTGAGGGCAATACAATTGTATCCAGTCGGCGCTGGGAAGCTTGGCGCATGGGTGCGGAGGATTATGAACTGCTCAGTATGTACGCAAAGGTCAAGGGTGATCAAGTGGCGAGAAATCTGGCTGAATTGGTCGCCAATAATCCGAAAAAAATCGGTATGGCAGACGAAGTACGGCATAAGATAATGCGTGAATTGTCACTTTAAAGCATTGAGCATAACAAGAGACCTGCACACTATGAATGCTAACAAACTCCTACGTCTGTTCCATACGATCAAGTATCTAAAATGTCGGCAATTCAACTATAGGATTTTTTACATCCTACGCAAAAGACTTCGATCTATCAGCGGATATCGTTACACGCTTTCGATCCCATCCACTACAAGCTCACTGCGGTTGCAATCTTCTCTCTCTAGTGCGGTGTCCTGCAAGGGAGAGACATTTACATTTTTAAATCTCTCCCATAGTTTCGACGGAGCTATCGACTGGAACTGCCCAGAGCACGGCAAGCTCTGGATCTACAATCTGACCTATTTTGATTTTTTGCAGCAGGAAGGCTTAAGCAGGGAAGAGGGGCTGCTACTGATTCACGACTTCATGGCTCATATGGCAAGCATGAAAGACGCTCTCGAACCGTTCCCGGTTTCGCTGCGGAGTATCAACTGGATCAAGTTTTTGACCTGTCACAACATCAAAGAGCAATCTATAGATGACAGCCTCTATGCCCAGTATTCTATATTGCTGGACAACCTTGAATGCCATCTGCTAGGGAATCATCTGCTCGAAAACGGTTTTAGCCTATTGTTTGGAAGCTATTATTTTCAGGATGAAAGGCTTTATAACAAAGCCAAAGATATTTTGAAATCTGAGCTGGAAGAGCAAATTTTGGATGATGGCGCCCACTTCGAGCTGAGCCCGATGTACCATCAGATCATGCTGTTTCGGGTGCTCGACTGCATTAATCTGCTGCAAAATAACCTGTGGAAACAGGACGCATTGCTGATATTTCTTGCAGAGAAAGCGGCAAAGATGCTCGGCTGGCTGCAAACGATTAGCTATCGTGATGGAACCATTCCCCACTTTAACGACAGTACCAACGGTATCGCCCCAACGACGGGGCAGCTCAATGACTATGCCAAAAGTTTAAATTTGAGTATTAAAAATTCAAAATTATCCGCTTGCGGTTATCGCAAGATAGTGCGAGAGGGCTATGAATGTGTTATCGACGTCGGCCGAATCGGCCCCGACTATATCCCCGGTCATGCGCATGCCGATACGCTTAACTTTGAGCTGAGGATTGCGGGCAAGCCTTTTGTTGTTGACGCCGGATTGAGTACGTATGAAATCGGGAAAAGACGAGATTTTGAGCGGGGAACGGCTGCACACAACACGGTCGTGGTGAACGGACAAAACTCCAGTGATGTTTGGGGAGGATTCCGGGTTGCAGAGCGTGCCGGTATCCTCGCACTGGAAGAGGGTGATGATCGTATAAAAGCTACTCATAACGGCTATAAAAAACTCGGTATATCGCATACGCGGACATTCGAATTTTATGAAAATAAAATCCTTATCAGTGACCAGCTCAACAAGAATGTCGAGGCAAAAGCGTATCTCCATTTTCATCCGAATGTCAGCGAAGAAACCATCAAAAAACATATCCTGCTTGAGGGTGGAGAATTTGAGATCAAGACGTATGAATATGCCGAAGGTTTTAACAAGCAGGCGACGGCAAAATGCCTGGAGATTGATTTTCAAAAAATTCTAAAAATTGAGATAACGCTATGAAGATATTTTTTATTACCGATAACTTTCCACCCGAGGTCAATGCACCGGCTACGCGCACTTATGAACATGCTCAGGAGTGGATCAAGCAGGGGGCGGAGGTAACCGTCATCACCTGCGCCCCCAACTTTCCTCATGGCAATGTCTACGAGGGCTATAAAAACAAACTCTATCAAAAAGAGATGATGGAGGGAATCGAGGTGATACGGGTCTGGAGCTATATCACCGCCAACAGCGGGTTTGCGAAACGGGTAATAGATTATGTCAGTTTCGCCTTCTCGGCTTTTTTGATCGGCCTGTTTCGCAAATACGATATTATCATCGCCACCTCTCCGCAGTTTTTCACGACATGGACAGCGTGGGGCCTCTCCAAAATACGCCGAAAACCGTGGATTTTCGAACTGCGCGACCTATGGCCAGAATCGATCAAAACCGTCGGCGCGATGAAGCAGGGGCGCACCATTGAAATGCTGGAAAAAATAGAACTCGCCCTCTACCGTGACGCAACGCGGGTGATCGCCGTCACCGATGCGTTTAAGACCAATCTGGCTGGTCGCGGGATCGATGCAGTCAAGATCGATGTGATTACCAACGGTTCCAATGTAGAGCTGTTTTATCCGCGCCCCAAAGATCAAGGGTTGCTGGAGCGATTTAATCTCAATGACAAGTTCATCATAGGCTATATCGGAACGCACGGAATGGCGCACAGTCTCGATTTTATTGTCAGTTCAATCGCGAACATAAAAGATGAAAATATCCATTTTCTGTTTATCGGCGATGGCGCGATGAAACAAAATGTTGTAGAACTGGCTAAAAGCTTGGCGTTGAAAAATGTTACATTTTTAGATTCGATTGCAAAAGAAGAAGTGCCGCGATACCTCGCAATCTGCGATATTTCGCTGGCACCGCTCAAAAAAGAAGATAATTTCAAAATGGTCATTCCGTCCAAGATTTTCGAAGCCTCGGCGATGCAAAAACCGACGTTGTTGGGTGTGGAAGGGCAAGCTCAGGAGATTATCGAAAAATACAATGCCGGACTTTGTTTCGAGCCTGAAAACGAAGCTGATTTTATTGACAAAGTGATGCAACTGAAAAACGACCAAGCAAAATATCAAGAGCTGCAACAAGGGTGTGTGAAACTTGCAGAAGCCTATGATCGCAAAAAACTAGCAGATCAAATGCTCTCAATAATTGAACATAGTGCGGATATGGTGAATAACGCGAAGCGCATCCTTCCCGATTGATGCGCTTCGAACCTCAGTATCCTAAGCACTATTTTTTGGCTTAACTTAATGACCGTGAGCTAACCCTAAGCAATTGGATGTTTATCTTGAACGGCAACGCTTTAGGTAGCAGGGCAGAGACGTGTTGATGCGTCCGATTGACAGTATTGTTAGGTGTTTTTTACTTCATGGGATAACTGTTTGCTGATCACTGATGGTAACTTCTTGGGCGATGTAATGCGCAGTTGTTTATTGACATTAAATCGGCCAAACACAACTTCAATATCATTGATGGTCACGCCAAATTCTTTTGCCAGGAATCGAACCATATAATCGGTTGCTCTACCCGCCACAGGTGAGGCGGTGACACTAATTTTGAGTTGATTGCCTTTAGCCTTACCAATGGCATCCTGTTTTGCGCTAGGTTTACCAAGAATGTTAAGCACTAACGTGTCATTGTCCCAGGTACAGAAGGAACTCATTGTCAATCTTTTGTGTGTCATTTTGTCTCCGTGTATGTGATTACCCTCGTTCCCAGGCTTCACTAATCCCAAGGCGGCACATCACCGTTATAGGCAACAAAGTCCTTATCCTGTGTATGGGTTTTGGCTCCGGTGGTGGTCTTCTTGGACGAGGAACTGATTTTGGAGGCTGAGGTCTTCGATCTTGGCGATGTTACAGCACCGGCTTCGGTTTGCCACTTGGCAAAGAGCGCAATGTCCTTATTGGCTGGAGCATGCCATTTTTTTTGTACAGCATCCCACCTCGCACCGAGCGCTTTAGCCTCATCCTTTTGAGCAAAAGGTACATTCAGATAAATTTTCGAGTCTGCCATTTTGTAAAAATAGTGGTCCGGGTTTGATTGGGTGAATTGCAGCATTATAAATCATTGCCTACGTAACAGAATCAGATAATTAAGGCCGCATTGATTGTGCCGGAAAAGCGTATGTTTGGGACGTACTAAAATAGCAGTCCTTAAAACTGGATCGTCAAGCAGCGTTAACTATTTCCCAATAAATAATAAGGGCATTCCCTATCCATAGTCAGCATAGCGTAACCCGATCTGTAAGGCTACGGCTACCATTAAACGCTACGTTCAGCTCGTTCTAAGTACTTTTTTGAAGACATTAAGCCATTTTCAGCACCTTGGCGCCGCGAATCTTTCCGGTCTTGAGTTCAATCAACGCTTCATTTGCCTGTTCCAATGCGAATACCTGAATCTCTGGCTGTAGATTCATTTTAGCCGCCAGACTCAAGAACTCTTTTACATCGCTCCGGGTGATGTTGGCGACGCTCTTTAGCTCTTTTTCTTGCCAGAGGTGCAGCGGATAATCCAGATTCAACAGGCTGTGCTTGTCGCCTTCCTTGCGAATCGCATTAATCACCAGTCTGGCGCCCGATTCCAGGTTTGCTAATGCTTCCACGATCGGTTGCCATGCCGGGGTGGTATCGATGATGCAATCCAGCTTATGGGGCGCTCGCTCATCGGTATCTCCGGCCCACACTGCGCCCAGTTCTTTGGCAAACGCTCTTTCCTTGCTGCTTCGGGCAAAAACATAAACTTCGCTATTCGGATAACGGTACTGCACCATTTTTAACACCAGATGTGCCGATGCGCCAAAGCCGGTCAGTCCCAACCGTTGCCCATCTTTCAGGCCTGTCAGGCGTAATGACCGGTAGCCGATGGCACCGGCGCAAAGCAAAGGAGCGGCCTGCTCGTCAGCAAAGATCTCTGGAATGGCATAGGCGAAATCTTCCGCAACAGTCATATATTCGGCATAGCCGCCATTGGCATCGCGGCCTGTCGCCGCGAAAGCCGGACACAGGTTTTCCTTGCCTGACAGGCAGAATTTACAGGTGCCGCAAGCCGAGAAAATCCAGGCAACGCCAACCCGGTCACCTATTTTAAGGGAACTCACCTTGCTGCCGACGGTTTCAATACGTCCGACTACTTGATGCCCAGGGATTATCGGTAATCGTGGCGGCGGGGTGCGTCCTTCAATTTCATCCAGTTCGGTATGGCAAACTCCGCAAGCAGAAACTTTCAGCAGGATTTCCTGTGCACGAGGGATAGGAACGGGGAGTTCCATCAATGCAAGTGGCATCGGGTTTTCCTTAAGGTCGCAGAGCGCTTGCAATACCATGGCTTTCATTAGTTTCATCCTCATTTGATTTGCTTATGTCATCGTTCAGTCTGGAGCTTGGTTTTAATCCAGAGTGCAGGCTTCGCCTGCGAAATGTCAGGCAAAGCCTGCACTCCATTTTGCGAATATGCGCCGGCTTTTAGCATAAGGCTATCAGTAATGTCCCCAATTGAAACTTTGCCGTAGTTATGTTGGAATCATGATTTGTATTACCGGAGAAAACCATTCATCCATGTCGTGGCCTTAGGTTGATTCCTAAATAGAGCCTTTCACCCAGCCGTGAGAACGCAAAAAAACACTCCTCGGAGCATAATCAATGAACGATCTGCAACATATGTTGAGCGATATTGAAATGGAAGTTAACCTGACCCGCCATCTGATCGGCAAGGATGTCTTGGATCACAGGGTCATGGCTGCCATCAAACAGGTGCCTCGGGATGAATTTTTACCGGCGGATTTTCGCTTTCTTGCCTACGAAGACGGTCCTGCACCTATCGGTTACGGGCAGACCATCTCTCAGCCTTATATCGTCGCCTTGATGAGCGATTTACTGGATACCAAATCCACCGACACCATTCTGGAAATAGGCACCGGTTCCGGCTATCAGGCGGCCATTCTTTCAAAGCTGGTCAAACAGGTTTATTCGCTTGAAATACGGGAAGAACTGTCCATCCAAGCGCGACGGCGGCTTAAAAAACTGGGCTACAACAATGTCACGGTACGTACCGGCGACGGCCATCTCGGCTGGTCTGAACATGCGCCCTATGACGGTATCATCGTCACTGCCGCCGCCGCCTATATTCCCCAACCGCTGATTGAGCAACTGCGTGTTGGCGCTAGGCTGGTCATACCGGTGGGTTTGCCCTACAGTTATCAGGAACTGATGGTTGTAGAAAAAATGGCCAATGGCGAAATCGAGATTAAGAATATTCTTGGCGTCAGTTTTGTACCGCTGGTCGCTGGCGACGCGAAAACAAAAGATTTTGGGGGCTGAATGATCAATAACCGGCATGACTTAAAAGATATATCGCTGGCCGATCAGGGACGCGAACGCATTGAATGGGCATTGACAGAAATGCCGGTATTGAGCGCCATTCATGATCGTTTTGCCAAAGAACGGCCGCTGGAGGGCGCGCGGATCAGCGGCTGCCTGCATATCACTACGGAAACCGCCAACCTGGCTCTCACCCTGAAAGCAGGCGGTGCGGATCTGGTGTTATGCGCCAGCAATCCGCTGAGCACTCAGGACGATGTTGCGGCCGCGCTGGTGCAGCATTATCAGATTCCTACTTTTGCGATTCGCGGCGAAGACGACAGTACTTATTACCGGCATATAGCAAAGGCGCTGGAACATCGGCCGCAATTGACTATGGATGACGGCGCCGATCTGGTCAGCGAATTGCATAAAAATCGCAGCGATTTGTTGGCCGGGATTATCGGCGGCACCGAAGAAACCACCACCGGCGTCATTCGTCTGCGTGCCATGGCGGCAGAGGGTGCGCTCAAATTTCCGGTGATTGCGGTCAACGATGCGCTGACCAAACACCTGTTTGATAACCGTTACGGCACCGGCCAAAGCACGCTGGACGGCATTATACGCGCCACCAACATCCTGCTGGCCGGTAAAATCTTCACGGTTGCAGGTTACGGCTGGTGCGGACGCGGCATTGCGATGCGCGCCAAAGGCCACGGCGCACAAGTTATTATCACCGAAGTCGATCCGCTTAGGGCGCTGGAAGCTGCGATGGATGGCTTTAGGGTCATGCCTATGCTTGAGGCGGCCGCTATTTCGGATTTTATTATTACCGCAACCGGCGACAAGCATGTGCTGGATCAAGCGCATTTTGAAGTGATCAAAGACGGTTGCGTGATTGCCAATTCCGGTCATTTTAATGTTGAAATCAACATCCCGGCGCTGGAGAATATGGCGGTAAAAAAACACCGGCCGCGTAGCAACGTTGACGCCTATCAGCTTGAAGATGGGCGCACTATCCGGCTGCTGGCCGAAGGACGGCTGGTCAATCTGGCTGCCGCAGAAGGCCATCCGGCAACCGTTATGGATATGAGTTTTGCCAATCAGGCCTTGAGCGTTGCCTATTTATGGGAGCAGGGCGTTGATCTTGAAAACAGCGTGCACCCGGTGCCGAGTAATATTGACCAGCAGGTCGCGGTGATGAAACTGGCGGCAATGGGTCTCAGTATCGACAGCTTAAGCCCGGAACAGCAGGCGTATCTGTCATCATGGAAAGAAGGCACATGAAACATCTTATCGCCCTCTAACACGGGCAGGAGCAATAGCTATGTCGTCAAATCTTAATGTCCTGAAATGGCTATTCGCGCTGGTGCTTATTTTTGGCGGATTTACCATTTACAAGATTTTTGGCGTCCTGGCCGTTGATCTTGGCGATAAAGAATACGTCTGGCTGGTAGAGATTATTTCAGAGTTCGGCCTGTTCACGTCGGTGGTGATTTCAGTGGGTTTTTTTCATCATTGGATCATCGCTACCGAAGAACGTAAAGAAACCGAGAAGATATTTCACAGCGTGCTGACAAAGTATATCGATGGGACGGTGATCAATGCTAAGAAACGGGGTTTTTTAGGGATAACCGAGAAAGAATTGGATTTTTCCGAGATCATGCACGGTCTGTACCCCGGCGATTATGTGTACTGGATGATTACCTTTGATCCCCGCTATAGGCATTATTGCCGGGAATTTGAACTCGCCATTAAAAAAGGCGTTCATTTCAGGATGCTTATTCTGAAAGATGGCCCGACTTCAGAGCACCATGCTAAGGAAATAATAGGCTTCGGCGCTGAGGAGTTCAGGCAATATAACCGTTTGTTTTTGTCATCACTCGAAGATATAGCCGGGCGAATCAATGAAAAGGACGAGGGGACGCTGGGCGTTTTTGTCTACGATTACGAGCACTTGCCCAGTACGCCGTTGTTTATTATTCTGCGCAAAAAATCAAAAGTCCTGGAGGTTTTTAACAGCTTTTACCTGTCCGAGCCGATAGGAAGAATGCCCTATTTGCATTGGCAGTCTGATCTCAAAGACGATAACCGTTATTTTTTCGAATCGGAACAGTGGAACATGCCGGATCTTTTTTTAGACTATTTTCACCGACACTGGATGATAGAAAGACATAACTTAACGATGGCCGATAAAGACAAATCACCCTACAATGATTTTGTCTATGCACCTGCTTTGGCCAGGAAAAAATGCATCAGGCTGAGTGGTGAATCGGATGTATTGAATGGTTCTGAGAGCATGTGACCTTGTGACCTTGATGGCAAGCAATAAGTTTAGGTTTGTAGCATACGGCTAAAGTACGAAGCCTGTTCTGAGCATATCGGAGGGTGTATTGATAGCGATGGATGCGCTACTGCGTACAGCGCGTCTTGCCTGCTAATTTTTTTATTGATCTGGAGAACGATTATGACTGAAATAGACCAACAACACGATGTTAAAGGTGCCGTCCGGGCAGCGGTTAAGTCGGGGACTGATGTTCATCAACAAATCAAGGAGATTACCTTAAAAGCGCTGACAGCACGTCAATTGGACATGGAAAACATCAAAAATGTTACTGAAACGGTCATTAATGGCATTAATGAGGGCATGACTAGTCATGGTGAGCATAGCAAAGAGGTTTTTATGCAGGCAGCTACAGCATTGGATGATGCTTTGGCGATTGCGGCAGAAGCGTCAACATTGGCTATTGAAGAGGCGGCTTCCAAGGTTGCCGAATATTCTGAACATGATTTTAATGATGCGATCAAGGATTTACAGGATAGGGAAGGGGTGTTTCTCGATACTCTGGAGAAAGTCGCCAAAGGCAGTAATCAGGTCGTTGCCGATATTGTCAATGATTTTATTGCCCATTCGCGGCAAAGCGGAACCGCAGTTGGCGAACAAACTTTAATTGCCTTGGAAGCGCTGAAAGACTTGCCGAGGATAAGCAAGGACATCATTATTTCAAGTACGGTTGCTACAACTTCCACTTTAGCACAGATAGCCAGCGGTATTTTATTGGGTATTGCTGAAAGCCTGCAGCCGTCTCATTCCAAAAAATAGAGTTTAGCAGTAGAGCATGTTATGGGAAATGTTAAATGCAGCCAGGGATCTGGGCAGGGTTCATGATATTGCATCGGTATTAATCCGTTACGGATTCGGCAGCTTTGTTCGCGGCTTGGGCATGGGGAAGGCATTGGAACGCGCGGGCAGGGTGCTGCATTGGCAGCATGTGGACGAGTATGTGAATCTCGATACGCCGCAACGCGTACGTCGTGTATTGGAGGAGCTGGGGCCTACCTTCATTAAATTGGGACAAATTCTTGCGACGCGTGTTGATTTATTCTCGCCTCAATATATTGCCGAATTTGAAAAGCTTCAGGATCAGGTGCCTCCCATGTCCTTTGAGGAACTACTACTCCAGCTTGAAGAAGATCTTGGCGGCAGTATTGATGATTTTTTTTCACACGTTGACAGACAACCGCTTGCCGCTGCATCCATTGCCCAAGTTCATAAAGCCGTACTCAAGAACGGAACGCCGGTTATCTTGAAAATTCGCAGACCCGGCCTACGTAAAATCATTGAAGCCGATTTACGCCTTTTACAGCGTATTGTTGATATTGCTGAGTCCGAATCACCGGAGATTCGTCGATTTCATCCGAAAGAAGTCCTTCGCCAGTTTAACCAATCATTACACCGGGAACTTGATCTTGCCGTCGAGAGTAGAAATGCAGAGCGGGTGGCTGCCAATTTAGTCGATGATCTTAATATCAAGATTCCTAAAGTCTATTGGCAATGGACTTGTGAAAGGCTCAATGTACAAGAGTATATTCAAGGTATTCAAGGCAGGGATCTTGCCGCTGTCGATAAAGCGGGACTGAATAGAAAGCTGCTGGCCGATCGAGGCACTCAGGCAGTCATGAAGATGATTATGGCAGACGGATTTTTTCATGCCGATCCGCATGCCGGCAATGTATTTTATCTGCAGGATAATAAACTGGCATTTATCGATTTCGGTATGGTTGGTCGATTAACTGAAGAGCGCAGAGAGCAAGTTGTCAGCTTGCTGTATAGCATGATTAATCATCTCCCGACTAAAGTGGCTGAGATACTTGAAGACTGGTCGGACAATATTTATACCGATGAACAAGTGCTTACTATTGAGATAGAAGCCTTTGTCGATCAATATAGTTCGCTGGCGCTAAAGGATTTAAGTATTACCAGCATGATGAGCGATTTAATGACAATATTGAGGGACCATAAGTTGATATTGCCTGCTGATCTCGCCTTGTTAGTCAAAACTTATATAACCTTGGACGGTTTAGGCAGGCATCTGAATCCGGAATTTAATATTTTGGTTTTTGCCGAGCCCTATGTCCAGAAAATCATGATGGAGCGTTACCGACCGGAGGCTATCGCCAGACGGGGTTGGCGCAATCTGATCAGCGTCACCGATCTTTTATCCAGCTTGCCAAAAGACCTGCGTAGACTGTTGCGCGCCTCCAGAAAAGGAGCCTTTCAGGTTGATATTACCGTCAAGCATCTCGGTCAGTATGTTAATCATATCGATAATGCCATTAGCCGGTTAACTATGGGCATAGTAATCGCCGCGCTCATTATCGGTTCGTCTATTATCATGACGGTAACAGGCGGGCCGGAAATATTCGGCTTACCTGCCTTCGGATTTCTGGGATACTCTTTTGCCACTATAGGCGGTATCTGGTTGTTGCTTTCCATTTGGCAAAGCGGGAAATAACGATGACAAACAGTTATCAGTTTCATAGAAAACTATGATTCTTTAAGCGCTTCAACATAGATTGCTTTGACCGAATACCCTTGAAAGTCTTATGCTCACAGATAAATATTTTCAATGTGACGGATGTGAGGGTGATGATTTTGCTATATCAGTTCTACGTAAAATATAGCGATCGGCAAGTTTTCCAGAGATTCGATTGCCAGTGTTATCGAGCTGAATGAGCATATTTTCGCCGACAAAATAGTGCTTTGTAGTTGAACTATTGCGTGGCGTTAACACGATCGTATTGCTTTTATCACCCCAAGTAAATTTCCCTTTTTCCACAAATTCTCTTTCTGACTTACCAACGTATTGGGTAATCAAGATATAACTGTTATTTTTATTTAAAGCGAGCGTGGTTTTAACTCCATTGCAATCAGCACAGGGCGTAAAACCGTAATAAATACCCGGCCAATCAAGGCTATTTTGGGCATGATGTGTATCTGTATCCTTTATCTCAGGCGGTTCAGCAAAAACAGGGTTGTAACCGGAGAAGGTTACGATGAAAATAAAAAAAGTCAGAATTTGTTTAAATTGTTGTCTACATATACGCATATTTTTCCCTCAGTAAAATGACGATAATATTGACATCCTCCCCGTCTTTCAGGTCGGGGAGGATGTTAAAGTTTTACACATGAGCGATAGGCTTGTTGGTAAATAAATAGTCTTTCAGTTCATGGTCGAGACTCGAATCTTGACGCCGTATCCATTCCAGCAACATGGCTGCATGTTCTTTTTCTTCATCACGGTTATGTGCCAGGATTGCTTTGAGCTCAGGGTTCTTGCAGGCGTTGACGCGTTGGTTGTAAAAATCCACTGCTTCCAGTTCTTCTCGGAGCGAGATGAGCGCTCTATGCATGTCTCGGGTTTCGTCGTCCAGTTCATGAACGGGTTCTTGATAACCATCAGCTGCCATCGTAGTACCTCCATAATTAAGTTATTGTATTTTTAATGTTTACCTCAGTGCGTGTTTTAAAAGTCAGTCGCAAAGTCGCCCTAACATTAAATTTATCA